>JACSRF010000168.1 GCA_014879875.1 Anaerolinea sp.
CATTGGGCGCGCCCAATGGCTCTGGCGCGAGTATCAGCCCGAATTGCTGGCGCAGCGGGCAGAGTACGAAGCCGAAGCCCAGGCCGAAGCTGTTGACCAGGCCGAAGCTGTTGACCAGGCCGCACTGCCACAGTTGCCGGAATTGCCGGAATTGACGCAACTGACGCCGCTAGAACGCATCGCGGCCGCGCTCGAAACGATAGCGACGGCGCACACAACGGCGGCGTGGTGATGGCAAACTGCCTAGATTGCGAAGGCTGCGGGTACTTCGACGATTAAATCTACAACGGCCGTTTTGTCATCATCGAAGGCAAAACGGCCGTTTCTTTACTTAGCTATGTACACACTCCCCGACGACTACACCAAACGCGGCTGGATGCTCCACCACAACGAACTTGGCTGGTACTGGGCGGAACACCCCCAACACGGCCGTACCGACGAGTCATTCCCCACGCCAGACCGGGGACTCAAATTTCTCCTGGCGCGAATAGACCGCATTGAGGAGCAGGCCAACCCAGTGCCCGGCCAAATCCTGGCACTGGCGCGAGCGATGGATGCCGAAGCGCAGGAGGCGTTGTATCACCATGCGCTGCTGCTGGCGGGACGCTACGATGAATTAGACGCGCTGTTGGGCGATGGTGATGAGCAAGAAAAGGTGAAAGTAAACGGAAACGGAAACGGAAAGGCCAGCCCTGGGCGCGGCTACCTGGAAACAAAGACCATCAAAGGCAGACAGTACATCTACCGGCGTTGGCGCGAGGGTGGGCGGCTAAAGAGCGAGTATGTCGGGCGGCTTAAGGCGTAACTCGCCGGCCGAAAATGACGCCGGCGGGGTGACGGCCGTCACCCCACGTCAGTCATTGCGCTTGGCCGAATGACAGCGACGGCCGTGCCGACCAAGTTAGGGAGCAGAAAGGGGTATACACATCCCTTTCTGCTCCCTAACTGTTTCTCGCCTCGTCACTCGGCCAGGCGCAATTGCCCAGGGCGCGTGACGGCCGTCACTGGGCTGAGCCTGATTTAGCCTGGTCAGTGACAGGCACGCACGGGGGGCGGAAACTGCTATAATAGACCGCATGAGCTACAACGAGCGTGCTTGGGTAAATTTTTTATTGATGGGCTGGCGTTTTGTGCGTATAGTCAAATTGCGCGCAAGGGTGCAGGTGACGCCCGCATGTAGGGAATTGTAGGGTAGGGGCGATGGACAGCATCAACGGGCGCACGCGCATCGAAACGGCCGTAAACGATGTGGTTTCCAAATTGTCGTCTCAGCAGCGACAGTTTGTCGTTGAGTATTTGCTGCACGGCAATGCCACCCGTGCGGCCGAAGCCGCCGGGTATGCGCATCCCGACAAGCAGGGGCCACGGTTGCGACGCCATAAGCGTATCCAGGCGGCGATTGATGAGTATTTCCACGAGCAGGAAATGAGCGCGGCCGAGGTGGTTGCGCGATTGAGCCAGCAGGCGAAGGCGGAATACGGAAAATACATGAAATGGGACCCGATACGCAATGAGATTTTCTGTGACTTGGAGAGGCTCATTGACGATGGTCTGGGCCACCTGATTAAAAAGGTTGGCTATGAGCGCACAGGAGCCGACAGCGCGGTGCAGGTGGTGGAGTTTTACGATGCGCACACGGCGCTGGTGGATGTGGGGCGGTATCATGGTTTGTTTGGCGCAAAGGGCAACGACGACGATCCGGTGATTGCTCACGTGAAATACATTGCTGAGAACCGGGGGAGCGATGGCTGAGGGAATTGGGCAGCCATTTCACCTGACGCCTGATGGTGGCCTGGTGCTGGATTTCCACGCGGGGCAGTGGCAGGCGTGGGACAGTCTCCGTCGCTTTATTTTTGTTTTGGCGGGTACGCAGGGCGGCAAAACGTCGTTTGGGCCGCACTGGTTACACCGGGAAATCTATCACCCAACTATTGGCCGGGGCGCCGGTGACTACCTGGCAGCCACCGCCAGCTATGATATGTTCAAGTTGAAGATGCTCCCCGCCACACGGGAACTCTTCGAGACGATTACTGGCAACGGCCGTTATTGGAGCGGTGACAAGGTGCTGGAGCTACGGGACCCGACGACCAAATCTAAGGCGAACCCCAAAGGAGGTTCGTTTTGGGCAAAGCGGGCCGATGACCGTATGTGGGGGCGGGTCATTCTGCGCAGTGCGGAATCTGGCAGCGGGTTGGAGTCCTCTACGTCTAACGCAGCCTGGTTAGATGAGTGCGGCATGGAATCGTTCTCGTCTGAGACGTGGCGCGCGATCCGCCGCCGACTGAGCCTGACACGCGGCCGCGTGTTGGGCACAACGACGCTGTATGTGCTGCACAACTGGCTGAGGCGGCTTTATGATGAGTGGCGTAACGGCCGTTCGGATGTGGAATTTGTCCAGTTTGCCAGCATACAAAACCCTTCTTTTCCCAAAGAAGAGTTTGAGCTGGCATTGCGCGAAATGCCAGAGCATGTGATCAACATGCAATACCGGGGTCAATTCGATAAGCCGCCGGGCATGATTTACGATGCCTTCAACAGTCGCCTTTGCACCATCCCGCCTTTTGCTGTTCCCGCAGATTGGCCGTCCTATGGCGGCATGGACTACGGCGGGGTGAACACGGCTTGCCTGCACCTGCGCCAAAACCCGGAGACGGGAATTTTCTACCTGGTGAATGAATACCACCAGGGCGGGCGCACGGCCAAAGAACACGCCGCTGATTTGAAAGCCTGGAATTGCCAGGTGTGGAAGGGCGGCTCCAAATCCGAGGGTCAGTGGAGGCAGGAGTTTAGAGCGGCCGGGCTGCCGGTGGGCGAACCGGACATTTCTGATGTTTGGTTGGGTATCAATCGCGTGTACAGTGTCATCAAAAAAAATCAGTTGATGGTCTGCGACACCTGCCAGGGCGCGTTGGGGCAGATTGGTACATACAGCCGAAAAATGAACAAGGCCACGGGAGAGCCGATACCCGATGAAATTTTGAATAAAGAGCAGTATCATTTCTTGGATGCGCTGCGCTACATTTTGGGCAGCGTGTTCAAGAATAACGACTTGCTGGAATTCTACCGCCAGCGAGCGGAAGCGATGAAAAAAAAGGAGGCGTAAATGCCAGCAATGCCACCAGGGACACAAACCAGGGACTTATCCACTATCGCCGGGCGCGTGGGCGCGGCCTGGGATGCGCTGAACGGCCGTCCGTTTGGGCCGGCTTTGCCGCTGGAGCCAACGCCAGCGGCAAGGCCGGAAACGGCCATCACGGAGCCACGTCAGTTTCAGTACCCAACCGGCGTGAACACGGCCGTTTTGCCGCGCCGGGAATATTCGACTGCAACGCCGTTGGCGCCATTCGAGCAGCTGCGCAACCTGGCGGCGCTGTATGATGTAGCATCCATCTGCATTGCGTCGTTGGTGGAAGAGTTTCAGCGTAAGAAGTGGGCTATTGTGCCCAAAGACAAACGTCGGTCAGATTTGATGCCACGCTGCGACGCGGCAACAAAGTTCTGGCGCAAGCCGGACGGACTGAATGATTATGCCTCGTGGCTGGCTATGGCGCTGTATGATGTGTTGACGATTGATGCCTTGAGCCTCTACAAGCGCCCCAACCGGGGTGGGGGGTTGTATGCGCTGGAAGTGGTGGATGGATCGACGATTAAGCCGCTGTTGGATGAACGAGGAAGGACGGTCGCTTACCAACAGGTACTTTACGGCCGGCCCGAAAGCCAATTCCGGCGGGATGGTGTGCCCGATGACGAGGTGTTGCCCATTTATGCACCTGAGGAGTTGATGTATCGGCCGCGATGGGCGCGCGCCAATACACCTTACGGCTTCCCGCCAACGGAGTGGATCATCCTACGCATTAATCAGGCGCTGCGAAAGCAAACGTTTGATTTGGCCTACTTCACCGATGGCAACATGCCCGAAATGTTGGCGTCCGCGCCTGAATCTATGATGACGCCGGAGCAAATTGCCCAGTTCGAGGAGTATTTCAACGCGATTCTGGAAGGTAGTGACGCTGCCCGGCGCAAGATGCGCTTTGTTCCATTCAAAACGGACGTGACGGAATTGCGCCCATTTCGGTATGAGACCACCCTGGATTATTTCATGATGCAGATTACGTGCGCCGCCTACGGCCGTATGCCGCAAGCTCTGGGTTTTGTCGAAAGCGTCAACCGCTCCCAGGGCGTGGTACAAAACGATATTACCGAATTGCGCGAAGAGAGTTTGGCGGAATGGCTAAAAACGGCCGTTCTTGATCCGATCATTCAGTTTGATTTGGGTGAGCCGGATTTGGAATGGCAGTGGGTGAGGGACCGCATTATTGAAGATGAGCTTACAGAGTCTCAGATTCACTCGTTGGATATTGCTGCCGGGGTGATTTCTGTTGATGAGAGTCGGTCGCTGCGATACGCGGATCGGCTGGCAGGCCCCGCGCCTGGGCCCGCGCCTGCACCCGGTGCAGCTGCTGCACCTGCTGTACCTGGTGTACCTGGTGTACCTGGTGCAGCAGGTCTCCATCTTGGGCAGCGCGGCGCGGGTGAGCAAACGCCACCGGCAAAAACGGCCGTTGCCAAACGGGATGAGCAACCAGATGACATGGCAGGATGGGAAACACGCGCAGACGAGTTGATGCGCCAGGTTTACGGCCAGCAATTGGGACGGGTAACGGCCGTGCTGGAAACGTCCAGCACGTCGCCTGAAGCAGAACTGGCGACGCTCTGGCGGGAGGAACGGCCGTTGGTAAAGCGCGCGATCCAGGAGTTCTTTGATGAGCTGGCGCGTCACGCGGCCTATAACGCTGTGGAACAATTGGCCTGGGGCGGGGCTGATTGGACGCTGATCAACCAGGAGGTGTTGAAGCTGGCGCAAGAGCGGGCGCTGGCGTTTGCGTTACAAATGAGCGAGGCAGGGGAAACGTTGACGGCGGAGATCGTCGCCGACTGGATTTCTACCGGTGGAACGATGCCTGAACTGATCGCGCGTGTTTCGCAGGTGTGGCAGGGCCGCCGGCCGGACGTGGCGGCCGTGGACGCTGTTACCGATTTGTTTGCGCGCGGGCAACGGCGCGCCTGGGCCGCAACGGGTGTGGTGAAGGGATACGAAATCAACACGGCACGGGATAGCCGGGTGTGTCCCATTTGCGCGCCGAAAGAGGGCGAGTATCACGATATTGACGACGAAGACGGGCTGCCGGGATTTCACAACCATTGCCGTTGCGACATTCGGCCGGTGTTAAAGGAGCCAGGAGAATTATGAAAACGATAGACCAGCTTCGGGTTATTTTGGCAATTCCAGATGAGGACAAGCGCAAAGCTTCCGCGATTGAGTATTGGAACACGTTAAGCGAAGCGGAACAGGATGAAGTGCGCACGTATGTGCAGGCGATTGTAGAAACGGTTCGCACTGCGTTTTTGCCACTCGTTGATGTTCTGCGAGAGTTTGCGGAGGGTGTGGTTGATTACTGGGTGGAGAAGATAGAAGCGAACCTGGAATTAAGGGAATACTTGAATTATCTACAAAAGGAAAAAGGCGATGATTACCACAACAACCAATAACTGGATGAGCGCATTCGATGAACGGAGTCAGCGCCTTATTTGTAATTGCCAGGTATACGCCGCCAATGATCCGGCGGGCTTGCCTGGTCATCAGTTGATGTTAGTTGTGGCGCACATGGCTAATATGTTGACTATCGCCGAAACGACCATTGAGGTATTGGCCTGTGAAAGCGAAGCCAAGCAAACTGAACCGTAGGTAGGCCAACACAATGCAAACTCAGATTGAACTGAAGGGTGACGAGGTATTAATAGCGGCGTTTCGTCATGCGCCGGAAATTGTTGCGCAAGAGTTGAAGCCGATGAGCGATGCTGCCTTGCTGCTGTTGGTTAGCGACCTGAAACGCTACCCAGCGGCGCTTCCTGATAGTTCTTACGTGCGCACCCTGACTCTGGGGCGCACGTGGGCAGCGGCTAATCCTGAGTGGCGAACTGTAGCGAGGGGATTCGAGGGCAGTATCGGCAATTCGACGCCTTACGGTCCGTATGTGCAGGGTGCAGGCTTTCAGGCCGAAGTCCACGCGGGGCGCTGGACTACTGACGAGGAGGCTGTTGATGTCAATTATGACGCCATCAAAGGTTACTTCGAGCTCGGCGCGCAGAAAATCGCCGCCCGGCTGGGGGGTGATTGATTTGACCACCGGGGACGGTACTTTACAGAATCAGAACGCTAGTGCTATAATGCCCGAAACGGTGATGTTAGAACACCACCGGGAATTAGAAAAGCTGGAGCGGCAAATGATCCCGCTCCTGAACACAATCAGGAAGGAATTGGGGAAGCCCCCAATCATCGTACCAAAGTGACGCGCCCCACCTGTAAATCAGCAGCGGCGAAAGGTCTTAGACCTTTCGCCGCTTTTTTTTGTTTATGAATGTGAACCTTTTTGCCAAATTTACTAAATCAGCAACTTCAGCAACTGAAGAGGAGCGCATTGTCGTCGGTATTGCATCGTCTGAGACGCTGGATAACCAGCCAGGCGAGTGGGACGGAAAGCGTTTTGACGGTGATGTGATTGACCCGGCCGCCATCGAGGAGGCGCTGGATGGCTATATGGCCTGGGCTAATATTCGTGAGATGCATGCCCACAGTGCTGTAGGCACGGCCGTAAAAGCTGAGGTTGTGGATGGTAAGCTGCAAATTACTGCCCGCGTGGTGGATGACACGGCGTGGGAAAAGGTCAAGGCAGGGGTTTACAAGGGCTTTTCCATTGGCGGTCGCATTGTTGATGCTGTGCTGGAGAATCTGCCCGACGGCCGGATTGTCCGGCGTATCCTGAAACTTCTGTTGAGCGAAATCAGCCTGGTAGACCGCCCGGCCAATCCGGACGCCAGGATTTTGTTATGGAAAATGGAGGCACGTATGACGATTGACGAATTGTGGACGTTGATGAAGGGCGCGGCAGACCCGGCCAAAATCATCACCCTGATCCAGGCCGCGCGTAACCAGACTGAATTGGATGGCGACCTACCCGGCGCGGAATTGTACACGCAGGCAATCGCGCTGGTGATGCAGGCCAGCGGCGAGGTGGAAGCGCCAGAAGCGGAGGCCGAAAGCGAATTGTCTGACGGCGCGGCGCTGGCGGAGGGCGCGGGCGATCTGGCGATGAGTGCCAACGCCGGCAACCTGCGCAAAGCGGGGCGGAAGATTTCTTCAGGTAACATCGCCGCGATGCACAAGGTGCTGAAGGCGCTCATTGACATGATGAGCGCCGCGGGCGACGAAACGGCAATGAAGCTCCAGGCTGCTTACGGTCTGGACAAAACGGCCGTTTCTGGCGCGGGTGACGTGGCGAAGCTGGCGGGGGAAACGGCCGTTAAGCCGGTGATGGATCAGCTGCTGAAGGTGGGCGACATTTTGGCGACGATAGAGGGCCGTCTGACGACCATCGAAAAGCAACCGGTTGGAGGAGGCCCCATATTGCGCCAGACGGAGAAGAGAATTGCCGTTCAGACGGCGGCAACGTCCGTGGCGGATTATGAAACTGTGTACAAGTCGGCGCGCATTGACGAACTCAAGCGGTTGGCCGCGACGGAGCCTCATCCGGGATTGCGGGCGAATTATCAACATGAGCTGGATCAGTTGTTGACCAGCGCCAACGGCCAGGCCAAATAGCAAACGGCCGTATCGCACATACAAGGAGATTTGAGAGATGCGATGGATTAACGAGGGTGGCCGGGATGTGACGGCCGAAACCATTGTGGGACTGCAGAAAATCGTGGGTCAGGTGCCGTTATCGGGCAATATGGATGATCTGCGCAAGGCGACGGGGACTGTCACCCTGGCTAACAACCTGGTGGCGTATGACCTGGAAGCCCCGGCCAAAAATTTGTACCCGGTATTGACGCCCTTGCGCAACCGCATTCCGCGCAAAACCAAAAGCAGCGGCGCGGGCGTGGCCGCCAACTGGAAAGAAGTAACTGCCATTGGCGGGCCTTCCGGGCTTCCGGCGATGGGTTGGGTTCCTGAAGGTCAGCGTGCGCCGCGCATGACCATTACTACGGCCGACAAAAGCGCCAATTATGTGACGTTGGGGCTGGAAAGTGACGTGACGTTTGAGGCGCAATCAGCAGGGGCAGGTTTCGAGGACGTTTTGTCTACGTCTGGGATGCGGCTGCTTCAGCAGACGATGATCCTGGAGGAGTACGCCATTCTGGGCGGAAATCGCTCGGTTTTGTTGGGCGCAACGGCGACGCCAACCTTGTCGGCGTCGGGGACTGGTGCGACGTTACCGGCCGCCACCTACAGCGTGCGTGTTTTCGCGTTGACTTTCGAGGGCTACCAGATGGCAACCATCGCCGGGGGCATCAAACGCGAGGTGGCGCAAACTGGCATGGATGGGGCAACGATTACCCTCAATGGTGGCAGCAGCGCGGCGGGCGCGGCGGCTACCCAGGCCGTGACGTTGGGGCAAACGCTCTTTATGAGCGTGACAGCCATTAAGGGCGCTGTGGCATATGCCTGGTATGTAGGCACGGCCGGTAACGAAAAGCTGGAAGCCATCACGACTATCAACAGCCACAAGATTTCTGAGCCGTTGGCGGCCACCGGGCAGGCCCTCAGCGCCATCACCGACGCGGCCACTGACCGCAGCCGGAATGCGTCGTTGGCCTTTGATGGGTTGCTGTACAGCGCCTTCAACTCCTCGCTGGCGTATTACAATGCGCTGGCAACGGGCACGGCCGGGACGGGCACGGTACTGACCGCTTCCAGCCGGGGAACCATCGTAGAAATTGACGCGATGTTGAAGAGTTTCTGGGATAACTACCGATTATCCCCTGAAGAAATCTATGTTAATGCGCAGGAACTCACCAACATCTACACCAAAGCGTTTGTGAATGGCTCCAACCCGCTGGTGCGCTTCAATATTGACGCCGCCAACCCGCAGCAGGTGACGTTTGCCGCCGGGCAGGTATTAGGCTGGTACGTGAACCCGTACAGTCTGAACGGTGGGCAGTTCATCCCGATTCGCCTGCACCCCAACTTGCCGCCCGGCACGATCATGGCCTGGTGTCAAAATCTGCCCGCGTACTACCAAAGCGCCAATGTGCCGCAGGTTGCAGAAATCCAGTGTCGTCGTGACTACTATCAGATTCCCTGGCCCATTGTCACGCGCTCGAATGCAATTGGTGTCTACAGCGAAGAGATGCTGAAATGTTATGCTCCCTTCGCCCTGGGCGTCCTGACGAACATCGGCAACGGATAGCAAATGTTGTACACGACAGTGAGCCGGGTTGTTGCATATGGCAACGTCGAGAGCGTGGCCGATGATGCGCTGTTGAACCAGTTGATCGAGGCGTATAGTCGCCAGATTGACCGATACTGCGGCGTTGATTTCGGCCAGGCGACGTATGTTAGCCAGGAACGGCCCGGCCACGTGGATCGTGATGGGGTGTTGTTTTGCTACGCGCCTGTGCCTACCATGACCACCCCGACGACGTTTGAATGGCGATACGGCCGTATCAGACAGTATACGGCCGTGTCGCCATCTTTGTTGGATGTAGAAGAACGGCGTAACGGCTGTGTTGTGCGTGTCCTGGATAGTGATTATGGTGCGTATCGTGGGCAGCGCATTAAGACGCGCATGAGTTACACGGGCGGATGGGCGGACCTGGACGCCGTGCCTGGCGATTTCGAGATGACGGCGCGGCGGTTGATCTGGTGGGCGTATAAGCTGCGGGAGGCGCCCATTGGCGTGACGGCTATCCCGGCGTTGGGGCAACTGGTGATACCGCCGTCGGGCTGGCCGCGCGACGTGCGTGACGCACTGCGCGATTACGTGAGGTACACGGAATGAGTGAGTCGCATGAATTAATACCGGCAGCATTGAACGCGCTGGCGGCGCGACTGCGCACGATGACTAACCCGATTCCGCGCCGGGTCATCGCTGATCCAAGTGAGTCGGTTAGTCTCGCTGATTTCCCGTTTATCGTTTTGTCGCTGGACCCGGAGCGCAAAGATCACAGCTTTGAGCGCAAGGCTGTTGGTGTGTACCTGTATCGGTTCTACGTGGCGATCTGGGTGATGGTTGGCTCGCGGCAAGCCGGCCTGCCGCAGCTGCACGCGCACGCGCTGCGTTGGCCGGTTGGCATTGGTCAGGTCATTTTAGCTGACCAGCGAATTAGTAATACTGTGTCCTGGAGCGGCGATGGCGGCGCTACGGGCGCGCTGTTTACGCACAGTGTAGGTTATCTGGGTTGGGGGGATGGACAGTATTTCGGGCTGAAATTCAGCCTGCCTCTGTCTATCGCTCTCCCTACGCAATTTGGCTAATGAATATCCTGTTTACTTACAACCCGCTCAAAAACCCGACAGGCGCGTTCCTGGATGGCGTGCCACTGGCTGATGTTGATAAGGCGACATGGGACGCGCTGCCTGAACACGTGCAGGCGAGCGTACTGGTTTGTCCCTTTTACGCTCGCGTAACGGCCGTTGTTGATGCGCCAGCCCTGAACATTCCTGGCATCGGCGTGGAAATCGTTGTGGCACTGGCAAATGCCGGATTTACTACGGTCGCCGAAATAGCTGCAGCTACTGATGAGCAGCTCCTCAACATTTCGGGTATTGGCCCGGCGCGCCTGGTGAACGTTCGGGCGGCGCTGGCACAACTGGAGAATGACTAATGGCATTTACAGAGGTTGCCTTTGAGCGCCTGCACCTGGCGCTGGAGACTACGCGCGGGGTGGCGATTGCCACCCCGACGCACTTGCTGAATTTATCGGGAAAATTGACGCCGAAACAGACCCTACATCGCCCAAAAGAGAGCCGGGGAACGCTGGTACAAAATTACCGCACGAAACCCACTCGGAGATGGGGCGAGTGGGAAGGTGAGGGCGCGGCTGATCCCAACATCCTGCCGTTGTTGTTTAACATGGCGGTGAAGCCGGTTACGTCGCCGACTACGCCGGGCACGTTGTCGAAGCTGTGGGCGTTTGTGCGCACGGTCAACGCTGATGATACGAAGACGGCGACGGTGTGGGCTGGTGATCCGAATATCCAGTCGTGGCAGGCTGACTTTGCTACGATTGATGAGATTACCATCAAAAATGATGCCAGCAGCGAAGATGTCGCCACGGTGAGCGTTAAGGGAAAAACCAATTTCCCGGCGAAGGTCAGCGCGCCCACGTCGCCCGCCTCCATTGCCGGCGATTTGCTGCCTGGCCAGCAGATGCAGGTGTGGATTGATACGAGCAGCGTCATTGGCTCAACGGCCGTTACCGGGCGCATCATTTCCGTCGAGCATACCATACCGGTAGGGTATGAGTATAAGTATCTGGCGGCGGGGCCAAATGGCGGATTGGAGTATTCTGGCCTGGGGCGGACGCCGACAGCGGCAAAGACGAAGTTGGTCATGGAAATTCCCGACATGGTGCAGTATGACCTGTGGACGGCGGCGACCACGTTGAAGGTACGGGTAAGGCACAATGGCGCGCTGATCGAAACTGTATCTATGGTGGATTACTACAACTTTTTCGAGATGGACCTTTACGGGCCTTTTGACCTACTGGAATGGGGCGAGAAGGGCGCGAATCGCGTTGTCGAGTTGACCATTGAGAGTGAGTATGATGCGACTCTGGCGGCTGACTATCGGGTTGCTGTGCAGAACGCGAGGGCGACACTGTAATGGCTACATTTGTAGACCCCAAGCAAAAGGTGGAAATCGCGCTGGATGACGACAATCGGGTATGGGTGCGAGCACGGATGGATTTGCGCACGCAAACGGCCGTAGAAACCGACCTGATGAAAATCAGGGTCAGTTCGGAGCAAATGGGCAAGGCGCAAAACGGCCGTATACCCTCTATGGATATTGTGTTTTCTTTGTCGGCGCAAAAGATGATTTTGATGAAGCACAATGTTGTGCGCTGGGCCGGCCCGGCCTTTGAGTCTGACGGCCGATTAGTGCCTTGTACGCCGGAGAATATAGAGCGACTGGACCCGGTGGACTGTGGGGATTGGATTGACCTGGTAGCGGAACGTATCGGAACGCTGAACAGGCGTCAGACGGCAATCGTGACGCCTCCGGAGGCGATGGACGACCCAAACTAGCGCGCCGCCGCTATCTTTCGGAAGTGGAAGGGCGGTGGCTAGAGGCACTAAATGGTATACGCAGCGACCGGGCGGCCGGGGAGTACGATTTATTTGTCACCCTGGCTGCCCGGTTTCATTGGACGCCAGAGCAGATTATGGAAATGTCACCCGACTACCTTGATGAATTGAGCTGCTACCTGAAGGCGGAGTTTCGCAAGCTGGAGCTTGATCGTCGGCGATTGGAGGAAATGCGCTAATGTCGGCAGTCCTGGAACTACTCCTCAAACTGACCGATAATGCCAGCAGCGGCCTGGACGCGGTGACGGGCAAAATAAGAGAGGCTGGCAGCACCGCCGCCGGCGTGGCCAGCGCCGGATTCGCCGGGCTGCAAACGGCCGTTGGCGTGGGCCTGGTCAGCGCGGGCGCGTTGCGCGCGGC
>JACSRF010000022.1 GCA_014879875.1 Anaerolinea sp.
TGGCGCTGGGGCTGGCGCTAGAGGTAGAGGGGGGTGGGGGGACAACGGCCGTTTCCCCACCACCACTGCTGTCCCCATTACCACTTGACGGGGACTGCGCGCCAGAACCGGAAGCGGAACCACCGCCGCCAATTTCCACGCCCAGGGCGACGGCGTACACGTCGGCGCGGGCAGCCAGGTCGGCGGCGTGGCAGTTGCCACAGCTAACCTGCACATTGTCCAGCGGCGCTTCCATGCCGACATGGGCGGTTTCTTTGTCGGTGGCTTGCACGTTGCCGGCGTGGCAAAATTCGCAAAAGTCGCCGAAGGCGTGGGCTTCGTGCCAGTTTGTGCCATCAGTGTTGACGGGGTCTTCGCCCTGGACTTCGTGGCAGTTTCTGCATGAGGAGGCGGATGAACCGCATTGGGCCTGTGCTGTGTTGGGCAGCATTAACCCCACCATGAGGATGACGCCGCCTAACAGCAATAAGCCTAAAACGATGGGTGAGTTGAGTTTTGTCATTGTATCCTTCCTGATCGCTACCGTGATTACTGGTTGCAAACGGCCGTTTGTCGTTTCAACGCATCGAACATGACTTGCCGCATCATGTCTAAAACCTGAATAATCCGGCGGTCCGCCAACCGGTATGTGATCCCTGTTCCTTCTCGCTCCGTCAGGACAAGTGATTGCTGGCGCAGTATTTGCAGATGACGCGAGACTGTCGGTTGCGGCAGGCGCAAATCAGCCGCCAGAGCTGTCACGCGCCAGGGTCGCTCTGCCAGCGCATACAAAATCATGATCCGCTTTGGGTCGGACAGCGCCTGATAAAAGCTGGCGTGGAGAAGCGTCAACTCCGCAAGCGGGGTATGGGTCATCGGTTGTACCTGTCTGTCAATGAATCCATTTGTCCGCTCAATCTGGAGAATATTTTGCGCCTGCCGGGTGGTTAATAATTGACTCATACTTGATCTTGTCTGTGTTCACACAGTAAATATATACAACCCATTGCAATATAATGCAATATATTGCAATAGTATTGTAACGCATTAGAGTACGTTAGTGACATTTGTCACTAATATATATATGACATTGATCAACATGACCGGCAGGACGGAAATGCCCAATATGTAGCGGGAATAGGTGGATACGGACAAGCCCCAGGCCGCCAGTACGGCCGCTGCGGCGGCGACGATGGCCTGGTAATGGCACGCATCGCCGGCGCAAGGCGCGGCGAGCATGGGGTAACTGAGTGTCAGATCAGCCACGAAAACGGCCAGAAACGCGACCGCGATGCCCCCAGGAGAAGACATTGATGCCAGGCGACAGCCTGTTCAGGCAGGAGCGTCTTTCAGGCGCTTTCTACCAGATTCATAACGCTACCAGCTTTGCCACTCATGGTATAATCAAACCATCCATGCTGAACGTTTTTTGAAGCGGGTCGAAGAACTATTAACCGAGCAAGAATTTTTATCATGACGATTTTACCGTCCCATCTCCTGGAACGAGAATGTTCCGCCATTGCAACTTTTACCCACAGTCTGAGCGACTTCTTGGGTGACGATTTGCGCTATTTGTGGCTCTTTGGTTCTAAAGCACGCGGCGATTTTGAGGAAGACTCAGACATTGATTTGCTCATCGTGTTAAATCATTTGACATCAGAAAGACGAGGAGTCATCCGCCGTATGGCGGCACACGTCTCTCTAGATTACGACGTGCTCTTCAACACCCACCTCTATGAAAAAGGACGTTGGGATGCCATCGTGGCCCAGCGGGATACGCTGTGGCGTGAAGTGCAGCGGGATGGCATCCCATTGCGTGACTTATTGGCGCAGACCATTTCATAATCCACTCCAAAGTTCAGCACAATTCAGGTCGTCGCAGGCGGTGAGCGCTTTTTGCAGCATGGGCAGCCAGACCCACTGCGTCTCTGGGTTGTACTGGCCGCGACAATATTCCACCGCAATGTAGACGCCCATCGCCAGGCAGAGGCGATAATCGTCCCACAGTTGTTCCCAGGTGTAGCCCTGCACGCCGCGCTGCCTGAGCGTTTTGTGGTAATGGCGCAGAATCGGCCGTTCCCATTGGCGGCGAGCTTCCACATCCGATACCTGGCCAGATGAAAGGTAACACATTTGGGACGTCAGACTTCGCCTCAACTAGAACCTCCAAAA
>JACSRF010000192.1 GCA_014879875.1 Anaerolinea sp.
TGAATGAAAATCTGTAGTCCGAACATCCTTGTTCGGACAGCGAACAGGGATGTTCGATTTACACAGGAGCTAGATGATGGATATTTTAGAAGAACAGGAACAATTTGAAGAGCTAGAATCCGTTGTGATTCGTTTTGCCGGGGATTCTGGGGATGGAATGCAGCTTACGGGCACGCAGTTTAGCAATGCGTCGGCCGTTTTCGGCAACGACATCAGCACCATGCCGGACTTCCCCGCCGAAATTCGCGCGCCGGTGGGCACGCTGGCCGGCGTCAGCGGCTTCCAGGTCAATTTCGCCAGCACCGACGTTCTGACGCCTGGCGACTCACCGCGCGTGCTGGTCGCCATGAATCCGGCGGCATTGAAAGCCAGCCTGCCTGACCTGGAAGTAGGCGGCGTCGTTATTTTGAATACGGACACCTTCACCCAGGCAAACTTGCGCAAAGCGGGCTACGACCGCAACCCATTGGAAGATAGTTCGCTGAAAGCGTATGAAGTTCATACCGTCCCGCTCACCTCGTTGAATCGGGAGGCGTTGAAGGACATTGAAGGGCTGACGATAAAGGACAAGGATCGCTGCCAGAACTTTTTTGCCCTGGGGCTGACGTTCTGGCTGTTTGATCGGCCGTTGACCACCTCGCTCGAATGGCTGCAAAAGAAATTCGCCAAAACGCCGGCCATTGCTGCCGCCAACATCAAGGCGCTGCAAACAGGGTACTTCTTCGGTGAAACGACCGAAGCGTTCCGCCATCGGTATCGGATTCGGCCGGCGAAGCTGCCACCGGGCACGTATCGCAAGGTGACGGGGAATGAAGCGACGGCGATTGGGCTGGTCACGGCCGCCGAAAAAGCAGGCAAACCTCTCTTCTACGGCACCTACCCGATCACCCCTGCCAGCGACATTTTGCACGCGCTGGCGCCGCTGCGCCATTTTGACGTGCGCACCTTCCAGGCAGAGGATGAAATCGCGGCGATGGGGTCGGTGATTGGCGCGGCGTTTGGCGGCGCGATGGCCGTCACCGGCACCAGCGGCCCCGGCATTGCTTTGAAAAGCGAGGCGATGAACCTGGCGGTGGTGTTGGAACTGCCAATGGTGATCATAGACGTACAGCGCGGCGGTCCCAGCACCGGCCTGCCCACGAAAACAGAACAATCGGACTTGCTGCAAGTGATGTACGGCCGTAACGGAGAAAGCCCCATCCCCGTCATCGCCCCGCAAAGCCCGGCCGACTGCTTCGACGCGGCCATCGAGGCGTGCCGCCTGGCCGTGCGCGCCATGACCCCCGTCATCATGCTCTCCGATGGCTTCCTCGCCAACAGTTCTGAACCGTGGTCCATTCCCGACGCCAACGATATTCCGCCCATCCCCATCACCCATCCGGCCGGGCGCAGCAATGGCTCTAATGGCGATGCCGAACCCTTTTTGCCCTACAAACGCGACCCGCAAACCGGCGCGCGCCCCTGGGCTATCCCCGGCACGCCCGGCCTGGAACATCGCATTGGCGGTCTGAGCAAAGCGCCGCTCACCGGCAACGTCTCCTACCGGCCGGAGCATCATGAGCAAATGTGCCACGACCGCGCAGAAAAGGTTGCGCGGCTGGCCGACGTTATTGGCGACCAGGAAGTGTATGGCCCTAAAACGGGCAAGCTGCTGCTGGTGACCTGGGGGGGGACGTTTGGCGCGGCGCGATCGGCCGTCAAACAATCCATTGCCAAAGGGATGCCTGTGGCCCATGCGCACATCCGCTACCTGAACCCCATGCCCCATAACCTGGATCACGTTTTGCAGCAGTACGACCAGGTATTGGTTGCCGAATTAAACGGAGGCCAGCTTGCCTTTATCCTGCAAGGCAAATACGCGCGCAAAGTCCTTTCCTATCCCAAACTGCACGGCCAGCCGTTCAAGATTAGCGAAATCATGCACAAGATTGAGGAGGTCCTCAGCCAGTGAACGGTGAACGGTAATCAGTGAACCGTAAGCCGTAAGCCGTGAACCGTAAGCCGTGAACGGATAACGGATAACGGATTACCGATTACGGATAACGGATTACCGATTACGGATAACGGATTACCGATTACGGACTTGGAGAAAAACCATGAGTACAACAACCATTCCCTTACAACTATCTCGTAAAGATTTTGTTTCTGACCAAACCGTGCGCTGGTGTCCTGGTTGTGGCGACTACTCGATCCTGGCGCAGATGCAAAAGACGCTGCCAGAAATTGGCGTGCCGAAAGAAAAGATTGTGTTCATTTCCGGGATTGGCTGCTCCAGCCGCTTCCCGTATTATATGAACACGTATGGCATTCACAGCATACACGGCCGTGCGCCCACATTAGCCAGCGGCCTGTCCATCACCAACCCTGACCTGAGCATCTGGGTGATCACCGGTGACGGGGACGGGCTGTCCATCGGCGGCAACCATTTTATGCACGTCATGCGCCGCAACCTGAACCTGAACATCATCCTCTTCAACAACCGCGTCTATGGCCTCACCAAAGGGCAATATTCGCCCACGTCCCGGCAAGGGTACAAGAGCAAGTCGTCGCCGATGGGAACCATTGAACAGCCGATTAACCCGGTAGCCGTGGCGCTGGCCTCGGAAGCGACGTTTGTGGCGCGTTCCCTGGATGCGCACACCAATCACCTGGGCGAGATGCTGGCGGCGGCCGCCGCGCACAACGGTGTCTCCTTCATTGAGGTTTACCAGAACTGCGTCATCTTCAACCCAGACGAATGGGGGCCATTGGAAGATCGGCGCAATCGGGACGAATTCATCATTTACCTGGAACATGGCAAGCCGATGATTTTCGGCCGTAACCAGGACAAAGGTATTCGCCTCAATGAAAGCTTTGAGCCGGAAGTGGTGACGTTGGGCGACGAATATGGCGTGGAGGATTTGATCGTCTACGATGTCACGTCCAAAGCGTTGGCGCTGATGATCAGCAGCATGGAATACCCTGCTTTCCCCGCGCCGATGGGCATTATCCGGCAGGTGGAAAAGCCGACTTATACCGAGGGATTAATGGCGCAGATCGCAGCGGCGCAGGCGCAGCGGGGCAAGGGCGACTTGAACAAGCTGTTCCGCGCGACCGATTTCTGGGTGGTGGAAGGTCATGAGGTGGAAGCGGGCGTGGGAGTGGTTGGCGCTGTGGCCTCCGAACTGGACGAAGAGTACGTTGACCAGATGGATGAGGCGCCGGTAGATGTCAGCCCGATGCAGCGGATGCTCACCGATACGCCGATTGCGGCGTTAGCGCCCCATGCGCCCATCGAAGTGGAGGCGTCCACGTCGTTGGCGAAGGCTGTGCGCCAGATGAATGCGCATAATATTGGCTGCCTGCTGGTAACAGATGAGTGTGATCGCCTGGTGGGTATCTTCACTGAACGGGATGTGCTGACGCGGGTGGCCGGGTTGGTTGAGGATTTGGCTGCGACCAAAATCAGCGAATACATGACGCCCGACCCGATCACCATGAAGCGCGATATGCCCATTGCCCAGGCATTGAACTTGATGTCGGTGCATGGGTTCCGGCATGTGCCCCTGGTGGATGAGCACAACCGCGTCGAAGGGGTTATCTCTTTCCGCGATGTGGTGCATTATTTGAAAGAAAATTTAGGTTGATTGCCCGACTATAGGATTTACGATTAACGATTTGCGATTTACGATTGGCTTGCCCCCTGACAAGCTATGAGGAAACCCCAAATCTTTTTCTTAACATCTATAGAGGCCTGGCAGGTTTTCTGAAACCTGCCGGGTCTGTGCGGTAAGGAGAAACAGGTCAATGGGTGTGATTGAAGCAGTTCCAATGAGCACGGCCGTAACGGAACGGCCGTCTCCCGTCAACGACTTTTCCATGGTAGTGGCAACCGTCAACGGCACCGGCAGCCAGACGGCTAACCTGGCGCTGCTGCGCGCCTTCTTTAAGATGGGCATTCCGGTCAATGGCAAAAACATCTTCCCTTCCAACATTCAAGGGCTGCCCACCTGGTATCATATTCGCGTCAGCCATGAAGGGTACGTCGCCCGCCGCCATACGTCCGAGGTTTTGGTGGCCTTTAACCAGGCGACGGTGCAGGAAGACATCAACAATCTGCCCCCCGGTGGCGTCTGTATCTACAACGCCGACTGGCGCAGCGTGCCGCAGCGGGATGACGTGACCTATTATGGCGTGCCCGTCAACCAGTTTGTGCGCGACACCGGCATGAAGGGCAAACTGCGCGACTATATCGCCAACATGGTGTACGTCGGCGCCGTCGCTTACCTGTTGGATGTGCCCGTTGAGAAAATTGACGAGGCGTTGGATCATCAGTTCGACGGCCGTCGTAAACTCATAGACAGCAACATGAGCGTCGTCCGCGCGGCATATGAATGGGCCGCCGCCAACCTGGCAAAGCAAGACCCGTACCGCGTAGAGCCAATGGACGCCACCGCCGGGCAAATCGTGATCACCGGCAACGAAGCGGCTGCGCTCGGTTCCGTTTTTGGCGGCGTTTCCGTCGTCGCCTGGTACCCCATCACCCCCTCCACCAGCCTGGTAGACGCCCTCAACATCTATCTGCCGCAGTTACGCACCGACCCAGAAACGGGCAATGCAACGTATGCGGTGGTGCAGGCGGAGGATGAACTGGCAGCCATTGGCATGTTGATGGGCGCCGGTTGGGCCGGCGCGCGCGCCATGACGGCCACCTCTGGCCCTGGCATTTCGCTGATGGCGGAGTTTACGGGGCTGGGCTATTTTGCCGAGATCCCGGCCGTCATTTGGGACGTACAGCGCGTCGGCCCCAGCACCGGCATGCCCACGCGCACCGGGCAGGGAGACGTGATGTTCACCTATTACCTGGGGCATGGCGACACAAAGAATATCATCTTGCTGCCTGCTACTGTGAAGGAATGCTTTGAATTTGGCGGCGCTTCCTTTGACCTGGCGGAGCAGTTGCAAACGCCGGTCTTTGTCCTCAGCGACCTGGACCTGGGGATGAATAACTGGATGTCGGACCCGTTCACCTATCCCACAGAGCCGCTGCAACGGGGCAAAGTGTTAAGCGCCGCTGACGTGCAGGAGAAGGGTTTTGCCCGTTACAAGGACATTGATGGGGATGGCATCACTTACCGCACCCTGCCCGGCAATGAACACCCGCGCGCGGCGTGGTTTGCACGGGGAACGGGGCACAACGCCAACGCCGTTTACAGCGAACGGCCGGAAGATTGGACAAATAACATGGCGCGCCTGGCGCGGAAATTTGAGACGGCGCGCGACATGGTTCCCGCCCCGGTCATTGACGAGGTAGATGGGGCCGAGTTTGGCATCATCGCCTATGGCACAACACAATTTGCCATTGATGAAGCGCGCGACCGGCTGGCGGCTGACGGCATCAAGAGCAGCTTTATGCGGCTGCGGGCGCTGCCTGTTAACCAGGAAGTACGCGACTTCATCGGCCGTTATGAGCGGGTGTACGTGGTGGAATTGAACCGGGATGGGCAGATGCACAAAATTTTGCAGACCGAAGTCCCGGAAATCGCGGCGCGGCTGATCTCGTTGGCGGATATGGACGGAATGCCGCTGACGGCGCGCTGGGTGGTGGAGAGGATTCTGGGGAGTCGGTGATCGGTGATCGGTAGTCCGTAATCCGTAATCCGTAATCGGTTCACGGATTACGGTTTACGAACAAAGGGTGAAATATGAGCGCAAGACAACAAGAACGGGTGAACCTGATCGGGTTGGCGAAGGCGGATTATAATGGCAGCCCCAGTACGTTGTGCCAGGGGTGCGGGCATAATTCTATTTCGAGCCAGATTATCCAGGTAGCGTATGAACTGAGCATTCGGCCGCATGAGATCATTAAGTTGAGCGGTATAGGCTGTTCCAGCAAATCTCCCGCGTACTTTTTGGGGCAGTCGTTTGGCTTTAATTCGTTGCACGGCCGTATGCCTTCCATCGGCACGGGCGCATTTGTGGCTAACCACAGCCTGCGCGCCATTGGCGTCAGCGGCGATGGGGACACGGGCAGCATCGGCATGGGGCAGTTCAAGCATATGATGCGGCGCAATGTGCGCATGGTGTACATTGTGGAGAACAATGGCGTCTATGGCCTGACGAAGGGGCAGTTTAGCGCGACGGCCGATGAGGGGCAGGTGCTGAAGTACGCGGGCGAAAACGAGTTCCCGCCGGTGGACATTTGCATGGAGGCGATCATTGCCGGGGCCGGTTTTGTGGCGCGCTCCTTCTCCGGCGACGCGAAGCAGGTGCGCGAGTTGTTGAAGGCGGCGTTGAGTTTTAACGGAACGGCCGTGCTGGACATCATCAGCCCATGCGTTGCCTTCAACAACCAGGACACCTCCACCAAGAGCTATGGCTATGGCAAGGAGCATGAAGCCCCCTTGCACGACTTCGGTTGGGTTCCCCCCAGCGAAGAAATTGTCATTGACGATTATGAACCGGGCACGATGCAGGTGGTGGCGATGCCCGATGGCTCTTACATTCAACTGCGCAAGTTGGATGAGGACTATGATCCCACCGACAAGCTAGGGGCGCTGCACCGGCTGCAATGGGCGCAGCAGAACCAGGAGTTCATCACCGGGCTGGTCTATTACAACCCGAATCGGCCGAATCTGGCGGAGGTGAACAAGCTGGTGGAGACGCCGTTGGCGCAGCTGCCGGAAGCGAAGCTGCGGCCGGTTAAAGAGAAGTTGGATGAGATTATGGCGGGAATGATGTAGGGGCGTGCAACTCGGTGTAACCGGACAGGCGCTCATGTTTTGCGTTCAACGGTTGGCAGTGGGAAACGGCCGTTTTTTTATTCAGTCCGCTTATTTTTGGACGCTCACCAAGCGCCTGATCAGCCCCAGAACAAGGCAGGCGGAGAAAAGGCATGGGGGGTAGACAAGGTATTGCCCGCCTGCCTTACCCCTACCGTGCGTGGTTTCATATCCCGATAACAAAAATGTCCGTAGTTGCGGTACATGATAAATGTCATGCGAAAGAAATGACAAAAGTCATTGGCAAGAGGTGACAAACGTCGTTTTGACCTGTGAACAATGGGTGTACAGTGTATGGTAGGTTATTGGCCTTTATGGGAGCTAAACAATAGGGCGGACTTGACGAAACGTGGCTATTGCTGCGGTTAACGTCTCGATCAACATACCCTCATTTGCCCTGTCCGTTGCGGGCAAGCCCACCCCTGACTTTAGCCAACAAATTAATACGGAGGCAGCATGAAAACGCGATTGTGGTTGTTTGTTGTCTTGTTATTAGGCGTAGGGTTGCTGGCGTCACCGGCGCTGGCGGCGGTGAGCTTTGGCCCCCTACTGCCGCAAGATGTGTTGTTGAGCAGCAGTGTCCCCGCCGGCGACAGCGCCGTCGTTGCCTTTGGCGGGGAGAATTATCTGGTTGTCTGGCCGCAGATAGGGGATGGTGGGGATATGGATATTTACGGCCGTCTCCTCAGCAAATCAGGCGCGCTGTTGACGGATCCCTTTCCCATTGTGACAAAACCAGGCTTCCAGGCATTTCCTACCGTGGCCTTTAACGGCCTTTATTATTTGGTGGTGTGGTATGATAATATGGGCAGCGCGCCGTGGGACACGATCAACGGCCGTGCCGTTTCTCTCAACGGCGTTCCCCTCGGTACGGAGCAGGTCATCTCGCAGGCCACAACCAATACCCGTTATTTCCCGGCCGTTGCCAGCAATGGGGTAGATTTTTTCGTCGTCTGGCAAGAGAACAGCAATTACGCCACGAGCTATAGCGACATTCACGGCCGTCAGGTCAGCATTGACGGCGTCGGCAATCTCATTCCCGGCAGCGCAGCGTGGCTGAACGCCCGCCCCGGCCATCAATTCTTCCCCTCTGTCGCCTTTGGTGGGGGCAATTACCTGGTTACCTGGTCGGAGGACGTGACGCCATCCACCCACGAGTACGACGTACTGGCCTTTTTGGTGGATCCGCTCACGTTGACGAGCGGCAGCCTGATTGCGATCAGCACAGCCCCCAGTTGGCAAGGTAACCGGCCGGCCGGTATCGCCTATGGCAGTGGGCAATTCCTGGTGGTGTTTGATGATCACCGGGCCGGCGGTTATGGGGCCGTTTACGGCGCGCGGGTCAGCAAAAACGGCTTGCTGCTCGATGGCCCGCCAGAGAGCGGCGGCATCCCCATTGCTATCAACGCAGGAACGGGTGGCCCTCATGCGCCACGTGTCGCTTTTGCCAATGGCGAGTGGCTGGTGGCCTGGGGTGGGTCAGAAGCGCGCGGTGCACGGGTAAACGGCAAAGGGGAAGTGCTAGACCCACAAGGGATCGCCTTATCATCAACGACCGGTAGCCAATTCACGCCGGCGCTGGCTACTGATGGTCAAAAGTATTTATTGACCTGGCAGCACATTCCTACTTTTAACAAATATGCCCAACTCATCGGCTACACGTTGAGCGGCGACCTGATTCATGTGAACTCAACGGCCGATCCCGGCGATGGTTTCTGCACCCCGCAGGAGTGTACATTGCGCGAAGCGTTGCGTGTAGCGAACAGCCAGAATGTGCCCACGACCATCTATCTGCCCGCCGGCACGATCACGTTAGCCGCGCCCGGTCGGGATGAGGATGCAGGTGTTACCGGCGATCTGGACATCACGGCCAATGTCATCCTGATGGGGCGTGGCGCAGATGTGACCATTCTCGACGCCGCCAGCCTCGACCGCGTGTTGCACGTCTTGCCCGGCGCTACCGTCACCCTGGCGCAGCTCACCCTGCGCAATGGGTTGGCGGGCGATGGTGGGGGCATCCTCAACGAAGGCGCGTTAACCCTCAAACATTGCCGCGTCAGTTATAACAACGTCTCTTATGATTCACCTGACGGCGAGGATTTGGGCAGCAATACGGCCGGCGGTATCTTGAACCTGGGCAGTTTGACCATTTTGCGCAGCGAGATTAGCCATAACCGGACCAATCAGAGCTATGGCGATGGTGTTGGCGGCGGAATTCTGAACGAGGGCACGCTGCAAATCACCAACAGTACGCTGCACCATAATTGGGCGGCCGGTGGTTCTGGCATTTATAACCGGAACGGTCGCGTCACCCTGACGGCCACCACGTTGCAGGATAATGACGTGCGCTTTTTCGGCGGCGCGCTGAGCAACAAAGCCGCCGGCGTGATGACGCTGACGCGCAGCGTGGTACACAACAATGGTGAGAGCATTTACAACGAAGGGTCGTTGACTATCACGGACAGCAGCATCACGGCGAACCGGGGGTATCGCGCTACGGGAGGCATTTGGAACTCGGGCGTATTGCAGGTGAGTGGCAGCCTCTTCGCGCACAACAGCGGGTATGATGGGATGATGGGTGTGGCGTTGTCGAATGGGGGCACGGCCGTCGTGCGCAACACCACGTTCAGCGACAATGGCGGGAGCGGTTATGATATAGCCGCCGGCGTCATCTCTAACTACGGCAGCCTGAGTTTGATCCACTGCACAATCAGCGACAACGGCATCACGACGGCCGCTTTGGTTAGCGGGAGTGGCAGCCTCTTGCTGACCAACACGCTGGTTGCCGCTAACAGCCCGGTTAACTGTGTTGGCCCACTGCAAAGCGGTGGTTACAACCTGGACAGCGATGGCTCTTGTCTGCTGCAAGGTGTGGGCGACATGCAGGCCGACCCGTTGTTAGGCCCGCTGCAAGCCAATGGCGGCCCCACGCTGACCCGCTTGCTGCTCCCCGGAAGCCCGGCCATTGACCACATTCCGCGCCATGCTTGTGTCGTCACCGTAGACCAACGCGGCTTTATGCGGCCGGTGGATGGCAATGGCGATGGGATTGTGGCGTGTGATAGTGGCGCAGTTGAAGTGTTCCCAACTCCGTAGGCGTCACCAACACTTGAACTGACCGACATGGTAACTGGTGGCGCTGCGTTCCTGATACGGAACGCAGCGCCAATGCCGGGAAATGAGCATTCCCCAGAAGAACAAACCCTTCAGTATAGGTATGGGATAATATAACAAAATTATGACATCCCTAACCAACAATTCAATCATCATTTACAGTACAACCTGGTGCCCAGATTGTAAGCGGGCCAAACGCTTCCTGGGTGAACAACGTATCCCTTACATCAACGTGGACATCGAGCAAGACCCTACCGCCATGGCCTATGTCGAAAAAGTGAACAACGGAATGCGCAGCATTCCCACCATCGTTTTCCCGGACGGCGACATATTGGTGGAGCCAAGCAACGCCGCCCTGGCCGCAAAATTGGGGCTGCACACGCAGGCCAAACGAAATTTTTACGATGCCGTTGTCATTGGCGGCGGCCCGGCCGGGCTGACGGCCGCTCTCTACATGGCGCGCGAAGGGATTGAAACCCTGGTCATTGAAAAAGGGGGTATGGGCGGGCAGATCGGCGCGACCAACACACTGGAAAACTTCCCCGGCTTCGATGAAGGTATCGCCGGCGCGGAATTCGCTGACCGTTTGACGCGCCAGGCGCGCCGCTTTGACGCCGAAATCTTGCAAGCACAAGACGTCGCCAAACTGACCTATCATGTTCCTTACTGGTGCGTCACCACTGCCAGCAGGCAGGAATACACCACCAAAGCGGTGCTGCTGGCGACCGGGGCGCATTATCGCCGCCTCAATGTGCCGGGCGAAGAGGAACTGTTGGGCTTGCACGTTCACTTTTGCGCTACTTGTGATGGCGCTTTTTATAAAGGGAAGAAGGTGCTGGTCGTTGGCGGCGGGAACAGCGGCTTTGAGGAAGGGTTGTTCCTGACCAAATTTGCCAGCCAGGTGGACATTGTGGAATTTTTGCCGCAAGTGAAAGCCAGCCACATTTTGCAACAAAAGGTAGCCGGGAAGCCCAACATGACAGTGACAACCAACCATAACGTGAAGACTCTCAAAGGAACCAAACGGCTTGAAGCGGTTGTTGTTGAGGACCGGGCTACGGGAAAAATTCAGGAATGGCAGTATGATGGTGTGTTTGTCTTTATTGGCCTGACGCCCAACAGCCAGTTGGCGCAAGGGCTGGCGGAAACAAACGAGTGGGGGTTTGTCATCACCGATAAGACGTTGATGACGGCAATGCCTGGCTTGTTTGCTGCGGGTGACGTGCGTGAGGGATCAACCAAGCAGGCTGCTGCTGCCGCCGGTGAAGGGGTAACGGCCGCTTTGATGATCCGCGAATATTTGAAAGAGATTGGATAGAGGGGCAGGCTGCGTAGTTTGCCAATGTATTTCACGGTTCAGCCTGTGAATGGAATTCACAGGCGATTGCAGGTCATGAAATTTAACATTGTCAAACTACGCCCGGCAGCATTGTGGGGTGCGCCCGCGCGCGGCGGGCAACATAAGCAATGGCGCCGATGAGCGCCAGGTTCAGCAGAACCAGAATGGCAACGTCGCCCCAGATGTCGGCCCACGCCGCGCCTTGCTGCGTCACGTCCATAATCGGGCCGATGATGTAATAGGTGGGGAAGATACGGCCGATCCACTGCGGCGCGGATGGGAAAAGGTAAACGAAGGCCGGGGCGTAGAGCAAGATGCCGATGCCCTTGATGGTGGCGAACAGCGTGTTGATGTCTTTGACGAACGCGCCCAGAAGGACGCCGAAGGTGGCGGCCATGACCGCGCTGAGCGCCAATAAGCCGACCAGCAGCAGCGGCTGCGTCCCAAATGCGCGGTTGAGGAGCAGAATAAACACGCCCATAAACAGGCTGAGGCCGAAGCCGAGCGCCCCCTTGGCCGTAAACAGTTCTTCTAAGGAAGTGGCCGCGGTGGTAACGGCCGTTATCGTGCGCTTCTGTTTTTCTTCTACCAATGAGGTGGCGGGAACCATCATGCCGCCGATGATGATGGTCATCAGGACAACGAAGGGGAACAGTCGCTCTTCCCAGGGTGTGCTGGCGCCATCGCCCACTGTCTCGCTGAGGATGGTGACGGGGGATTCTTGTCCGGCTAATTCGCGGAACTGCTGCGTCAGGGTGACGCCGAGAAAGGCGCGGTCGCGCAGCAGGCTTTCGCCATACACGTAGACGGTGAGGGCGACGGCCGTTTCCCCACGAAGCTGTTCGTCAAAACCGGCCGGTAACATGAGACCCATATCCACGGCGCCGCTGCGCACGGCCGTTTGCAGCGTCTCTGCTGACGTATACTCCCGCAGCACCAGCCCCTCAATCTGGCCCAGCGCGGCCACCATGCGCGATTCTCCCGCATCGGCCACGCCGAGCGTGGGCTTGCCGGAAAAAAATGTGCCCACCAGCAGTTGAATGACCAGCGTCAAAACCAGCGGGGTGATAAAGGCCAAAATGAAGATAAAGTTTTTCGGCCCCCAGATCAAATCCTTACCCAGTAACACGCCAATACGTCGTAGACTCATCAGAACCTCTTTGTAAAGCGAACATCCCTGTTCGCTGTCCGAACAAGGATGTTCGGACTACAGGTGTAAAGCGAACATCTCTGTTCGCTGTCCGCACAAGGATGTTCGGAC
>JACSRF010000021.1 GCA_014879875.1 Anaerolinea sp.
CCTCAACTACGAGGGCAACGGTTCGCCACACACCGCCATTCTCAGCGGTCTCACCCAAATTCCCAGCAACATGGCCATCGGCGCAACCTGGAACCCTGGCTATGCGCAGACAGTCGGGCAAGTTGTCGGGCGTGACCTGACCGCACTCGGCGTTAACATGCTGCTCGGCCCCTCCCTGGACGTCCTCGAAACCCCACAACCCGGCAGCACGGCCGATATGGGTGTCCGTTCCTTTGGGGGCGATCCCTATTGGGTTGGGCTGATGGGGCAGGCTTACATCAGCGGCGTTCACCAGGGCAGCAACAACCGTATGGCTGTCATTGCCAAACATTTCCCCGGCAATGGCAGCAGCGACCGCCCCGTAGACGACGAAGTCCCCACCGTGCGCAAATCCTTAGAGCAGCTTAAGCAAATTGAACTTGCCCCATTTTTCGCCGTCACCAACGGCCGTACCAACAGCGCCGCCACCGTAGACGGACTCCTCACCACCCACATCCGCTATCAAGGCTTCCAGGGCAACATCCGCGCCACAACCGTCCCTGTCAGCTTCGACCCCCAGGCGTTAAAAACCTTGATGTCCCTGGACGCCTTCACGGGTTGGCGGCAATCAGGCGGCGTCATCGTCTCCGATTCCCTCGGTGTGCGCAGCGTCGAAAAGTTCTACGACGACACTGAACGAGAATTCCCGCACCGGCGCATTGCCAAAGACGCCTTACTCGCCGGCAACGATCTGCTCTACCTCTCTGAATTTGCCCTGGGCAAGGGCGATTTTGCCGCCGAACTGGCAAATATCAAAGACACCATCATCTGGTTTCGGGAAAAATACGAAACCGACACCTCCTTTGCCCAACGGGTTGATGAAGCTGTTTTACGCATCTTGCAGCTCAAACTACGCCTGTATGGCGGCGATTTCAGTGAGGAAAATATCCTCCAAGATACTGCCTCACTCAGTCGCATTATCGAACCGGCTAACGCGACCATGCTCGGCCTGGCGCAGGCGGCTATCACACTTATTTCCCCCAGCCAGGCAGAATTGGTGGAACGGCTAGCCAGCCCACCTGGTTTAGGCGACCAAATTATCATCTTCACCGATGAGCGCCAGGTGCAGCAGTGCAGCGCGTGCGCGCCGATTTCCGTCATCGGTAAAACGGCGCTGGAGCAGCGGATTTTGTCTCTGTATGGGCCAGGCGCCACCGCTCAGGTACAGCCGAATCAAATTCGCAGCTTTTCTTTTGCCGAACTGGCCGCATTTTTAGCAGCCGGGCCAGGAGGCGTCTTCCCGGTGATGACGCCAACGGCCGTCACGCCAACGGCCGTCACGCCAACCGCGCCAATACCCATAGACATCACGGAAACGGCCGAACCAACTGAAAACGCACTGCCAACCTTCACCCCCACTGCCACCGCCACCGCTACCCCTCCGCCTGAATATTGGGTGCAAGAATGGCTGCGCGACGCCACCTGGATCATCTTTGCCGTGCAAAATAAAACAGAAGCGTCACTGGTATTGCATCAATTTTTAGCGCAGCGCACCGACTTGATTCGCGGGCGCAAGGTCATTGTCTTTGCTTACGACGCCCCCTATTACCTGGACACAACGGAAATTAGCAAACTAACCGCCTATTTTAGCCTGTACAACAAAAGCAGCGCCGCCATAGATACATCAGTCAGAGCCTTGTTCCAGGAAATCCCGCTGCCCGGCGCGCTGCCGGTAAGTGTGCCCGGCATTGGCTATGATTTGTTCCGGCAAACGCAGCCCAATGCGCAACAATTGATCGAGTTGTTTATCATCAGCGACAGTGGGTTGGTACAATCTCCTCCGGGTGAAGCGCCGCTAGATGCCTCCGTGGGCGACACCCTCCATTTGCAAACCGGCGTCATCCGCGACCAGAATGGCAATGCTGTGCCTGATGGCACAATCGTCCAGTTCATTCAACAAGACCGGATTCAAGGGTTGGTAAACATTATTGCCAACGTATCCACCAGCAATGGGTTGGCGGTATTTGATTACATTCTGGAAGCGCGTACCGGTCAGTTTCGCATTACGGCCGTCTCCGGCGACGCCACCCGCTCCCAGGCTGTAGACATCATCATCGAAGACGATGCCCAGGTGCGGATCATCACCCCCACGCCGGCGCCAACG
>JACSRF010000173.1 GCA_014879875.1 Anaerolinea sp.
TAAAAGAATAAGTTCCCGCACCCTGGTCATAGAAAGTTGAGCAAGTGCGGGAAGTAATAAATTTACGGGATCTAACAGGCAAACATCTCTTGTAAAGCATTGCACATGGCGTCCTGCGTTGCCTTGTTAATGTCGCCTAGCTTTTTGTATAAACGGCTCTTATCCACAACGCGCATTTGATCGAGCAAAATGAGACCTTGTTTGCCGGCAAACTGAGTAACAACACGGCCGGGAAAAGGGAAACCTTTGCTGGTTAACGGGGCAATAATGACTGTAGCCAATGCCCTCATTTCATCAGGGGACACGATAACGCAAGGTCTGGTCTTGCTGATTTCATGCCCTACAGTTGGGTCCAGGCCAACCAACCAAACCTCAAACCGCTTCATCTTGCCACTCCCACTCCGAATCATCGCTTAATGGCGCATCCAACCACTCACGGTCTATTTCTTCGCTGCCGTACTGTTGCATCACTTCACGAATGCGTTTTTCCCAGTCCTGACGCGGGCGCGGACGTACCGGTTTAATCAGCAAGCCTTCTTCCACAAGCGAAAATTCTAATTCAGCTTCTTCTAAGCCTGCTTGTTGGATGAGCGCTTTGGGAATGCGAACTCCCTGAGAATTGCCAATGCGAATTAATTGTGTCATTTTCCACCTCCGGCATCATCGTGCAAAACCATATCGGATGTTATTATAAAGTAATTACTTCTTGTTGCAAGATATTAGACATTATCGGAAATAAGCAAAACAGGAACACAGAGATTCACAGAGTTGAAGATGGGCTGTGTATTCTCCGTGCAACTCTGTGTAACTTTATTCCAAATAATGTCTAGCCAGGTATTGGTAAACGTGGCAGCGCATCGCTCAGCGCCTCCAGGGTGGGCACGAGGATGTCGTAGTTGCTGCGCAGGAGTTCGATGAGTTCCTGGGTAACGGCCGTTGCCCAGGCCACATCCTCCCCGCGCAGCAGATACACGTCGCGCGCGTGCGCCACCAGCAATTGGTCAATGGGTACGCTGCTGCTGTTGGCGCGCAAAATCAGGCGCAAGTAGCCCAGTTGGCTGGTGAAGGCGCGGATTTCCGCCGGGTCGCGCACCAATTCCACCGGGTCCAGGTTGAGCGGCGGGCGCGGCGGCAGCCCGTGACGGATGCTGCCCCCCACCTGGTAGCCCACGGCCAACACGCTCATTTCAATGGGCAACATGCGGTTCTCGCGCTGGTCGTTGATCAGTTCCGCGCTGGGCGTTTCCGCCAGCACCAGGCGGCGCACCAGCGGGTCATCATCTACGTGCATGTCATAAATGAGGCCGTAGATCGCCTCGCGCGCGTCTACCGGCTGCGCTTTAACCAGGCTGCCAAAAGCGGGGGCTTGCAACTGCCCCACGCGGCAGCCGACGGCAAAACCGGTGGTGGAGGCGCGCAGAATACGGCCGAATTCTTGGTTCAATCGTTCCATAAGATTGTGTGGTTCCTTAATCGGGTATGCTGGCGAGAGTTTTTACATGCTCGTAGGCCGTAATTTTGGCATCGGCCGTCAGAAGTTGACAATCGTGAACTCGCGCCGTAGCCACAATCAGTTGATCGGCAGGATCTTTGTGAAATGCCCCTGGCAGCTGGGTTGATTCGACGACAATTCGAGCAAGATCATTGAAGTGCCGACCATTCATCTTGAGCAACTGGTTCGGTGGGGTCCAAATATGCCAGCACGCTTCCTTTCAAAGAATGAACGCCTGCTGAACTGTCGGCGTCAGGTTTCGCGTTTTGTTCCGCGGCAGCCAGGACGATGATTTCTACCGTCTCCCCTACGGCAAACGGCAGAGCTTCTAAGTGGATTTTGCCGTGGGCCAACACTTTCTTTTTTGTGCGGTAAGCAAGCATAGGAAATACTCCAGTATCTCGTAGCACGTGGCGAAATAATGCCATCAAAGCAATTGTCAATTGTTAATTGTTAATTGTTAATTGTCAACCGTTGACCATTGACAATTAACAGTTGGCTATTTAAACCGCGTTCGGCCGCCGCGGGCAATTTCTTTGCTGCCTTGTTTGGCTGCCTATTTCTATAGATGTTCAGAAAAACATTTTGGCTCACACCCGGCTGAAGCCTCGACTCCGGACACAAAAACATTATCTGAAAGTCTATA
>JACSRF010000507.1 GCA_014879875.1 Anaerolinea sp.
CTCATTTTATCACATTATGTCGAGCTGAGCCACTTTTGGGGCCGCTTGACCTTTTTTCGGTAGAGTCAAGATTGGCCCAATCTCAAAGATTGGGCCAATCTGGAAATGAAAAGCGACTATCATTTGAACGATTACTAATTCGGAAAAACAGGTAAACGCATGAACGATACATTGGAAACAATCTGGGAAGAATTCAGCGCCCGCTTACGATCATTCATTCTTCGCCGGGTGAGCGATGAAGCGGCTGCGGACGATATTTTGCAGGATGTGTTTATGCGTATTTACACCCAACTTGGCTCGTTGCGCGACATGAGCCGCCTGGAAAGCTGGGTTTACCAGATTGCCCGCAACGCCATTATTGACCATTATCGCAGTCGCGGCAATGACAATGAACTGCCGGAAAGCGTCGCCGCGCCGGAAATAGAGGCTGAGGCGACGGCAGCGACCAGCCTGGCCCCCTCTGTGACGGCTTTTCTTGATTGTCTGCCGGACAAATACCGCGAAGCGCTGCTCTTGACCGAGTTCAACGGCCTGACCCAAAAAGAGGCGTCCGCGCAGTTAGGTATCTCGCTATCTGGCGCTAAGTCGCGGGTGCAGCGAGCGCGGGAACTCCTGCGTGGCCTCATCCTGGATTGCTGCCATGTCGAACTGGACCGCGCCGGCCGCATCACGGACTATCACCCGCACCGCCAGGCGCCGGAGCAAGATTGCGCGTCAGTCAAGGCGCAATGTGAGACGTGAAACGCCGCAAGCCGCGCCATCCACCAAAAGAGCTGACGAAAAATCGTCAGCTCTTTTTTTGCGTCCTTTTTACGGCCGTCCCGTCTATAAAGGTGAAAACAAATTTTTAGGATTTACGCTGGTTGAGCCTGGCGAAGCCGGTTTCGACAGGCCCAACCTTCGGACAACTGCGTAAGCCTATTTTTAACTGGAGGTTTCACCATGGACAATTTAATCAGCTTATTAACCGAGACGTTTTATCAGGTATGGCGCACCTTTGCCGCGAACTGGCATTACCTGCTTTTGAGCGCAGTGGTTGCCGGTTTGCTTAACGCCTTCGTTGACCAACAGGCCATCGCCGCATTTCTTCAGCGCCACCGGCGGATGGGGGTTGTCGCGGCGACGACCGCAGCCGTCGGCACGCCCCTTTGCTCTTGCGGCACGATAGCCATTATTTTGGGAATGATGGCCAGCATGATGCCCTGGGCGCCGGTGGTGGCCTTCCTGGTCGCTTCGCCGCTCACCTCGCCGCAAGAATTGTTCTACAGCGCCGGCCTGTTTGGCTGGCCCTTTGCCCTGACCTTTTTCGGCGCTTCGATTGCCCTGGGGCTGGTAGGCGGCTTTGTCGCCCACCTTCTGGAGAGCCGGGGCTGGCTGGCGGATCAGGCTCGTTTCCGGCCGGTTAGCGGCGCATCTGGTCCGGCTGACCAGATTGTGGCGGATCTGGAGCTGGTTACGGCCGTCTCTTTCGCGGAAAAAAGCCAAAAAGCCATCCGCGAAATCTACCGTACCGGTGCGCGTCTGCTCCTTTTCTTTGGCGTCTTTGCTTTTCTGGGCTATTTCCTAAACGGCTTGATTCCGGCCCGTTGGGTGCCCACTTTGTTTGGCGGCCATTACCTGTACAGCGTGCCCCTGGCAGCCGTGCTAGGGCTGCCCTTTTACTTGAATACGGAAGCCTCATTGCCTCTGGTGCGAACGCTCCTTGACGCCGGCATGAGTTCAGGCGCGGCGTTGGCCTTCATGATTACCGGCGCCGGCACTTCGATTGGCGCCTTGAGCGGGATGCTGACCATTGCCCGCTGGCGCGTTGTTTTCCTGGTGATAGCGACTTTGTGGATTGGCGCCGTGAGCGTCGGCGCGCTCTATGACCTGTTCGCTGTGGGAGGCTAAGATGTCATTTGACGGCGATTGAAGAAACGGCCGCGCTGCTGGGCGTTCTAATGACCTCGCAATATTTTTTCCAGGGATTGTTGCGCCAAGCCTATATTTCGCACCTTTTCAACCGAATAGAGAGACAAAAAACGCACCGACCTTATCGGCCACATCAAGACAATGCGTTAAATTCTTTGGCTCTATATGTGTTTCAAGGTGGTGATAGAAGCAACTCCAACAAAGATGGCAGCAATGACCTGCCGC
>JACSRF010000537.1 GCA_014879875.1 Anaerolinea sp.
TCTGCCATTCTGTTCTCTCTGCTCTCTCTGTGTAGCTCTGTGCCATCTCTGTGAACTCTGTGTACCTGTGTAAAACGTGAAACGTGATGCGCCTCCGGTCACGTTTCACGCTTCACGTCCCATCACTGCCCCAGCAGCGCCTCGGCAATCAACCGGTCAAATTGAGTCATAGGCTGCGCCCCCTCCACCTTGTTCCCATTGATCAAAAACGTCGGCGTCGTCGTGATGCCGCGCGCCTTGGCCGCTTCGGCGTCGGCGCGCACCTGATCCTTATACTTGCCCGAACTCAGGCAATCGGCAAATGCTGCCTGGTCCAAATTGAGGATGGCCGCAAACGCCAACAGCCGTTCATCCCGAAATGCGCCCCGATTTTCGCCGTGCTGGTTGAAATAAAGCAGGTCATGAAACTGCCAGAAATACCCTTGTTCATTGGCGCAGGAGGCAGCTTCGGCGGCGCGAAGTGACTCAGCGCCCAAAAAGGCATAGCTGTTGAACTCGTAGCGCACCTGCCCGGAGAGGCCATATTTTGCCAACAACTGCGGCACAGTATCCCTGGCGTGCTGCCCACAGAATGGGCATTGAAAATCAGAGAACTCCTCAATGAGCACCGGCGCATCGGCCGGCCCCCACGCCTGGCCGTCGGCCGTCGGCGGCGCTTCCAGCAGCTCCGGCAGCACCAGTTCGGCATTAACCGTGTTCACCTGGCGCGTCCATAACGCCAGGGCGGCCAGGAGTACCACCCCAACAATGCTCAGGCCAATGGCTAATAAACGTTGTTGTTTACGGCGCGCCTGGTGTTGGATGCGCCGCTCACGGACAGATTGTGTTTTTGTTTTTGCTTTTGCCATAAGGCGACATTATAGCAGATTTTATGAATTACCTATTTCCACCAGCATCTCCTGCGCCGGGGAGAAGTTGGGGTTGACTTCGAGGGCACGTTGGTAGGCGCGGCGGGCGTGTTCGGCGTCGCCTTGCGCCAGCCAGGCGTTTCCCTGGTAAAAGAAGGTTTCCTCCACGTAACGCCCACCCTCACTGGTGATCATGGCGTCGGTGAGGGCGAGCACGTCGGCGGCACGGCCGTTTCCCAAATATGCCTCATACAATTCAAACTGATACCACAACATGCGCCACGGCAGCCCGATGCGGCGCGCTTCGTCAAAGGCGGCGGCGGCCGTTTCGTAATAAGCAGCCGCTCCGGTCAGCGCGCCCAGGTGCGTCAGGCTGCCGCCCAGGTTGAACCAGGCAAAAGCGTCGGCGGGGCTGGCGCTGACGGCCGTTTGTGCCCGTTCCGCCGCCCCCTGCCACATCGTCACCGGGTCCAGGTAAGTGGGGCCAAGAACAGCGTGAACGGCCGTTTCCTGTTCCGGCCGGTAGATGACGATGAACTGGTAGTTAAAGTCATGCCAGTAGCGCCGCACATCCTCATAAGATTCCCGCCGCCCCACACTGTCGAACGGGCCGAGGAAGGTATCCAGCGCCCAAAACTGCTGCGCCGCTTCTTCGTAGCCAAACAATGTCAGGTAATGCCCCATCCAGCCATCGTGGCTGTCCAGCACCAGCCCTTTTTCAATGATCACCGGGAATCCGGCAGCGATAAGCTGTTTGAGCAGTTCCAGACTGCCACCAACATAGCTCGCGGCGCGCAGCGGCGTTGCTGTCTGCACGTATTCCACAAGCTGCCAGGGGGAGACGTTGCGGTCATCGTAAGTGGGGCGCACAACGGCCGCTATCTCTAATTGGTCTACGGGATGATCATAATAGCCCAGGACGTTAGACAAGGTCGCCGCGCCGCAGTTGTTGAACCTTTGCGGCGTGTTGCGCAGCCCGGACAGCATGACGGCCGTTGGCGGCAGCGTCGGAATGAGGATAGTTGGTGGTGGCAAGTTGGCGGCCGGAGCGGGCAGCGCCGTCGGTAACGGCGTTGTCACCAGCGCCAACAACGGTTCTGGCAGGCGGTGACGGATGGGGCTGGGAACGGCGGCAACCGCCCGCGGCAGCAGCCACCAGCCAACCAACAGCGCCAGAACCAACAAACCTAATACCCGCGCAACCTTAATCCACATGCCTCTAGTACCTCAACAACCTAAAAATGTGGGGTGAGGAGTGCGGCATCCTCAGATGCCGCCAGTTCGCATC
>JACSRF010000309.1 GCA_014879875.1 Anaerolinea sp.
CCAACCTTTCTCAAACCAGCCTGGCTCAAATGGTTAGAGCGCAACCATGGAAGGATAATGCCCACATTAGTGAAAGAGGCGCGCGCAATGGGGCTGGAAGCGTGGCAGGAAAGGGTTAAGACGCAAGAGGAGTTGGAAGACTGGGTGGATGAAGTGCGGCGTAAGCATAAGCTGGAACGGTAGGCGATAACGACCCTGTCGGCGCGTCACCGGCGCTGGTGGATTAGTAATTCCAATGATGGTAGGGACGAGACAGGCAGACCGGGATCGCCTCCATTCACCATGATCCCCCTTCCCGCCTGTCTCGCCCTGTCTTCCGCGCCGGATGGAGGCGAGACGGCGCGGAAAGGAAGAGGGAAGCTGTGCTTGACCAGACATAAGCATTAGAGTATCTTAACTCGAATAGCGGCTTCATGATGATAGATCTAAGGTAGTTAGGTTGATGCGAACGGACACAAAAAATTGGATTGAGATGGCCAATTACGACTTAGAAACAGCCGGACGAATGCTGGCTGCGGGTCGCTATCTCTATGTTGTGTTTATGTGCCACCTGGCGCTGGAAAAGCTGCTCAAAGCCCATGTTACAGAAGTCACTTAAGCAGTACCTCCGCGTTCCCACGACTTGATTTTCTTAATCCGCAAGGCCAACCTGACATTGCCGCAAACTCTTTTAGAATTCGTCGGTAAGATCAACAACGCCAGCATCCCTACTCGCTATCCTGATGATTTGCAACGTGTATTGCGCGAATATGATCGGAAAGTCGCTCGCGATTATTTGAAACAGACAGAGGAGGCGTTAACGTGGTTGGTAGAACACCAGAACTTGCGGCCATCACAGACCAATTCCGACGAGAGTTAGAAAAAATGGGGATACGCAGCCAGGAAATACTACTTTACGGCTCGCAACGGTGGGGTACGGTCGAAGAAGGAAGCGATATCGATCTCATCGTCGTCTCGCCAGACTGGGCGGCCTACAATCGGCGCGAACGGCTTGAATTATTGGGCGTAGCCGCCGCCCGATTGTTGCAGCCCATTCAGGCGCAAGGCTATACGCCCGAAGAAATCTCAAAGCGGGAATTAGGCCGGTTGTGGCAAGAGATATTAGAAAAAGAGGCTATCCCCATTTAAGAATTGGTTAAGCGACGGCCGTTACTACGACCCCGCCCTGGGCAGACCCATACAACCCAACCCCATGGGCGGCGCCCCACGCTGCCCCAGGCGCTAAACCCCCGCCTGCGCGGGGGCTATGCGGCAACACCGTTGGTCCAGCCGGGGGTGGCCGTACCTGTCAGCTAGAGGAAAGAGCTAGAGATAGAGGGGGAACGGCCGTAACTAAACTCGCCAATAGTCACACGATAGAGGTATCTATCAATCTCATTTGCCAACTGATCATGCACGGCCACAACTTTAACCCAATCGGCTTGAGTGACTTCCTGTTTGGCGCCTCCTTCCTCGCGGCCAAACAAGACGGCCTCGGCAAAAACAGCTTCAGGAATCGTGATTTGCCCAAACAAGTAGCGCAGCAAATCAAATTGGCCGACAACGGCCAGGCCAATTAAAGGAGTTGTGTTAGAAACGACGATCATTCTTTCCGCGTAACGGGCAACCCGGCAACGGCCTGCCATTCATCAGCCAGTTCATCTTCCGTGTAGTCTACATAGGCAATGCTATGTTTGCGCAACAGCGCCAGAAACTCAATCCGGCTGATGCCCAACAACTGTCCGGCTTTTCCCGATGAAATCCGCTCTTCGACAAACAAAGAGAGAACCAACCATTCGGTGATGCGGTGCGAGATTTCTTCACGGCTAATGCCCAAACGGAGTAGAGGGGTCGGCAGTTGAATTTCCAGGGTTGTATTTGTCATCTTCCACCTCGTTGTGAAAACGAGTAGTTCATAAAAACCACTTATGATGTTACCGTTTCACGTCATTAACCTGATTGTACCTGAAAATCGAATGTAAATCGCCTTCATTCTAACCTGTGCCCTGCATGGACTGGGTAATTTGGCGAACAGAGGGTGAACGGCCGTACCTCATTCCATGAAGAAAATCCTTTGCGCCTTTCTTCCTTTGCCCCTTTGCGTTAAAAATTCTTGTACATCATGCAAACA
>JACSRF010000278.1 GCA_014879875.1 Anaerolinea sp.
CGCTCAGGGCCGAAGACTTCGTTCAGACCTGTCCTGAGCTTGTCGAAGGAATGACGCTTTTCATTTGTAGGGGAGCGTAACCTTATTTTACCCGGAACTGCGCGCCAGGGATGCGGGAAATTAGTCACCTCAGCAAAGCCGTTCCACCCATGGCGCGGTCAGCAGGCCGACCACAGCCAATAGACTATTTAAGCGCCATTCCTCACACGACCGCAACCGAACCGCCGCGCCGCTCATCTCCGGCCGCTACTAACCGTCCGGCGGTCGTGCGCGACACCGAATGCGCCCCTCCAAAATAGATACTGCGCCTGTCCCACCGATTAACCGGGTAGCCAATGGCTTCCAGTTCAGCCACCGCCCCCGCATCATAGCCCGCCTCACATTGCAGCGCCCCATTTTCCACGTGTACCCGCGCCGTATTCACCGCATCGTGCAAATTCATGCCAAAATCCAGCAAATTGCTCAGGACTTGCAAAATGGCGCTGCGAATGCGTTCGCTGCCGCCGCTGCCCAACACCAGGCGCGTCTGGCCGTTGCGCAGCACGACCACCGGCGTCATCATCGTCGGGATGCGCTGCCCCGCCGGCCGCGTATGAAAACCAGCCGGGTGCAAATCCGCCTCGCCGCAAATGTTGTTGGGAATGTAACCCGTACCCGGCACAACGTACCCGGCCGATTCCCCGGCCGTCGTTGTCAGGCTCACCGCCAGTCCATCCCCATCTATCACGCTGAGGTGGCTGGTGTTGCCAGGGCCAACCGGTTCTGGCGGGGAGAGCGACGGCCGTTTCCCCCCCAGCGCCTCTTGTACCTCTACCCGATACTGCGCCACGAACGCTTCATCCAGCAAGCGCGCCATCGCCTCAGCCGGTGACAGCGCATCTGCCCAGGCGTCCCACTGCGCGCGCGCGCGGTTCGTTGCGCTCATCACCTCATACAGCAGCCGCAAATGGTTCGCCGACCCATGCGCCCATTGCGCCACGGCAAACGCGGCCAGCAGCTTCAGGCTAAAGGCCGTCAGCACGCCGCCCGCCGAACTGGGCGGGGGCAGCAAGATTTCATATTCGCGGTAGGGCAGGCGAATGGGTGGCAATGTGTACACCGCATACGCCTGCAAATCGGCCGTCGTGAGCAGCCCCCCATGCGCCGCCTGGTCGTCGAGAATGGCCTGAGCTAAACGGCCGTCGCGCGCCAATGCTCCCCCTTCCTCCGCCAGCGCCGCCAGCGTTTGCGCCAGATGGGGAATGGTCAACCGCTCCCCGGCGCGGATCATACGCCCATCCCGCTCGAAAATGACGCGCATCCCGGCCGTATGCAGGTACAAAGGCGCCAGTAACTTACACGTATCCGCCTGGAAAGGATGCAGCGCCACCCCATCTTGCGCCAACTGCCGCGCCGGTTCCAGCAAAACCGCCAATGGCAAACGGCCGTAATCCGCCGCCAACCGGCACAGCCCCACAATATTGCCCGGCACGGCCACCGCCGCCCGCCCCAGGTGAAAGCTTTGCGTCGTGGCTCCAAAATCAATGGTCACTTCGGCAAAATCCCTCGCCGTTGGCTTGTCAGCGCGCCCCAGCCCCGGCATGTTGCTGAAAAAATCGTACACCAGTGAACGGCCGTGCTGCGGATCATAAATCTGCGCAAGGCCGCTGCCTCCCAGATGCACCACCCCAACCTCGGCCACAAACGAGGCAAACGCTGCCGCTACCGCTGCATCCACCGCGTTACCCCCTTGCTGTAACATCGCCGCCCCTGCTGCGGCCGTTTCCGGCCCACCTGCCGCAATCACTCCCGACATACCTGTCCTCCATCGTAAATGTAGGGCGATTTTCCCAAATCGCCCGCCCGATTTGGGAAAATCGGGCTACAGTTTTCATTCATGGTGGGGTGCCACCTCAATGTGTTCCTGCGGTTCGATTCTAACATATCTCGCCCAGACCAAACGAACAAGATTGACCACTTGACAATCAGATTTAATAACATTATTATTATTGATAATGTTACAAAAAACGGGAATCAAACCGTTTTCAGGATAAAATAACCCAAGTTGCTACCTTAAAAACAAAATAATGAAATAAGTTGGCAAGCCATGGATAACCTCATAAAG
>JACSRF010000020.1 GCA_014879875.1 Anaerolinea sp.
GAAGAAAATCCTTTGCGCCTTTCTTCCTTTGCCCCTTTGCGTTAAAAATTCTTGTACATCATGCAAACACCTCACTGGACTCGCGCCTTAACTCAGCCAATCAGCACAATCCGTTCCCGGTTGTACAGTCGGGCAGCCACGCCCAACGCCACAAAACCGACGAGCAGGGTAACGGCCGTTGCCACCGCCACATCCCCCACCAGCAGCGCCTCGCCACGCATCACCTTGTTAATCAGAAAGGTTTGGGAGATGGTAGGCACGAAGTTCATCCACGGCTGCGCCTTGATGGGGAGGATGGCCAGAAAGAGCGCCGGCATAAACCCGGCTAACGAGAGTAGTTGGGTATAGGTTTGCGCCTCCTTGACGTTGCGGGTATAGGAGGCAATGAGCATTTGCAGGGCGACGGCCATGAAAATGACCGGGATGATGACGGCAACGGCCGTGCCCATCGCCATCGCCGTCACGTTCACCTGAATTGCAGTGAACGTCTGCACCGCCGGAATGCCCAACAGCACCAGAAAGAGGCCGGTCGCCAGGGCAGTAGCCAGAATGGTGAAGCCAAACGCCGTGAGATATTTGCCGATGACAAAGGCCCAGCGCGGTACAGGATTAATCAGCAGCGGTTCCAACGATTCCCGCTCCCGCTCTCCGGCCGTCATGTCCACCACCATGTAGAAACCGCCCAGAAAAGCGGCCGTGAGCATGATGATCGGCAGTAGATTCAGCACCGTACCCGCCGCGCCGCGCGCTGCCGGGGAAACGTCTACCGCGATGACGGGAACGGCCGTCATCACCGCCGGACTAATCCCTCTGGCCAGCAGCCGCAGCGCGCCGATGCGGTTGCTGTACTGCTCTAGCAAATTTTGCACCCGCTGCATCGGCACGCTCGTCCCCTGGTTCGAGGCGTCCCGAATGAGTTCTACCGGGGCCGGTTCGCCCTGGCTAAACGCTTCGGCAAAATTGTCCGGGATGACCAGCACCACGTCTACTTCGCCGCTCTGGACGGCCGCGCGCGGATCGGCCGGTGGCGGCAAGATGTCCACGTTGTATTGGTCGAGAAAGGCGACCAGGTTGGGTGCATTTTCCGCCCCCACCACCGGCAGCTGCAGCGTTTGCTCCGTTTGCTCGGCGAAAGAGCGATTGAGAAAGCCAAACAAGACGATGTACAGCAGTGGATTGAGCAGCACGCTGAGCAGGGCGTTAAACACCGAGCGACGGTCGCGCAGGTTGTCTACCATCTCTTTGCGGCTGATGATGCCAATGAGTGACCAGGTGTTGGGGCGCATTATTCCAAACCCTCCGTGCTGCCGATGATCTGCACAAACGCCTCTTCCAGGTCTGACTGACCGGCGCGCTGGCGCAGTTCGTCGGCTGTGCCCTGGGCGACCACGCGGCCATGAGCGATGATGACAATGTTGTCGCACAAGGAGGCCACCTCCTGCATGATGTGGCTGGAGAAGAGCACGGTCTGCCCGGCGTCGCGCAGGCGGCGGATGACCTGGCGCATGGCGCGGGTGCTCATCACGTCCAGCCCTACCGTCGGCTCATCGAGGATGACGTTGGGTGGATTATGCACCAGGGCGCGGGCGATAGCCACCTTGACCTTTTGCCCGGTGGAGAAGCCTTCGGTCATGCGGTCGGCGATGTCATCCATTTCCAGCAGGGTCATCAGTTCGGTGATGCGCGCCTCTAACACCGTGCCACGCAGACCGCGTAAACGGCCGTAATAGCGCACATTCTCTCGCGACGTCAGCCGTTGGTAGACGCCCCGTTTATCCGGCAGCACGCCCAGGCGCTGCTGCGCCGCCACCCGCTGCCGAAAAGCATCCAGATCATCCACCAGCACGCGCCCCTCGTCCGGGTCTAACGCCCCGGCGATCAAGCGCATGGTGGTGCTTTTGCCCGCCCCGTTGGGGCCAAGCAGCCCGGTAATTTGACCGTTGGGCGCGCTAAACGAGACGGTCTTTACCGCCTGCACCGCGCCAAACGACTTGGAAAGATTGGTCACAGCAATCATGGTACTCCTTTGTACATCGAACATCCCTGTTCGCTGTCCGAACAAGGATGTTCGGACTACAGATGTAAAGCGAACATCCCTGTTCG
>JACSRF010000257.1 GCA_014879875.1 Anaerolinea sp.
AAATAGGTATGAATATATCTGTTGTCGAAATAAATTGATTTTTGATTTAGGGAAGTGAAAGAGGATGGGTGTCAGGGATAACAGCCGCCGTCATCCTGCGCCATCTTGAGCAGAGTGGGGAAGAGCCTGGGGGAAGAGAGAGCGGGTTGTGGGGGCGGATTTTGGGTTACAGCCGTTTCCTGCCAAAACCTGGACAAAAAACAACAACCCCCTGGTTCCGCCAGGGGGTTGTGTCAGTAAAGGAGGAAAACAAAACCATGAACGTGCATCACGTTTCGGCTTTTGTCATGGATAAAGCATGATGTTCATGGAGTATGCGCACTCCACGAGAAAAATTTCCGTTTCCCAGGGAGACGATGGACGTATACATCTCCTCTGGCAAATGTGCAGATGTGCGGCGAACGGGTTCAAAAAATTTTCGCTTCCGTCCCCGCTTTTGTTTTGGCTCGTTTTGTTTGTTCATAAGATCACCTAAACGATATTAGTATTATTAAGTGTTACCAAATAATAACACTATGACAGCAATTTTGCAACCCTATCGCCGCGATTTCTACTCGAGTTCCCGCAGTTTGTTCTGCAGCAAATTATCTTTGATGTATCTCAGTATTTCACCCTGAGAAGATTCATCGTCGTCTAAACCAAGTCCATTACGTGCTGTGACAACCATTTCCCGCGCTAACTCCATTGTTTTAACGTATTGTGGGTAGCGAATATCTTTTGATACTGTACTGACCAACTCTTGTAGGCCGGGGCTTAACTCCCCCTTCCCAAGCAACATGAGGAACACATGCTGCTCAACAAATGCCGTAATGGTCGTTCGTGGCATTGGCGTACTTCGACGTGGACGTCTTCCAACTTTCATGTCTTGTCTCCCGATATAATCACACTTAATAGCATTTTATATCATGAAACAAGACTGTCAAACCTATTCATCATTCCATCCATCCCCTTCCCAATCAGTATCATCTGTTTCAGTACGTTGCGCGGGCAACGCCAGGCCCCATACTTCCACAGGACGGGGCTTGTTGACTCTGGCGTAAGCACGTGCAATATCCTCCGTAACAGGAGTCATGCGGTAGACGCTGCCGCCGCCAAAGTATTGCGTCACACTCGCTCCGTTGTCTGATGGGATGTCAATACGCCCCATCTTCGTTCCAAACAGTTCCTCTTCGGTAACATAACCTGCAACCTTAACGTGTCCCATCAATTCCAAAATGCCCCAGACACCAAAGTTACCATTTTCATTCTCGTTCACAATATGCCTCCGTTTGAATGTTGATTGTCCCACCTTTTTCCCGTTGCGATTTATCATTCTTCCAAACACAAATGGAGCAAGCGGGCCAAGACCAATATGGCTTTCTTCGGAAAGCCACCAAATAAAATGCCAAATAGATGCGCCTGGTGGGGTCATTCCTCACCATCAGGCGTTGCCCAAGACGGTCCTAAGTCACGACACCACAACAGGGCATCCGGCACAGCCTCCCCAGCCTTTGGGCGCCGAACATGATAATCCTCAATGTCACTGTCTGAACCTCTGGCAAAGAACGGCCGTTTACAATGTCCACACCGACACCAGCCAGCCGATTCAATAGCCAGATCGTGAGCGCAGTCATCGTAAGGACATAACTGTCCATCCGTGTCCCCTACAAACTCAAACATTCCTTGCCTGCACTCTTCGAGGTATTGATTTACAGCCTGCAGGCTGTAAACAACACTGCTAATCGGTGGCTTGTATCCTAATTCATGCCAATCTGAGCGGTGGGGGCATTGCCCGATTTGAACCAAAAAACCCCATACGGAGCCAATGTGTTCCACCGCTGCCTCTAGCTTTACTTGCACTTCGCCAATACTCATTGCTGGATTAAATTTGCTCATCACAACTCCCCGGCCAAAAACGGCCGATAATCAGGGATACCGCTAAGATCAACCATGAACCCCTTCGCCATCTGTTGCAGTCGGCTCCAGGCTTTCGGCCCAAGAATCTCCACCAACTGCGGGTTGGTGATAAAGTCGCCGCTCTCCACCTTAATGAAGAGCGGCTTCATCGAGGTCATAATCACATGGACCTTGTTTCGTACACAATAGTCCATGAACCGGCCATATCGTTTTTGCCGCTTGACAATCTCTGTGCGCTCATTCGAATACGGGATCTCCTCTTCCCCAACATCATCCACTACAATCACCCGCGCATTGCCAAACTCAACCGCCAGATTCTGCGTGTCGCTCACAATCTGCATCAGATCATTGGCCTCAATTAACCGTCCTTGTAAAACTGTCGTCAAGACCGGCGAGTATGCGGCCAGTAAAGCCACAATTCCCGCCCGCGATGGAGACTCAGCGGGCAGCTTATCTAACGCAGCGCGTAGCAAACTTAAATACTCATCGCCATCGGCGCCATTGCCTACCGCCACACTCAGACGAAATGCCTGCATCAGATTTTCCGCAATGGTTGTTTTGCCAACTCCAACCGGACCGCAAAGCAAAAAACCCGTCCCAGGGACAGAATCACATATGGACAACCACCGCTTTGCCTTATCCAATGCGTTCTGCAACCGTGTCCGTTGTTGAGGCGTTAAATGCCCCATCTGGAACTGCTCTAACGGCGTCATCCGGTAATGGCGCACCGGTATTGGCTCTGGATCATCATCCCCAACAAAGCCAAATTCTCGAATATCATCCACTGTCTTGGCAATATGGTTTAATCCTGCCGCACCTGGTCGCCGCCGCCGGTATAAATCTTTTTGACTATTTTCTATCATCCAGTTTGTCATGTCTCGTCACATCCCCAAAGGCACATCCGATGCAAGCGCAACCCCATTGCCCTGCATGGGTGCTGATGCTGTACGCCGTGTACGCGCCAGCTTAGCCAAAGCTGTCTTCGCCACTGATTTCGGCGCTGCACAAATGAGCGGTCGTTCGCTGCTGTCCAATGCCGTAATCGCCTCATCAATAACCATGCGCGCCGTTTGCAGGTCTCCTGCATCCTGCAAAATCTTAAGCAGATACGGCCACCAATCACGTTCTAGCTCCGTCATGCCTCGTTTCGTGTCTAATGACGGCTTCGGCAACGTGGTAGTTTCCGAAAAACTCTCTACCAGTTGCCATACGCCGGCCGTCAAACCCTGGTCGTCGCCACACATCACCAGCAGCTTGCCGTATGCTCTCTCCAACGCTTCATCCACAGCATCAGGCGCACTAATATCTGGGTTTCTATCTGGGTTTCTATCTGGGTTTCTGTGTGTCTGTGTGACAGACCGGGGATCGGTCTGTGTGACAGACCGGGGTTGGTCTGTCACACAGACCGCCTCATTGGTGGTCTGTGTGACAGACCGGGCGGATTTTTTCGCTCTGGCCGAGCGAGTACGGTTGGCATTTTTAGCCACCGCCGCCTGATGCCTTGCCATAATCTCATCAACGCGAATCTGACGATGGTCTAACTGCAACGCCCACTCCGTGCCCTGATTTCGTCTGGGATCATTTTGAGACACCTCAATAAAGACGCCAAACGCCACCAGCTGCGCACAGCATTTAATCACCGTCTCCCTATTTAATCCCGTGCCATGCTCCACGAGACGGCCGTCTTCACCAACAACCCTATTCCCATTCATGAATTGGCTCAGGCTAATCCTGTCCGTCTTCTTCCCCCACCCGATAATCCGTCGGATTGCATAATCCAGAACCTTCCACTCCTCGCCGGTTAGAAATGCCATCAACTGGTCAGTATACAGATTTGGTTTCTGGTATGTGTTTGGAATAAGGTGAGACATGGAGCACCTACGATGGCCTACGATGGCAACAAACCCTGCTGAGACGCGAGGAAATAAAGAGCATCCCCTTCGTCATTGATTTGTGACACAATCCCACGAGCCTGCTGTGTGGCAATCATAGCCATTGTCAACAGAACACGCTCTCTGGATCGATCCACACGTTGATTCGGATTTGGTTCCAATAAAATTTCTAGCACATGATGTACAAGCGCTAGATGATCTTCCAGTGTTACCACCTCAGATTTTTCAGCGTTTTCTACCATTGAAGCCTGCCAATATTCTCTCGCCATTCTGGCGACGAATAAAATACCGGCGCAGATCACCAACCGCCATCGCTGCCCCAGAGAAACAAAAAGCAACAAACGAAATGCGCGCAGCGCGCTGGTCAATGAACCAAACCCCTACCAGCGTGTACAGCACACCAACTATAACAGTAGCCCAGGTGTATTTCTCCATGAACTCGTCATCTCGGCTGTCAATAAAACGGTTGTAGAAATAACTACCAAAGGCCAATATCAGCAAAACAAAAACGCGTTTCCTGTTCATAAAACTAAACCCCCTTGGATTCACGATTTAGTGTGATAAAATTCATGCGTTGTCAGGGCTGGCCGTAATGCTGCGAACACCCGGCCAGCCCATAACTAAACACCCCCCCCATTCAAAAAAACCAATGAATGGGATGCGTGATATGAAATTATTTGAAGCGATCAAACTCTTTGACCGCGCACGCATGGGGGAAGTTTCTTCTGCTACACGAGAGTGGTTCTTCGCTTATAACGAGGAAAACAATCACTACGGTGGTCGGCTTTGGGAACTGTTTCGTTTTGTGGGGGATGTGGACATATCCACAATCACCATAGATGATTTGCGTGCGTGGACGTCCAGTTTGCGTGATAAAGACACTCGGTTTACGGATCACCCATACCGAGAGCAACAAGCGGGCGGACTATCACAAGACAGCTATCGCAACTTCATTCGTTCTGCACGACAGTTCTTCAAATGGTTAGTAGATGAAGGTCATCTAACCAACAGCCCTGCCGAACGTTTATCTGTGCCACCACCGTCTCACGACGAGCCAAAAGCGATTGCGATAGACGATGCAATGTCTGTCTTGACCGCCGCTCATTGGTTCCGCCTGCGTGACGAATCCTACTACAGGATTTTATTGTGTGGCGCCAAGCACAGCGAGTTAGACCGGCTCGTGCTCGATAACCTAAAACTTGATCACAATCAAGCAGTCATCCACCGCAGACGCGGAACTAACAGTTACCGCCCCATCACACTGGCTCTAGATCGATTGACCGTGGATGTGTTACGTCGTTGGCTATCGGTGCGCTCGAATTTGGTATCCACATCAACATCGGATAGCCAATTGCTTTTTACGGGTAGGCAGGAAGACTTCCGTTACTGTGTACGTGGAAACATAGTTCTGGGACTACGTAACGAGGCATTGATACATGTCCTCGCCAGTAGTGCTGCGCGCGCGGGCGGGGTTGCCAGTATCTTGCGCAGTTCCGTAAACCTGCAACGCCGCACCGCAAAAGTTATCGAAAAGGGCCGGAACGGATTCCAGATACCTCGCATCATCCATCTGGATCAAGACGCTTGTGATACTGTTGCGGATTGGTTAGCAGTCGCTCCCCCAGGAGAGTACCTCTTTCCCGGTGTACATGGGCAACTCACCACAAGCGGGGTGTACCAAATTGTCACCGGGTTAGCGACAGCAGCGCAGGTATCTGAAAATGCAAACCCGCACGCCTGGCGACACGCCTGGAGCCTGGAAGCGCTGCGTGCCGGCGCAGATTTTGTCACAGTTGCGAAGGTCCTGGGAAACAAGCCAGAGACCGTCATGCTAAACTACGCACGCTGGACAGACCGTGACATTCGTGAACGATATGACCAGTTCAACTGGAAAAACAAAAACGGCCATTCACGTGAATGACCGGCAGAGCGCGGGACTCATAAGCCCTAGGTCACTGGTTCAAGTCCAGTTGGCGCCACAAATTTTATACCCTGTTGTTAAGGTGCAGGTAAAAAGCGAATGAGCCGTGATGTTGCAAAAGCATCGCAGCTCATTCGCTTTTTTCTTTGCGGAATCGCGTTCCTGTGTAGGAACGCGATTCCTGGCAGCAATTTCTTATTGCTCGCTGCTTTCCACAAACTCTCCGGGGACAGCCTGTACGTAGATTTCGATGATCTCATCGGTGTTGGTCATGCCCTTGAAGCGCCATGCCGGCTGCCACATGAAGGCAGTCACACCCTGATTCTCAGAAAAGACAGGTGAATATTGGTACACCAAATCAATCTGATCAATCGTCACGTCCGTAATCTTGTACGGGTCTACCCCTGGGTCCACCGGCATCGGCTCTTCGACCACCGGTATCTCGTCCCAGTTGATGATGCGATCCATGCTTGACCAGTTGAAAACCCGGTACAGACCTTCACCTCGTTCAATGCTCCAGCCGCTCAGGTTCACGCGCTCGCCGTCAGTCACGTCGGCCGGGGCATTGGGGATGACGAACGTCTCTCCACTGTCAGCGTCAAACACCGTTTGCTCACCATCCAGGCGCACCGTACCGGGCATATACTGCCATTCGTGGTTTGGCGACGGCTGCCATCCGGTCAGTTCAATCGTGATCGCCGGCATCACGCCACGGACAATCCCTTCGATGCGCACCGGCTGCCCGGCATAGGCGGCTAAGGCTTCCAAATCGGCCGTTGCGCCACTGAGCAAGTATTGATCCATCATGATACGCGGCGCGACGTCGCCACTCGCGGCCAGGTAAACCAGTGGGTAGCTCACCAGGGCAATCGTGTCGCCGTCCATAAAGGTACGCTGCCAGTAACGATACAATTCTTCCCAGGGCGCTGGCTCATAAGGCTGCATTTCCGGCATCTCGTAATTCGGGCCAGGATACGTCATCCAATAGCTGTGCTGGTAATCAATCCCTTCGGCCAACACCTGCTGCCAGGCATCCTCGGCCGAACGCAGCGGATAGTCACCCAGGGCTTGCAGTTTGTCAAAGGGCTGGTACGACAGGGACATGATCTGTCCCGCTTCGGTGACAGAGATATAGAATTCGGCCGTGGCGCTGACGTAACCATTGATAATGCGCCGGATTTCGACGTCACTGCCCCAGGCTGACGACTGGATCACGTAGGGGAAATCCAGCAGGCCGCGCTCTTGCAAAAACGCTTCGGCAATGGGAGACGCCTGTGCAAACGGCATCATTGTGGCCGTATAATCCTGCGAAATGCCCTGATCAAAGTAGTAAATATTCGTTTCATAGAAGGAAAGCTGCCGCCGTCCATCAAAGACATAATAGAACGTTGGCGGCGTCCATTGGGGCATGTCAGGGGCGACTTCCCCTTCCGCCAGGTCATAGAACGGTTCCGGGAAAACTTCGGTGTAAATCGGTCCATTCATGCCAAAAAGCTGTGCGTACCGCTGTATTTCTTCCAGCGTGAACAGATTGGTCGCCGGCTGCTGGTAAACCGTAGCAAACGTCGGTTCCGTCGGGAAGGGAACATTGAGCACATATTGCGCATCCGCCAGCGGGTTCCAGATGAATATGTCATCAACCATCATGTCCTCGACCTCTGCCGATTCGCCGGTAACGGGCGCGGGCATTGTGCCATCGCCACCGCCACCACCGCCCATGCCGCGGCCACCGCCCTGTCCCAAAATGGGCAGCTTGGGTAAACTGCTGGCAGCGGGCGTCGCGTGGGTCTCCGGGGTAGATGGGGTATCAGTGACCGGTGTGTCCACTGCCTGGCCCGCGTCGTCGGTTGTTGTAGTGGGGGCGTCGGTGGGCACGGCCGTTGCCGGCACACCGGCGACCACTTCTGGTTCCGAGGTCGCGCCATTGCGCATCAAAAAGAAAGCAAACACGCCAACGACGACAATCGTCACTAACGTTCCTAACGCTAAAGTTGTTCGTTTCATGGTAAATCCTTCCTTTACAGCTAACATGATATTTTGCCAGAATGTTGGCCGCGGGGACGGCCGTTCTGCCATACGCTTTATTGATTGTTTCTGGGAGGCCGCCCGCGCCAACTGCGCCTCCACATCTGATAAAAAAACGGGGTCTGGCTCCATCTGCGCTGCCAGATTCAATAAATCAACAGCCAGTTGCGCTTCCGCCTTTACCGCCCCATCCGGTCGTGGCCATGAACGTCGTCCTTGTAACTGCGCGGTCAGGAAAGCGTCCAATTCATTTGCTAAATCCAATTCTGTCTTGTTCATGATCTCGCCTCCACCTGCAGCTGCGCCTGCAAATCCCGCAATCCACGAAACACCAGCATCCGTACTGCTGCTTCATTTTTCTCCATGACCTGCGCAATTTCAGCCACCTCCAGTCCGGCAAACAGACGTAAGGACAATGCCTCAGCGCGATCCGGAGCAATGGCGGTCAACTTTTGCGCCACACGTTCCATTTCCAGGCGGCGGTTAATCACCTCGTCTGGTCCCTCACTGTGGTCGGGCAGAGATTCGGCCGTTTCCGGCAGCAAATCTGGACGGCGGCGGCGATACTGGTCTCCCACCTTGTGTCGGGCAATACCCAACAGCCAGGCAGCAAACTGCTGCTGCCCCCGATAGCTGTGCAGACTTTCCATCGCCGCCAGAAAAGTCTGTGACGTTAAATCTTGTGCATCTTGTACATTGCCCACCCGCACCAGCAAATACCGGTATACTTGTTTGGCATGACGCTGGTACAACTGCGAAAAAGCAGACAAATCTGCCTGCGCCTGCCGTACCAGCGCCCACTCCTCATCAAGCAGCGGGATCACTTCCGGGGCGGCCATTACTAAATTTGTGATCATTCACACCCCCTTTAAGAAAGGATGAATTATGAAGGATGAAGGATAAAGTTTCATCTGTTTTGTGTATCTGTATAATATGTCGCAGGTCAACGCTATTTTATAACAGGCAATTTTAGGGGAATAGTCGGGTAGTCGAGTAGTCGAGTACCCGACTACTCGACTTATGAAACTCACCGAGCAGCAGCAAGCTGTTGTACAGCACAATGAAGGGCCGGCGCTGGTATTTGCCGTCGCCGGCGCCGGGAAGACGACGGCGATGGTGCATCGCATTGAGCGCCTGGTGCGTGAGGGCGTTTTTGCGCCGCAGCACATTTTGGCGACTTCCTTTGGGCGCGCCAACGTGCAAGATTTACGGAAGGCGTTGTCTCCCTGGCCGCACTGCGCGCCGGTGGATATGCGCACACTGCATTCATTGGGACGCAGTATTATCCTGCAAGCGCAGCAAATGGGGTATCGGTTGAATTTGCGGATCAATGCCAACGGGAATTCGGCGAACAGGAGTTCGGCGAACAGGAGTTCGGCGAACAGGAGTTCGGCGAACAGGAGTTCGGGGAACGACTCCCCCGCCAACACCCAAACCCTCCTCAGCCAAACCCTGGCCGAAGCGCGCCGCCGCAACCTGCCTTACAAACCGGAATTGGACGGCCTCGACCGCGCCGACTTCCTCGATTATGTCAGCTTTTGCAAAGGCAACCTGCTTTACCCCAACCTGCAACAGAGCGCCTTACCCCCGGCCGCGCAACAAATCGCCGGGCAGGCCCCGCCGCCGGCCATCCCGCTTGGCTGGTATCTCGATTTGTACCAGCTCTTTGAAGAAGTGCGCCAGCAGCGAGGCGCCGTCACCTTCGACGACATGCTGCTCACCGGCTGGGAAATCCTCGTCACCCACCCCGACGTGCAGGCGCAAGTACAAGAGCGGTATCGCTGCCTGGTCGTTGACGAGTTTCAGGACATCAACCTGGCGCAGTCGGAAATGCTGCACCTGTTGGCCGCGCCGCACGGTAACTATATGACTGTTGGCGATGATGACCAGACCATTTACGAATGGCGCGGCGCCAATCCGCGCTTCATCCTCAGCTTCGCGCAGCGTTACGGGGCGCACACTTACCTGATCAGCGAAAATTTCCGCTGCCCGGCCGCACCGCTGGCGTTGGCAAACGGCGTCATCCAACACAACCGCAAGCGGGAACCGAAACGGCTCAGCCTGACGCGCGGCTTGCAGGGTCAGACTGAGGTAATCACGATGGCCGATGTCCCGACCATGAGCCGTCAACTGGTCACCCACATCCAGCAGTTGCAGGCGCAGGGGCAGCCGTTGACAGACATCGCCGTGCTGGTGCGGCTGAATGCACAAACGCCGCCCATTGAGCAGGCGTTGATCGCCCGGCAAATCCCGTACCGCGTCAGTCAGCCCTTTTATGAACGGGGAGAGATTAAGACGTTGATCCATTACGGCCGTTTCGCCTGGCTTGAGCGCGAGTTACAAAATGGTAAACAGCCGTTAACCAGTGAATCTGCCCGCGAAAAATTAGGCGAAGCGTGGCGCGACCTCTGCAACCGCCCCAAACGGTACGTCACCGCGCCCACCCGCGAACAGCTTTATCGCGCCCTGGTCGCCCAGCCGCAGCCGTTCAGCCAGACCATCCGCCAGTTCAGCGACCGCGTGCGCGAAGTCTGGGTGGCGGAACGACTGGACGCATTGGCCGACGACGTGGCCTGGCTGGCAAACAACCTGGACAACCCCGCCGGCGACGTGCTGACGCAGTTGGCAGCGCGGCTGGAGTACGTCAATTTTGTGCGCCTATCCAGCGGCTTTCCGCAAACGGGCGAAGGGCGCGCCGCCAGCGTCGAGTCATTCCTGGCCTATGCGCAGGGCAAAGGTACGTTTCTGGCCTTCATGACGCACGTGGCGCAGTTGGCCGCCGCCAAAACGGGGCAAGATGACGTCAGCGGCCCGGCCATCACCCTCTCCACCATCCACCAGGCCAAGGGGTTGGAATGGCCGGTAGTGCTGGTGGCGCAATGTAATGAGAAGATCATGCCGTTTAACGCCATGCGCACGGCCGATGTGGAGGAGGAGCGCCGCCTCTTTTACGTGGCGTTGACGCGCACCAAACGGGATTTGTTTTTGTACGTGAGCAAAGATGAACGGCCGTCACGCTTTCTACGCGAAGCAAACTGGCAGCAAACCTTGCCCGCCATTCGTCAACTGCGGGCGCTGCTACGCCGCGACCCGGCCACGTGGCAGGCGGCCGATGCGCAATTGGTGGCGCAAACGGTTGCCAAATTACAGTTGCAGCGGTACTTTGAGGCGTGGTGGGACGTGGATGACGAGGTGAGAACGGCCGTCGTCCACACCATGCACCGCTTTTTTGCCGCCGTCGCCCACCGCCACCGGCACACAGCCCTCGAACTGCAACCGGAATGGGCGGATTGGTGGCGTGAGTTTGGGGGAGTGACGGCCGTGAACGACATGCCCTATCCCAACTTCCCCGGCCTGACCTGACCCGCAGTGACAGCCACACCCGCACCGGCGCCCAAACCGTGACGGCCGTCCGATCCATCTATTTCCCTTCCCTCATTTATGGTATCATCTGGCGCATGAATCAAGTGCAACAATTCGCCCAGACATTGATAGCCAACACCGAAAAAGTGATCATCGGCAAGCGCGCGGCGCTGGAACTGCTGACCGTCGCCCTGCTGTGCGAAGGGCACGTGCTGCTAGAAGACGTGCCCGGCGTTGGCAAAACGATGCTGGCGCGCGCCATCGCCACCAGCCTCGGCGTCACGTCCAAGCGGCTGCAATGCACGCCCGATTTGCTGCCGAATGATGTCACCGGCGTCTCCATTTTTGACCAGAAAGCACAGGCGTTTACCTTCATTCCCGGCCCTGCTTTTTGCAACATCCTGCTGACCGATGAGATCAACCGCGCCACGCCGCGCACCCAGTCGGCGCTGTTGGAGGCGATGGGCGAACGCCAGGTGACGGTGGATGGGGTGACACGGCCGTTAGAACGGCCGTTTTTCGTCATCGCCACACAAAACCCCATCGAATATGAAGGCACCTTCCCCCTGCCCGAAGCCCAACTCGACCGCTTCTTCTTAAAGCTGAGCCTGGGCTACCTCGACCCGGTCATGGAAAGCCAGATGCTGCTCAACCTGGGCGGCGTCCATCCCATTGAAACCATCGGCCAGGCGCTTGACGGCTACACCTTGCCCACCCTCGCGCGCCAGGTCTGGGCCGTCAACGTAGATGAAACGGTGCGCAACTACATCATCAGCATCATCTTTGCCACCCGCCGCCACCCAGATTTGCTGCTGGGGGCCAGTCCACGCGGCAGCCACGCCCTTTATCGGGGCATTCAAGCGTATGCCGCTATACAAGGGCGCGAGTACGCTCTGCCCGACGACGTTAAAAAATTAGCCCCATCCATCCTGGCGCACCGCTGCCTGCTGCACCCGGAAAGCGCCCTACGCGGCCGTACCGTGCCGACCATCATCGCCGAAATTTTGCACGAAACAGCCTTAGACATTGGCAACCTATGAACAACAACCCCCTTCACCACTTCGGCAGCCTCAATGCAGGCCCTTCATCATTCATAATGGCTCTTTGGGAACTCAGGGGGTTGACAGGCCGTGATGCGTGACGAGTGATGCGTGACCAGAGAGACC
>JACSRF010000302.1 GCA_014879875.1 Anaerolinea sp.
AAGAATCCGTAAATCCTGCCAATCCGTTGTCAACTACTTAATAAACAACATCTCCTGGTACGTCGGCAGCGGCCACATATCGTCGGCGACAATGCCTTCCAGGGCGTCGGCATGGGCGCGAACGGTTTGCATGACGGGCAACACCGAATGGCACATGTACTGTGCCTCTGCTTCCAGGTCGGCCGCCTCGTGGCGCAGCAGCGCCCCTAACTCCGTCAGGCTGGCTTGTAACGCCTGCACCAGCCCCGACACTTTCTCCAACATGGCGCTGTCACCGGCGACGCCGGCCGCTTTCAGGTTAGCGCAGTTGAGGGCCAGTTCGCTTTGGTAACGCATGGCGGCCGGGTAGATCATCGTCTGTCCCATTTTCAAGGTGAGACGCGCTTCAACCTGGATCGCTTTGATGTACTGCTCTAGTTTGACTTCCCAACGGCTGGTCACTTCACGCTTGCTGAGGACGTTGTATTTGCCGAACAATTCAACCACTTCTGGGCTGTTCAGGGCAGGCAGCGCGTCTACGGTGGAGCGCAGATTGGGCAGGCCGCGCTCAAATTCTGCCTCTTTGTGCCAGGCCGCGGAATAGCCGTCGCCGTTGAAGATGATACGGCCGTGTTCATCCACAATCTCTTTCAACAACGCCAACACCGCCTCATCAAAATCACCATTGGCCGCTTCCAACTTCGTCGCCACGTAATCCAGTGATTCGGCGACAATGGTATTCAGCGCAATCAACGGCGAGGCAATGGATTGGTCGGCGCCCACCGCGCGGAATTCAAACTTATTGCCGGTGAAGGCAACGGGGCTGGTACGGTTGCGGTCGCCGGCATGGCGCGGCAGCGGCGGCAGCGTGTCCACGCCGATATTCAACACCCCTTGCTGCTTCGATGACGTTGGTTTGCCCGTCTTAATTTGCTCGAAGACGTCGGTAAGCTGGTCGCCAAGGAAGATGGAGATGATCGCCGGCGGCGCTTCGTTGGCCCCCAGGCGGTGATCGTTCCCGGCCGAAGCAATCATCGCCCGCAGCAGCGTCCCATACTTATCCACCGCGCGGATGACGGCCGCACAAAACACCAGGAAACGCTGATTTTCATGCGGCGTGTCGCCAGGTTCCAGCAAATTACCCAGCGTGGCAGTGCCAAAGGAGAAATTGACGTGCTTGCCAGAGCCGTTGACGCCGGCGAACGGTTTTTCATGCGTCAGGCAAGCCAGGCCATACTTGGCGGCGACGCGCTTTAATGTCAGCATGCTCAACTGTTGGTGGTCGGTGGCGACGTTGGCGTTTTCATAGACAGGAGCCATTTCGTACTGGCTGGGGGCCACTTCATTGTGGCGCGTTTTCACCGGCACGCCCAGTTTGTACAGTTCCCGCTCCGTTTCCAACATGCACGCCAGCACCCGCTCCGGGATAGCGCCAAAGTAATGGTCGTCTAACTCTTGCCCTTTCGGCGGCTTGGCGCCAAACAGGGTACGGCCGGCCGTCAACAAGTCTGGCCGCGCCAGGTAGAAGTTTTGGTCAATCAGGAAATACTCCTGCTCCGGGCCGGCCGTGGCCGTGACAATCGACCCATCCTCATGCCCGAACAGCTGCAACACGCGCTGCGCCTGCTCATTCAACGCCTTCATCGAGCGCAGCACCGGCGTTTTCTTGTCCAGCGCCTCGCCCGTCCAGGAGACAAAGGCCGTGGGAATACAGAGCGTTGTCCCGTTCGGGTTTTCCAAAATATAAGCCGGGCTGGTGACATCCCAGGCGGTGTAGCCGCGCGCTTCAAACGTGGGGCGAATGCCACCGGTAGGGAAACTGGAGCCATCGGGTTCGCCCTGGATGAGCTGTTCGCCGCTGAATTCGGCAACGGCGCTGCCATCCCCGTTGGGGGAGAGGAAGCTGTCGTGCTTTTCGGCCGTCAGGCCGGTAAGCGGGTAAAAGACGTGGGCGTAATGGGTCGCACCCTTTTCAATGGCCCAATCTTTCATGGCGGCGGCGACGGCGTCGGCCGTGGAAATATCCAGTTTTTTCCCCTTCTGAATGGTTTCCATCAGCGACTTGTACACCGCTTTGGGCAGGCGCTGCTTCATCACCTTGCTGTTGAACACATTCACCGCAAACAGATCGCCGGCCGAGGTCTCGGCGAAGTTTAACGGCGCAGAGATGGGCTGATAATTGACAACGGCCGATATTGCTTTTAATCGTGATTCATTTCCACTCATTTTTTCTACACTCCTGTTGTGATATAGTTTAAGCGGCTTGGGTAGGGTGCAATCTCCTCAAGTCAGGCCCGGCTTGTTCCTCACAAACAAGCCGGGCCATCCGTTTTCAAACGCTAATGCCCGTAACCCGAAGTTCTGTTATCCGTGCGCGCCACCAGAGGCAGCGTCTTTCGGATTACCGATTACGGATTACCGATTACGGATACTAATCGGTTGGGGACGGCAGCATCTCGTCGCGCAGGTGTGGCGCACCTGTTTCCAACCCATAGCTGATGAATTCAGGGTAAGAGCCGATGCCGTGATAAGCCAGGTCAATGCCCGCCGCTTCCACCGCAGCCGGGACGCGCAGCCCAATCACTTTGTCAATGGCGTAAAACATGCCAAAGGCCAAAGGCAGCGTCCAGGCGGTACAAACCAACAGCCCCAACAGTTGCAGGCCGAGTTGGGCAAACCCACCCCCATGCAGCAGCCCAACGCCATCGGTAGCCCAAATGCCCACGGCCAGCACGCCAAAGATGCCGTTCAATCCATGCACCGGGAAAGCGCCCACCGGATCGTCAATCTTCAATTTTTCCATGAGGTCTACGCCAAAGTAGCTGATCGCCCCGGCAATGGCCCCAATCACCAGCGCCCCCGCCGGAGTAACAAAGGCGCACGCGGCGGTAATGGCGACCAACCCGCCCAGCGCCCCATTGAACGCCATGCTGACGTCCCATTTGCGCGTGAGGGCGTAGGCCAAAAACATGGCGACCATGGCCCCGGTGGTGGCGGCGAAGTCAGTGGTGACGACAATGTGTGAGATCGCAACAGGGTCGGCATTGAGCTGGCTGCCAGGGTTAAACCCAAACCAACCCAACCATAAAATGAAAGTTCCCAACGCTGCCAGGGAGATGTTATGGCCGCGAATGGTGTGCCCAAATTTCTTATCCTTCCGTTTGCCCAACAGAATGGTCCCCGCCAGGCCAACGTAAGCGCCAACCAGATGCACAACGGAAGATCCGGCGAAATCTTTGTAACCGAGTTCAGCCAGCCAACCACCGCCCCACACCCAATGTCCGAAGATGGGGTAGATGAGCAGCCCGGTGAAGAAGCTGTAAGCCAGGTCGGCCCTAAAGTCGGTGCGTTCGGCCATCAACCCGGAGGCGATGGTGGAAGCGGCCGCACAAAACGCGAACTGAAAGAAGAAGAAAGCGAGGGTGGGAATAGTCAGACCGGGGTAAACGTCGGGAAGGCCGCGCAGGAAAAACCATTCGGTACCAAAAAAGCCGTTACTGGAACCAAACATGAGGCCGAAGCCGAGAAAGATGAAGCCCATGGTGGTCATGGTGGTGTCCATCAGGTTTTCGGCCATGATGTTAACGACATTTTTGGAGCGCACGAAGCCTGCTTCCAAAAAGCCAAACCCGGCCTGCATGAAGAAGACCAGGAAGGCGGCAATGAGCACCCAAACGGTGTCTATGGCGCTAACGGCCGTTTCGCTTTCCTGGGCAAATGCCGTTTTGGCGAAGCCCAATACCAGAATCATGGCGAGCAGTGCATTTACCAAACGTCGAATTATCCGCATATTCCGTTTCATCATTTTCCTCCGTTGATCTGATAAACAAAAAAACGCCTCCGCACAACCAATTTGTGATTGGTGTGGGAGGCGTCTTGGCCTCAAAAGTATTTTGTTTTGCAGAAACCTGATAGCGCGTATCTTGAGTCTCTAATGTGTAAACGACGTTTTCGTCTTTGCATGTGTAAAGCAATTTGTCAAATTGCCCTACATGATGACTTTTTTGAACCAACACTATAGTAAGAGAGTTTGCGCTATTTGGCAAAGTGCAAATTGTGGGAAAGTGTGACCAACCAATTGTGCAGTGTGCCTAAGAAACGGCGTTCTCCAGGAAGAACAGCGTTCTCCAGAAGGAGCGGCGTTCCTAAATGGCGGGAAAGTCAATGACTTTCAGGGAGGTGTCATGTACAATTTGCTTACTTATCTGAAAGAATTCGAGAGCAATGCAGCTATGCACAATTTAATGGATGACCCAATGATGCAGATGGCCCGCTGGGCGATTGTTGGCCGTCTGACAGCCAGCCTTTTTCATGAGATCAATAATCCATTGCAGGCGGTGCGTGGAGCAGCCAGTTTGGGGTTAGAAGAGCTAGATGATCCGGACGCGCTGCGCTTATATTTGGAGTTGACACTGCGCGAAACAGAGCGGGTGGTTAATTTGATTGAGCGGGCGCGCCAGGTTTATCGCCCGGAGCGGCAGCAGCGGGAGCCGGTGGATGTGGTGCATGTGCTGCATGAGGCGCTGCTGCTCACCCGCAAGGAGATGGAGCGGAAGGGTGTACAGGTGGAACTGCTGCTGGCTGAGAATTTGCCACCGATAACGGCCGTCGCCAGCGAAATATTATTAGCCATCCTGTGCCCTCTCTTGCAATTTAGCGATGCGTTGGCAGCCGTTCCGGACAGCATACTGCAACTTTACGCGCAATGGGTGGGTGACGTCATCGTTATTGAATTGAAAAGCACAGACACGCAGCTCCCGGAAGCAGGTTTTTTCCTCATTTTGTGTCCTCGAATTGTGGCTGCTTATGGTGGCACAGTGTCCCAAATGCAGCGAGAGGCCGAAGCGGTAATTGAGATTCGATTGCCAGCTGCCTGACCGCAGGCTAATAAACGGATGTCCTCAGAAATTCATGGGTTAAGGGGCGGCGAACATGGATGCACAGCACGTTTTGATTGTAGATGATGATGCCAGCGTGCGCCTGACATTGGAACGGGCGCTGCGGCGTGAAGGATATGTCTTGGCAACGGCCGCTACCGGGCGCGCCGCTTTGCACATGTTGACAGAGGCGTCTTACGATTTGCTGCTGCTTGATTTGCATTTGGGTGACGTGACCGGGCTGCAAATCTTACACGCGGCGCGACAGCAAGATGAAGACATGGCGGTGATTATTTTGACAGGGCACGGCTCTTTGGAAACGGCCGTTGAAGCCCTACGCCTCGGCGCTTTTGATTATTTGTTTAAGCCAACCTTGCCCGATGTGCTGCGCCAACGGGTGCAGGCTGGCCTGCGCAAACGGCAGCGGGCCGTGCAGCGCCGCCAAATTTTGGCGCAAATTGACGCGCTGCGGCAGGCTTTGAGCCAGTTAGACGAAGAGGAAAATGCCCCGCTGCCGGTGATGGCAAACGGCCGTTTTCTGCGCAGCGGTCCTCTTGTCATTGACCGACGCCACCGCGTCGTCACGCTGCATGGCAACTTACTTGACCTGACCACCACCGAATTTGACCTGCTCGTTTGCCTGGTAGAAGAGGCGCCCAATCCCTTGTCGGCTCAAGAGCTGCTGCGCCGTGCCTTAAAGTTAGAAGCAGCCGCTACAGAAGCGCGCGAAACGGTTAAATGGCACATCCACCATTTGCGCCGCAAAGTTGAACCGGACCCCGCCCACCCCCGATTTATCAAGACAGTTCGTTATAAAGGGTACTTTTGGAGCAGCCAGTAAGGTAATAATAGGTAGCATGTACTACTAAAAACGGCCGTTTTCCAACCTTTCCCAACCTTCCCCAACCGCACACAACCCCATACGCTGGTATCCTGCTTCTTATCGGACACAACACGATTAGAGACTTGATTGATTTTTCAAGTCTGGATGGTTGGTAAAGAGGCATGAACAAACAGCGCATTTTAATTGTGGATGATGAAGAATCCGTCTTATTCGTCCTCAAAAATAGTCTACGTAAGCTGGGAGACCAGTTCCAGATTGTTACCGCGACCGACGGCCTGCGCGCGCTGGAACAGCTGCGGCAAAACCCTTTTGACCTGGTAGTCACAGATTATCGGATGAATGGCATGGATGGCTTGCAGCTTATGGCCGCTGTTCATGATATTCAACCCAATGCTCGTGTCATTTTAATGACGGCCTATGGCAATGATTCCTTAAAGTCGGAAGCCGAAAAGCTGCAAGCGTACCGTTACCTCACCAAGCCGTTAGACATTGTGACCTTTCGCCAAATTGTGCAGGAAGCGCTGCGCGGCGACGTAGCCGTGAGCCGGCCGGGCATCTTGATTTTGTCAGACCAACCATACCGGCAGGCGCTCAAGTTGTTGACCGATCTGCGCACCGAAGTAGGCGCCAGATGCATCATTTTGACAGACGCCAATGGGCAAGCCATTGCGCAGGCCGGCGACCTCGTTAATTTGCCGGTGGCGGAAATTGCCTCACTACTCAGCGGCAGCATGGCAACGCTGCAAGCGGCCGGGCAAGCGTTGGATCAAGACGCCAACGCCATCAACCTCTCTTACCGTGAAGGTCAACGGGATAATTTGTACGTCATCAACATCGGGCAGCAGCTTTTGTTGATTTTGGTAATCGAAAACAGCGCCTACAGCAGCCGGTTGGGGTCTGTGTGGTACTATGCGCGGCAAACGGCCGTTTCCCTACGCAAGACCATTGGCGAGGCTGAATACGCCACCGCCCCGCAATTGTTTGATGAACATACCGATCAGGCATTTGCAACCGAATTGGACAAGCTGTTTGGCGATGACAATGATGATGACGATGTGTTTGGAGGGGCTTTCACGCCGCCATCCACACCCGTCGCAGCAGCGCCCGTCGCAGCAGCGCCCATTGCGGCAGCGCGGGCTGCCATGCCCATTGCCAGCAGCCCGCCCAGGCCATCCTCTGGCAAACTCGTCAACTTTGCCGATGCTGTCGCTTTAGGTCTGATCCCTGGGAATGTAATTGAGCAGGAGTAATGGTATGTCACAGGAAGAACGTTATCGTTTGCGCAGTGGGTTAACCATTGTCACCGAGCAAAGCCAGCAGTTGGAGCAGCTTCTGGCGCAATTGCAGCAAAAAGTCCCGGCCAACTTTGTTATTTTAGTTGACGTTACCGGGCAAGTTGTCACCGTGAAAGGGGACGTCGGCAAAACGAATCTGGTTATGTTGGGGTCGCTGGTCGCCGGAGATTTGGCCGCAAGCCAGGAAATCGCGCGGTTGACCGGTGAATATCAGGATTTCCAGATTGTGCTGCGCGAAGGGCAAGAAAGCCACATCTTCATTGCCGAAGCAGGGCAGCACATGGCAATGCTCATCCAGGTCAGCAATGAGGTTCCTTTGGGCTGGGCGCGGATGCTCATTCGCCACATCGGGCAGGAAATAGCGCAGGTGTTGGCCGTACAACCACTACAAGAACCGTCGTGGGATGTGGCCGAAGCTGACGATGATCTGTCTGACCTGTTTGCCGACGCTTTAGATGACGTGTGGCTGGAGTAAGACCATGCACATTAACTGGCAGTTACGGCAACTGAATCTAAAAATTGTGTATTACGGGCCGGCGTTGAGTGGGAAGACGACGAATATCGAAAAGATTCACGCCTCGGTTGATCCGCGCCGCCGCAGTGACCTGGTGTCGCTGAAAACGAAAGAGGATCGCACGCTCTATTTTGACTTTTTGCAGTTGGAATTGGGCAAAATTTGTGGCCTGACGCCGCACATTCAGTTGTACACGGTGCCAGGACAGGCCTATTATGAGGCCAGCCGACGCGTGGTGCTGCGCGGAGCCGATGGAGTGGTGTTTGTGGCGGACTCGGCGTACAGCCGTCTGCGCGCCAATGTGCAGTCGTGGCAGGCGATGCAAACCCACCTGGCTTCGTTTGGCATTCAGTGGGAGGGTTTCCCGATGGTGGTGCAGTTCAATAAACGGGATGTGCCAACGGCCGTACCCACAGCCGCGTTAAGCAAATTGTTGCGCGTGAATGGGCATCCATGTTTTGAAGCCGTAGCGATGAATGGGGATGGTGTGCTGCCGACGTTGAAGGCGATTACGCGCAGTGTGGTCGGCAGTGTGCAGCAAGAATTAGCGCGATAGGATCGGTTATCGGTGAGCAGTTATCGGTGATCAGCTATCAGTGATCGGTTAAGAGGAAAGATTGTGACAGAACTAAAGAAATCCAAATCTGGTTCAGCCAAAATAGCCGAAATTCTGGCAGAGATGAACGCTAGCGGCCATTTTCCCATTGCCATTCTCACCGACAAGCATGGGTTCCCCATCGCCTCGGCGGCCACAGAGGGGCAAGACCCAGACACGCAGTCGGCAGTGGTGGCATTGGTGCAGAAAACGGCCGTGCAAGTACAAACCCAACTCGGTATGGCGCAAACGGACGAAATCTCCCTGTACGACGCCAATGGCAAACGTCTGGTGTGCCGCCCCTTTAGCGCCAATGGGTATGAGATGATCCTGGCCGTTTTGGTTCCTGAAAAACAGCAAAGCTACCGTCGTCTCACCAACGTTGCCATTGGCGCTATTCGTAATTCATGGCGCTTCTAGTATCCGTAACCCGAAGCCCGTATCCCGTTATCCGCTGGCATTTTCCAGAGGCATCACTCTACCGATTACCGACGTCGGATTACCGATTACGGATTACCGATTACGGATTACGGCTTACCGATTACGGGTCCTAATCTTACCCTCATAGGAGCAACGTTATGGCTTTACAAGGCAACTTAAGCGAGATGTCTGTAGCGGATTTGATTCAACATTATGGGCAAAACCAGAAAACGACCCGTATCCTGATTCAGCATCACGACGAGGAAGCAGACATCTTTTTCCAGCAAGGCAAAGTGATGCACGCCACCCTGAATGGAGAACAGGGTGAGGGGGTGATTTATCGCATACTAACATGGGAAGATGGGCAGTTTACAATCGCGGCAGACGTAAACCCACCTGCCGTAACCGTTGACCGTAGTTGGTCTGGCTTATTGTTAGAAGGCGCGCGTCGCCTGGATGAAACAGGCAGCAATATGGCTGTCGTAAATATTGAGCAAGAACAAAAAATTAAGGAGAAACAACCGATGGCAGCAAAAAGAAAAAGTGACTTACTGGCGGAAGCCCTGCAAGCGTTAGTTGAAGAATCAGCCGACATTGATGGCGCGGCCATCGTCGGCCTGGACGGTCTGGTTTATTCCGCCAACGTACCCAACCGTTCGATGGACGAAGATATGGTCGGCGCAGCGTCAGCCGCCGTGATGGGGTTGAGCCGTCGCAGTGTACAGCAGCTAAAGCGCGGCGAATTTACCCGCACGCTCATTCAGGGGGATGACGGCAACATCATCGTGGCCGGGTTGAATGAGGAGACCTTCCTGGTAACCCTGACCCCAAAAGCGGTGAATTTGGGCATGGCTTTTGCCGAAGTACGCGACATTGCCCAACGTTTGCAGCAAATTCTCTAAGGAATCATCCCCAAAAGGTAACTACTAAGTTGGTTGATTTGTTGGTTGGCTGACAAGCAAACCAGCAAACCAACCAACAAACTTTCCCAGACTTCTCAGAAGAAGTTGAACTTCTGCAACGGGAACAAGGAGTAAACAACAATGGCTACTGATGACCAAAAAAAGATCAATCAATATCGTTTGATGAGCATGGCGCTAACCGGGCTGGCCTCTGGGGTGTGGAACACGTTGGGCGACTCTGCTTTTGCTTTTAGTGGGCCGATGGGCAACCAAATTCTGAATACCATGGAAAAGGAGATGGGGCTGGAAGTGGCCGGTGAGACGCCGGTGGAAGTGATGACGGAGATCGGCCGTATCTTTGTAGATGAATTTGGTTTTGCCAGCGACATTACGGTGCAGGAAAAGGGAGAGAATCATTTTGAGATTCGTGTCCTCAACTGCATCAACCGTAAGTATACGGACCAGTTAGCTGCCGCGGGCGTGGAAAAGCCCTTCATTTGTCCCATTCTCAATGCGTGCCAGGCGTCGCTGCGGCGCATGAACTTCAAAATGCGTGAAGATGTGCAGAAATGGGTTGAGGGGAATGGTTCGATCATTACGTTCAAAGGGATATAACCATCATCCAGAGTGGTTCAATCTTCAAGATTGAGCCACTCTTTATCTTGTCGTTCACCGCCATGAAGGATCCGATCATTTTTCGCCGCCAGGATGTGTTGTCGCCAACGGCCGCCCGCTATTGGAAAGATTTGCTGTATCGGGTGGTGAAGATTGGCACAGAACTGGAAGTGTCGCCGCCAAAAGGGACGCCGCGCACGCTGTTTGAAACGGCCGTGCGTGATGCCCTGCAACCCTCTGGTAGCCTGGAGATGTTGGGCGTCAATGGGGTGCTGGATGTGCAGCCAGAGCATTGTGGGGTGGAAATTCGGATCATTGGGCGACACCCCCATTTTCACGCGCTGCACGAGCAGTACCAGCGGATCATGACGGCGCTGCACGCCCTGGGCAGCCGGCCGCGCGCCACCTGTGGTTTACACTTTCATTTGTTAACGCCGGGGCTGGCCGAACCGGTCCCGGAAATCATTCTGGCGAACTTGTGGAACCTGACGCGGCGCTACGCACCGGAACTGCGCTACCTCACCAGTGGCGGCGACCGGCGCGAAGCGTTGTGCCGGCGGCGCAATTACACCAGCCACGTGGAAATGGTGCGTCATTCGCCGGGAACGATGTCCATGGCGGCGATTAAAACGATTTTGGACGATAGCCTGATTGTGCCCAAGCACCAGAACTTCCTCAATCTGGAGCACGTGGGGTTTACGGCGCAAGGGGATGTGCTGCCATTGCACATTGAGTATCGCTTCCCAGATGCCGACGTATCGGCAACGGCCGTTACCGCCAAGACGTTTTTGTTTCTGGCGCTGCTGCTGAAAGCGGTAGACCTGAGCCAGTACGGGGTGATCCACGTGGGGCAGGTAAAGGCGTGGCGGCGCAAAATCGAACTGCTGGATATGGTCAATAATAATGATGGCAACCTGGCGACGAGCGACACAACGGCCGTTACCGACGACGTGATTGCCGAACTACGCCAGGGAACCTACGAGCTGCTCGACCTGCTCGCCCCCACGTTTGACCGCTTCGCCGACAACCCATCCCTCGATGTGCTGCTGCTGCTGGCCGAACGCCCCATCTCGCTGCTGCGCTGCGCCGGTTACGATTGGCCGCAAATCGAAGCATTGTTATTGCAGCGCGTGACCACCGACGAAATCGGGCTGGATAAAACCGACAAAAGCCTGATGCAGCGCATTGAACTATGTGAATGGACCGGGCAGACGTGCCCGGAAACGTGGCAGTGGTATGCCGCACGCGAGCTGTTCCTGACGCCGCAAGACCTGGAACGCCGCCTGCAAAAGTTGGAAAAACTGCGCGGCGTGCGTTGGGACCAACGCCAGGGGACGATGATCTTCACCAGCTAAATGGCGCGTGGGACGTTGTCCGTCAACGCCCCACGTCCGATTTACGACGCCCTATGTGTGGAATAGCCGCAACCCTCCTGATGCCGCAGTCGCGCCCAACGGCCGTTTGGGAAGCGATCTGGCGCAACTTCACCGAAAACTTGCTGTTCAATGAGAAACGCGGGCTGGAGGCGAGCGGCGCGGCTGTGCTGCAAATGGATGGGCGGCTGCGGATTGTGAAACAAGCTGTACCGGCGCATGAATTTGTGCAAACGGCCGCTTACCAGTCGTTGCGCGACGAGTTGGGGCCGCAGACGGCGCTGTTGTTGGGGCACACACGCCACCCAACGCAAGGGTCACCGCAGCTGCCGGGCAACAACCATCCCATTCAGGTAGGGGCGGTGTTTGGGGTGCATAACGGCCGTATTCGCAACGACAACCAACTTTTTGCCCAGGCCAACTACAACCGCCTGGCGCAAGTAGACAGCGAGATCATCTTCCAACTATTGCAACCCCATCCTCCCCTCCCTGCCGACCCTTGCTATTTGCACACCATTCAACCCTTGTTGCAGCAGTTAGACGGCGATTTCACTTTTCTGGCTGGTGACAGCCGCGCGCCCGGTCGTTTATTACTGGTCAAGCATCGTCAGCCCATGTCCGCCTATTATCAAGCCAACTGGCAAGCGCTGTTATTCTCATCTCGTTACATTTTTTTACGGAAGCAATTCGGCCGTGACGTGCAGTCCACCGTGCTCGTACCGGATCAACTGGTCCTTTACGATGCCGCGCGCCTGCATGAACGGCAGCATTTACCTGTGGCAACATTGCCTTTGTACAATGCAGTTGAAGAGGGCTGTGGTGGCTAACGAAACTATTCTGGTTATTGATGATAATGTTGAATTGTCCGAATTATTGCACACCCACGTTTTGGGGCCGTTGGGATATACTGTGTTACGGGCAGCAGATGGCGAAAAAGGGTTAGCGTTAGTCAGCACGCACAATCCCGACCTCATCATCCTCGATATGCACATGCCGCGTTTAGATGGGTTGGGCGTTTTGCAAGCATTGCATGACGCTGATAACAAAATCCCGGTGATTTTCGTCACCATCAGTGGCTCAGAACGTTTAGCGATTGAAGCATTCCGCCTGGGAGTGCGCGATTATTTGATCAAACCATTTTCATTTCTACAAGTTTGTGAAACGGTTGACATCGCCTTAAAAACGGTACGCCTCGCCCGAGAGAAGGAAGTTTTAGCCAAAAACCTGGTGGCGGCGGAAGCCATACGCAGCACGGTCACCACATTAAGTCACCACATTAACAATCATCTGATGGTCGTAAATGGTAATCTGCTGCTGTTGCTAGAGGCGCTAGAACAAGCGGAAAATAACGAACGGTTCGATTGGCTAGAAATGGCGCATAATAGTATAGAGAGCGCTGGCAAAATTGAACGAGTTCTCCAATCATTGCAGCAAATTACGCAGGTGGAGCCAACCATGTATTATGACCGCTTACAAATGTTGAATCTCAATGATGCAGTGCAGCGCGCGAATAATTCCCGCTAATCGCTGTTGTGCCTGGAGCCGCCACCCAAAAACTTTATGTAATAACAAGGGGCGCTATGTTGCTAGAACAAGACAACCTTGCCACAATCGGCGCTGCGCCTGTCCCGATCCCGGCAGCGGTATTGTCGCCAACCATACGTGTATGCCAGGTTTACCAGACAGACGCCGAACGGGATGCTGTGCTTGCGGCCTTTTTGAATGAGGGCGCGGCGCGCGGAGAACGATGCCTGTATGTGACGGCGGAACTGCCAGCGCCAGACACGGCGGCTTCGCTGCCCTGGATGGGTGCGGTGGAGGTGTCTGTGGCGATGGCTGTGTATGGCAAAGACGGCCGTTTCCACACCCCAACAGCCATCGCCTGGCTGCAACAACAACAGCAACAAGCCTACCAACAAGGGTTCACAGGGCTGCGCGTGGCGGCCGATATGCGTTGGGTTTTGCACACGCCCCCCTATGAAGAGGCGCTCATTGCCCACGAAACCCAATTTGAACCGGACCCGGCGCTGCAAACCGTGTCTCTATTGTGTCAGTTCAACCAGGACGATTTCCCCAGAAACGTCTTAGCCAAACTGCTGACGATTCACGCTTACATCGTCATCGGCGCGCAAATGTATCACAATCAATTCGTCGTACCCCACGCGCAGTTGAGCGCGCCATTGTCCGCGCCTTGGGGTGGTTACCAACCCTATCTGGAACAGGTGCGGCTGTGGTGGCGACAGCAAGAAAACGGGCTGGAAACGGCCGTTGCCCCTCCCCCCACCAATGCCGCCAGCCTGTTAACCACCGAACGCGAACAACGCCTGTTGACGGAAACAAAACTGCGGCAGCTATCACAAGCCGTCGAGCAAAGCCCCGTTTCCATTATCATCACCGATCTGCACGGCAATATTGAACATGTAAATCAGCAATTCACAACAATTACCGGGTACACGGCCGCTGAAGTTCTTGGTAAAAATCCGCGTATCCTCAAATCAGGGCATACATCGCCCGACGAATATGAGCAAATGTGGCAAACCATCGTACACGGCGACGTATGGCGCGGCGAATTTCATAACCGCGCCAAAGATGGGCGCCTTTACTGGGAATATGCCGCCATTTCCCCTATTAAAAACGAAGCCGACGCGATCACCCATTTTCTGGCCGTCGAAGAAGATGTGACCGACGTCAAGGAATTGGCAAACGCTCTTCGTCAGCGCAACCGCGAACTACAACTATTGAACCATGCCAGCCGGGATTTAAATTCCACGCTCGCCCTTGACAAAGTGCTGCAAATTATGCTGGAAGAAATTCGGCGACTATTGAATGTTGATGCCTGTTCCGTATGGTTGCTTGATGCAGATACGCAAGAACTGGTTTGCCATCAAGTGACTGACCCTCAAGGCAACATTGTGCATGGTTGGCGGCTGCAACCAGGGCAAGGCATTGCGGGTTACGCTGCTTTACATGGAAACAGTGTGATCGTGTCCGACGCCTTGCACGATGACCGTCATTACCCACTCATTGACGCCCGAACAGGGCTGCAACTTCGCTCGATTCTGACAACGCCGCTGCGCACCAAACAAGGGATCATCGGCGTTTTCCAAATTGTAGATGAACGCCCGCACCGTTTTACACTGAATGACCAGGCGTTAATGGAATCGCTGGCGGCCATTGCGGCCAACGCCATTGAAAACGCCCAATTACACGAAGATTTGCAGCAGCAGCTTACTACTTTGCAAAATACACAGGCGCAGTTGCTACAACATGAAAAGTTGGCCGCTATTGGGGAATTGGTGGCCGGTGTGGCCCACGAACTCAACAACCCGCTAACCTCTATCATGTTGTACACGCAATTGTTGCAGCGCAAATCACCGTTTGCAACCGAGGCAGAGCAAGAGCTAAACAAAATTTTGCAGCAGACCCGTCACGCGACCAGCATTGTGCGCTCGCTGCTCGACTTTGCCCGCCAACACCCGCCGGAACGTGTCATGACGCAGGTTAATGAGATAGTCACGGCCGTCTTTGAACTGTTAGCCTATGAACTGCGTATGCAAAACGTAGAATGGCATCTGGAATTAGCGCCAGAGCTTCCCCCGATTTTGGTTGATACACGCCAAATTCTGCAAGTATTGGTCAATTTGATCAACAATGCGATTTATGCGATGCGACAAAATGAAAAAGGCCGGGTTTTATTTGTAACGACACAGCTTGGCGCATCGCAATTTGCCACCATCACGACGCCCGGCGCGCCACATTGTATTCGCATTGCCATTCAAGATAACGGCAGCGGCATTCCCCGCAATTTGCAGACACGCATTTTTGATCCTTTCTTTACCACCAAGCCAGCCGGGGAGGGAACCGGGCTGGGGCTGTCGGTATGTCATGGTATTATCAGCGAACATGGCGGGCATATTTGGGTTAACAGCAAGCCAGGGCACGGGGCAACCTTTTACATAGAACTGCCGGTGACGACGGCCGTAGAAAATGATGATGCTATGACCGACGGCCCTCCCTCTCTTACAGATACAGTCACCCGCATTTTGATCATTGACGATGAAGCCAGCATCCGCGAAATTTTGCACCGCGCCCTGCAACGTGAGCGATACCTGGTAGACAGCGCCGCCGATGGCGCCGCCGGCATCGCCTGCCTGCAACAGCGATCATACAATCTGGTCATCTGCGATATGCGTATGCCACAGGTGGATGGCACGGCCGTTTACCAATATCTGCAAACGCATCAACCCCACCTGCTCCCCTACTTTATCTTCACCACCGGCGACGAGATGACTGCGGGGACAAGCCAATTTCTCCAACAAACGGGCGCCCCCTGCCTTGCCAAGCCATTCGATCTGTCTGACATCAAACGCCTGATCTGTGAAAAATTACAGGCACAGGGCAAGGCACGGCCGTAATCATCCCTCACCACCAAACCGCAGCAGCGCCTGGTAAATGGCCTCCGCGCCAAAGCCAACGGCCGCTGCCGGAAGGCGTTCGTCGGCGGCATGAATGGTTTGCGCAAAATTAAAATCGGTGGGCAGCTGCATCGGCAAAAAGCCATACGTTTGAATGCCCAACCGCGCAAAAAAGCGGGCATCGGTGACGCCGCTGAGCAGCAGCGGCACGGCAACCCCAGCAGGATCGGCCGTTTGCAAAATACCGGCCAACGTGGCAAACAGCTCCATGTCTGGCTGTGGCGGGCCAGGGTCATACGCCAGCAGTTCGATCTCCACCTCATCCCCTAACAGCGAACGCAGCTCCGCGATCATGTCCGCCGGCATGAATCCGGGCAGCAAACGGCCGTCTACCTGCACCTCCACCCGCCCTGGTATCACATTCACCTTGTCACTCGCCTGCAACATCGTCGCGCTCACCGTATTGTGCAGCAGCGGGTCAAACAGCCGCGCCTGATCCCCCAGCGCGCTCAGCAGCCGGTCCGTCAGCGCCGGGTTCAACAACTGGCGCAAAATGACGTTGGTGGGAAACGATACGTGAGCCGCAATGCCGCCCAACATCTGCCGCGCCGCCGGCGTAATGTGTACCGGCAGCCGTTTGCGGTCCAGGGTCCGCAGCACCGCAGCCAATTTCGCCATCGCCCCACCCCGCACCGGCATCGAGCCATGCCCCGCCGGGCCATGAATGGTCAGCTTCAACCAACAAATCTGCTTCTCCGCGACCATAATCGGGTAAAAGCGCTGCCCGCCAATAGACATGGTGAAGCCGCCAAATTCGCCCAGCGCGTAACGGACGCCGGCAAATTGCGCTGCGTGTTCCTCTACCAGGAACTTCGCCCCATAATCGCCGCCCGCTTCCTCATCCGCCAACAGGGTGAGGATCACATCGCCGGGCAGATCAGCCCCTTCCGCCTGGGCGCGCAAAAAGGCAGCGGCCATCATGGCGACGCCCCCTTTCATGTCCAGCGCCCCCCGCCCCCAGATGTACCCGTCTCGGTTTTCGCCGCCAAATGGGGGATGCGTCCACTGCTGCCCGGCCGTTGTCACCACGTCCACGTGCCCTTGCAGCAGCAGCGGTGGCGCAGCGCCGCGCCCCTTCAGGCGGGCGATCAGGTTGGGGCGGTTGGGGTCTTTGGCCAGCAGCGTCGTGGCGATCCCGGCCGTTTGCAGCAAGTCATCCAGATAGCCAATACAAGCCGCCTCGTTGCCAGGTGGGTTGGTGGTGTCAAATTGAATCAGCTTTTGCAGTAGTTCGGCCGGACGTTGGTAAATGGTTGTGTCACTCATTCCCTCTTCTCCCTCTCTGTGTATCTCTGTGTTCCCAAACAACACCTGAATCACGAATTTTTTAATCCCCGCTCGCCGCCCCGGCAACCAGGTGAAAATGGAGGTGGGGCACATCCTGGTATGCGCCGCCGTTGGCAATGAGCCGGTAGCCGCGTGCTTCCAGGTTTAGCTCCGCCACCAGGCTTTGTGTCGTTTGCATCAAATCTAGCAGAAAATCGGCGTCAGTGGGCTGCACGGCCGTTAACCCGGCAATGGCGCGCTTCGGCACAAGCAAAATATGCACCGGGTAGGCCGGCTGTGGGTGGTAAAAGGCAAGTAAGGTGTCGGTTTCCCGCAAGCGGTTCGCCGAGATAAGCCAACTCATATGGGCGATGATCCAACTGATCAACCGGCCGGCCACACGTGACCGGGCAAAACGGAGCAAATAGCGGCGCATTTTACTGCAAGCGTGTCGGGAAATTGCCGGGCCGCGTCACTTGAATACCCAGGTCAGCCAGCGCCGCCACCAAGTTGGCGTCGTCATACAGGTCTTTATCGGTGGTGATGAGGTAATCGGCGTGGGCGGCAACGGCCGTGGCAATCACCATATCATCTTGTGGATCACGGCAATGCGGGTACGCCTGGGCTGGAGTGACAAACACGGCGCGTTCTCTGACAAACTGTATAAAACGATGAATACGGGCCTCAGGAACAAAGCTGCGAATCTTGAGGCTTTTCAAGACACGCTCCAATTCTACAAGAAGTTCCTCAGATAAAACAACCGTATACGCCTGGGCTTGCCAACCAGCGAAGAGGGGGGAACGATCAGAAGCTGAAGCCAATTTCACTAGAACATTGGTATCAAATACGATACGCAGCATCACACTTGATTCCTTACTTCATGGATGATGGCATTTAATTCTTCATCGCTAATCGTCTCAATATCCACCTCAGCAGGGTACTCTGCCGTTAACCTGGCATAGGCTTTGAATGGCGCTTCCCACTCTTGCTGAGACATGGCGGCTAATCGCTTTTGTTGTTCCTCTATGGTGGAGACTGTTTGCTGCATAACGACAACAACCCTGGTACCATCGGGGATATTGTCTGCGGCTATCTCCACTTTTCCTCTGCGGACGATACCGTGATAGGTAACTAACATATCGCACCACCTTTTCTGCATGTATGAGCATTATACCACTTGCACCGACGACAAATCGGCCAGGTGCGGCCAACCATTTCCGCGGTTGGAGTGACGGCGACGAGGAGGATGTCGAGGGTAACGGCCGTTTTGCTTGCCCTATTTTGAATCCAACTGTATCAACGCCAAAAAGACGGCCGGGGCAATAATCCGGATACCCTGATACGCACCGATCAGCAGCAAATGTTTTTTATCCCCTGTTACCAGATAATCCGCCTGCCCGTCCACGGCGCATTCAAGATACCGGTTATCTGTTTCATCTGTGGACACAGCAATCTTTTCCGTAGGCTCAACCAGCGTGGCGTATTTCTGCATAAGCGATATGAACCGCCGTATCTCCGCATCACTTTTTTTATGAATCCTGACAAGATGTGGGTAGCGTAGCACACGGCTTAATTCGGCAATGATTTCTGGACTAACGAGAAGGTCAAACTTTTTGTCTTGCCAATAAGTCAAAATTTGATGAGCATTCCCTCTTTGGGTCAGCAAAGCACTGACATAGACGTTGGCGTCAAGAACTACTTTCATGACTGCGTTTCCGACGCCCACTCTTCTCGAACCGCTTGCTGTGCCTCAAGCACGAGCGCCATGATTTCCTCTGGGTCATTGTCGCCGCTCGACGCCTGAAAAGAGTGTATCAGGTCAAATAAAGCTTGCTGCTCTTGTTTCCACTGCTCATAAATATCTACAGAGACAATGGCCGCCGCTGGCAGCCCATGTCGCTGAATGATGAAGGTGTCGCCTTGAAACTGTACCCCATCTACAATTGCTTTTAATGAGTTGCGCGCTTCCGTCACGCCGAGCATTTTTTCCATAACTTTCCTTACTCCCGCAAAAGTTAGTTCTGTACATTTTGTACACTGTAGATATTGTATCAGCAAAATCTACATGCTACACATTGGCAAACGCAATTGGTCGGTTTAGACCTGACAGATTTTTAGTTAAAGGTTTGCAAAATGAGCTTTCGTAAAATGTTTGAGAAAGCGTATCTAAACCAAAGCCAGGGCTTCCCATTCATACATCAGCGCCTCCAACTGCGTTTGCGCATTGTTGTATGCCTGGGACAAGGTTTGTACATTTGCCCACTGCTGCGCCTGCGCGGCCGCTTCCAGGGCTGCATTCAAGTCGTTGAGTTCCTTTTCCAGGGCGCTAATTTGCTGCTCGGTGGCGGCAACGGCCGTCACCGCTTCCCGTTGCCGCCGCCCATTCCCGTTTTTCACCCTGTCCTTGCTGCCCGCAGCCGGTTCCCGCTGCCCTGCCTGCCACGCCAGGAAAGATTGGTAATCCCCCTTGTGAACGTGGAAATGACCGGCGCCATCCAGCCACCAGATTTGCGTCGCCAACCGGTCCACCAGGTAGCGGTCGTGCGTCACCAGCAGCGCCGTGCCCGTAAACGCGGCCAACGCCGCCTGCAACACCTCCTGCGCCGGCAGATCCAGGTGATTGGTCGGCTCGTCCAGCAGCAAGAAATTGGCGTGATCCAGCGCCAGAATCGCCAGCGCCAGCCGCCCCCGCTCGCCGCCGCTGAGCATCCCCACCTGCTTAAACACATCCTCACCACGAAACAGGTAGCGCGCCAGGTAATTGCGCGCTTCGCTGATGGGCAGGTTGCGGTAGCTGAGCAGCTCATCTAGCACAGTCCGCTCCAGGTTAAGCTGTTCGTGCGCCTGCGAGAAGTAGCTGATCTGTACGCCCGCGCCCAGGTGGAAACGGCCGTTCACCGGCGCAAGTTCCCCCAACAACGTGCGCAGCAGCGTCGTTTTGCCCGTACCGTTCGGGCCGATAAATGCTACTCGTTCTAACCGGTGCAGTTCCAGGTCAGGAACGTGAAACAACGTGTTACCCGGATATCCAATTTGCAAGCGGCTGGTACGCAGCGCCAACCGCCTGCTGCGCTGCGCCGTCAGCAGCCGCATGTTTACCTGCTGGTGGCGCGGATTAGGGTTTTGCAGCGCCTTGATCCGCCCTTCTAGCTCCATCATATTCCACTGCTCACCGCTGATGCCCTGCGCATCCATAAACTGACTCCAATCCTGGTTCAAAGCGGCCGTACCGCCCACTTCCACCGCCTTCACCTGACGTACCAGCCGCCGGAAACGGCCGCGCGCCTTGTCTGTGCTGCTGGCGCGGGCGATGTTGCGCTTGATGAAATCCAGCTCTTTCAGAAAATTCTCCTGCACCGTCCTGAATTCCTCGTCGCGCAGCGCCCACCGTTCCTCGCGCTGCCCCAGATAAGCGGTGTAAGCGCCGCGATAGCTTTCCAGCCCATTACGACTCATCTCCCAGATTTCACCGACCACTTTATCCAGAAAGTAACGGTCGTGGCTGACGATAAGCGCCGCGCCGCTCCATACGCGCAGCTGCCCCTCCAGCCATTCAATGGCCGCCACGTCCAGGTGGTTGGTCGGCTCGTCGAGGATGAGCAGGTCGGGTTGTTCCAGCAGCAGCCGCGCCAACAGCGCGCGCGTCTTTTGCCCACCGCTGCAATGGGCCAACGGCATCGGCCACTGCTCCGCGCTAAAGCCCAACCCGGTGAGCGTTTGCTGAATGCGCAAATCGTAGTCGTAACCGCCGGCCGTCTCGAAGGCTTGCTGCAGACGGCCGTACTCATCCAACAGCGTCGCGGCAAAACCCCCGGCGCTCATCGCCTGTTCCATCTGCCGTAACTGCGCGGCCTGCTGTTCCAGCCCGGCAAAAACGGTACGCATCTCATCGTAGACGGTGTTTGACTGGTCGGCGAAGGCCAGCATCGCTTCCTGGCGCAAATACCCCAGGGTGCTCCCTTTCGCCAGATGGACGTGTCCGGCAGACGGCCGTTCGCGCCCCGCCAAAATGCGCAGCAGCGTCGTCTTGCCAATGCCATTTGGCCCCACCAGCCCGACCTTCGCACCGTGTGCGATGCTGCCGCCGAGACTCATAAAAATATCGTTTGCCCCAAATGATTGGGAGACGTTTGCAAATGTAAGCAGAGACATAATTTTTCTCCATATTGCGTGTTCCATTCACGCTTCACCGATTACCGTTCACCGATTACCGCCCACGGCCGTTTCCCATCATGCAGTTGTCGTCGTTTTGGGGGGAAATAAAAAGGCCGCGGGGTGAGTCGCCGCGGCCGTTTACAAACAAGGGTTAACTGTTTATGTTAACTGGACGCAGGCACACTCCGAGAAGGCAGCATGAAAACGGCCGTTTTGACCGCCATCATCATAACCTCTGGAATTCTTTCTGCATCCGTAAACATTGGTTCGTTTCCTTATATCTATCTACCGGGCAGTATACCACCCTCTACAAGCCAGCGTCAACAAACAAGAATAATATCCCTACTCATACTTCAGCGCGGTGATCGGGGATAACGTGGCCGCGCCCAGCGCCGGATACAGGCCAGAAAGCAGCCCCATCAGTGTGGCGAAGACCAGCGCGAAAATGGGCAGCCACAGCGGCGTGGAAACGGCCACCGACGGCGGCGGCGCACCCGTCTGCACCGACTGCCCCGCCAGGTAAGCCAGCACAAACACGTTCGCCACCTGCCCCAGCCCCCAACCCAACAACACGCCGCCCAACCCGCCCAAAAAGCCGATGCCCGCCGACTCGCCCAAGAAGACGCTGAGTACATGCCGGTTGGTCGCGCCAACCGCTTTCATCAGCCCAATTTCGCGGGTGCGCTCCAAAATCGCCATGGCCATGGTGTTGGCAATGCCAATAGCCGCTACCAGCAGGGCAATGGCGCCGACGCCGCCAAAAATGATTTGCAAAATGGTGTAAAAGCCGCTGATGCCCTGGATGAAGGATTGCGGCGTGTACGCCTGGTAGCCCATCTCGGTGATCTGCTCGGCCACGTCTACCACCCGGTTTAGGTCGGCGACGCGCACAACCAGATTCGGGTAGCCATTTTTTTTGCGGTCTACCGGCTGCCCCAATAACCAGGCGTTGTAGCCGTTCATTTCCGCCAACGAGACGTACATAGACCAGTCTGGTTCGTCGCGAGCTTCGGTCAGCACGCCGGCGATGTGTAGGCGGTAAGTTTTGCGCACTTCCGAGCCATCGCTGCTCCATTTCACCAGCGTCAAGGTGACTTGTTTGTCTACCAGGTCGGCCGGCGTCAGTTGTTCGGTCACAGCTTGACCGGGGCGCGGACGTGGATTGTAAAAGTTCATGGGCACGGCCGATCCAATGATCACCGTCCCCCGCGCCAACGCCGTGCTGCCCGCCTGCGCCGTTAATCCCAGGTTGCTCAGGTCATCGGTACCAATGCCCAGAAGCTGCCCGCCCCCTTCCATTTGCCCCACCGTGAGGAAACCCCAACCCTGGAAATAATCTTGGGGGATAACGGCCGTCACCCCTTCTAGCGCCGCAATATCCACCACCGTCTGGTCAGATAAAATAGTCTGCGAAGTAGGCTGACCGGTCACGGGGTCCCATTCGCCATAGTTAGGCCACACCTGAATTTTCGTCAGGTCGCCGATGCCGCCAAGCTGGCTGGCCGCATTTTGTTGCAAGCCGACGCCCAGGGAGATGAGCAGCACGACAGCCGCCGTACCGATGATGACGCCAACGGCCGTCAGCAGCACCCGCCCTTTGCGCCGCGCCAGGTTTTCCAGAATAAGCGTGAACAGGTCGAAAAAACTCATGGTTTAAGGGATAAACACCGGTCCTTCACCGGGAAACTCACCGGGGAACGGCTCATTCAAGCCGGGGGCAAAAGCGGGCTGCGCCGGCTGCGGTTTGCCACTGCTCAGGCCAAGCAGTCCCTTGAGAAAACGCCACGCCTTGTCCCAAAATGTCTCCGGTTCCACCTCTGGTTCGGGTTCAAAGCCGCCATCGCCGCCGGGGAAGCCGCCTTCTGGCTCCTCAAAGATGAAAGGCTCCTGGATTTCAATCGTCACTGTTTTGGTCACGGTTTGCGGCTGGTTGAAATCGTCGGTGTAATTGACGCTGAGCAGCAGTTCCAGCGGCCCCGGCGCGGCCGGGAAGATGAGGGCGTCGAGCGGGAAGAAGCCGCCCGGTTCCAGATTGCCCACAAAGACGGAACTGTTTTCAAAGAAGGCGCCGCCGGATGGGTCAACGGCCGTTACCGCAAATTGACCAAACACCACCGACTTACTGCCACTGTTCACCAGTTGCAAGGGCAGGCTGCCCGGCTCCCCGGCAAAGAAGGGCGGCGGCGGGGCGTAGAAGGTCATTTCCACCGACGGCCGTCGCACCACCAGCAGCGTGATCACCTGATCATCCACGTAATCGGCGTTCGCTGCATCGTTGTAGACAAACGAGACCTTGATCGGATACGCCCCAGGTTCCGTCGTGCCATTGACAATCAGCGCCATGCTCGTATTCAGCGCATTCCCCTGCGCCAGATCGCCCAATGACAGCACGTTGGAACTGCCCACCGGCGCAAATTTAGAAAATTCGCCCCCTGCGCCAGAAACGCCGCCACCGGAAACGGGCGTGCCGCTAATCGTGCCACCGCCGGCGCTGCCGCCGCCCAAAATCATCGTCACGCGGCGCGCGGCGGCATTGCCCTGGTTCTGCACCGTCAGGTTGAGGGTGAAAAATTGACCGGGCTGAAGCTGCGCCACGTCCGTTTCGTAGCCGGTGACGATCAACTGCGGCCGCAGCGCCGGGCCTGTGGTCGGCGTGGCGGTGGGCGTGGGCGTGAACGTGGGGGTCGGCGTGGGCGTGGCGGTGGGCGCTGGCCCGCTGCTGACGCGCACAATGGGGAAGGTGAGGGCAAACGTTTCGCTGTAACTTGTGCCATTGGCGTCGGTGTAATCCACCTTCACTTGCAGCGTGCCAATGCTCTGCCCCGCCAGGTCGCGGCTGGCGTTGAGCGGCTGCCAAAAGCGGTTGCTCTGGCCGGGATCAATGCTGCCCAGGGCGCGCACGCCGCCGGTGTCGCGGGCGATGAAGCTGCCGCTGATGAAGGTGGCGACGACGTTGCGCGCCTGCACCTGCCCGGCGTTGGTCAGGGTCATCTCGAAGTCCAGGTTCTCGCCAGGGGTGATTTCCGCAGAACTGGCGCCATAGCTGCTGACGACGAGCAACGGCCGTACAAAAGCGGTCGGCGCGGGGGTTTGCGTGGGGTCGGGGGTGCGCGTCGGGTCGGCCGGGCCGGTGACGGTGAGCGCATTCGCCAAAGTGACGGCAGCGGCGTTGGGGTTGACGACGGTGAGGCTGTAGACGCCGGGCGCGCTACCCGCCGGCGCGACGGCGCGCAGCAGGCTGCTGCTGACAAAGGTGGTGTTCAACCCGCCCACGCCGGAAAGTAGGACAATGGCCCCATCTACAAAGCCGCTGCCGGTGATGATCAGTTCGGCGGAGGCGGCGTTGGCGACAGTGTTGGGTTGGACGGCCGTTATCGCTAACTGTTCAAAAATCACCACCGGCGTCATGGTTGGCGTGGCTGATGAGGTCACGGTCGGCGTAACCGTCGGTTCCTGGGCAGTTGCCGGAGCCTGGCTGAAAATACTCACCGCCAGCGCCAACAGCCCGATTAACAAAATCCATTTGTGTCGTGGAAAGCTGTTCACATTTACCATAGTGAATTTACCATTAAAAAGCGGTCGCCGCTTCGTATTCGGCGTCACTGACAATACGGCCGTCCAGCATATGAACCGTGTGCGTGGCATAAGCCGACATGCGCGGATCGTGGGTGACGACGAGGACGGTACGGCCGTTTTGGTGCAATTCGGCCAACAACTGCATGATACTCGCGCCGCTGGTCGTGTCCAGATTGCCTGTTGGCTCGTCGGCCAAAATCAACTGCGGGTCATTGACCAGGGCGCGCGCCACGGCCACCCGCTGCTGCTGTCCGCCGGAAAGCTCCGTCGGTTTGTGATGCGTGCGATCTGCCAGGCCAACGCGCGTCAACAGTTCATGGGCGCGCAGGGCGCGTTGACGGCGCGGCACACGGGCAAAGCGCATAGGGAAAGCGACATTTTCCAGGGCGCTGAGCGTGGGGATCAGGTTGAAGGATTGGAAAATGAAACCAATGGTGCGCCGCCGGTAACGCGCCAGGGCGTTCTCGTCCAGGGCGCTGATGGATTGGCCGTCTACGACGATCTGGCCGTCAGTTGGCCGATCTAGCCCGCCGAGCAGGTAGAGCAGCGTGCTTTTGCCGGAGCCGGACGGCCCCATCACGGCATGAAACGTATTGGGGGCGACGCTCAGGTCTACGCCGTCCAGGGCGTGTACCTTTTGCCGCCCCATCTGGTACGTCTTGCGCAGGTTGGTGATAGTGATGAAAGACATGGCGAGCGTTAATAGTCAGTAATCAGTAATCGGTTATCGGTTATCGGTTATCCGTTATCCGTTTACTGATCACCGATTACCGTTCACCGATTACCGTTCTTCACGTGGTATTAAAAAAACGGCCGTATCACCGTCAGGTCATTAAATTGCGCCGCAATGAGCGCCGGGACGCCGCGCAGCAGGAAAAGGAGGAGGGTGACGAGGAGAACGGCCGTCCACGATTTCACCTTGCTCAACTGATCGCCGACGCGCGCGCCCACGCCCAGCAGCAGAATGTGCCAGAAGAAGTAGAGGTCAACGGCCGTCAGCAGCGCCGCGACAAACACAAACCAAACCCCCTCGCCGGCCGGGGCAAAACCAGACAGTCCCAGGCTGGCGAGCTGCTGCCCACTGCTCCACATCGCCACAATGCGCACCCCGTCGCGCAGAGCGAAGGGCAGCAGCGACCAGGCGGTGACATTGAGGACCTGGCGGCTGCTGGCGCGGCCGCCCAGCAAGGTCAGCAGCAGGTGCAGCAGCCAACCCAACACCAGCCAACCCAGGTAGACGCCCAAGACGGCCGTTACGCCGGGCAGCAAATAGGTAAAGACGGGGCCGCTGGTGGCCGTCATCGCCTGCATGAACTGCGCCTGCTGCTCTGGCGTGTAATACTCCCATCCGGGCGGATACTGCATTTGCCCGCTGGCGGCGGCGCTGGCTTTCAGCCCACCGGCAACCAGCGCGTGAATGAGGGCGGTAGCGGCCAGGATGAAGAGTGGTGTTTGGGAAACGGCCGTGTCCATCTCCGCCATACGTACAAACATGCGACGTGGGCGGAACAATGCCGGCAGCAGCCAATCAAAGCGCCAGCGGCCTGTTGTCCCATACGTTGACAGCGTTACATCGTTCATAAAGCCAATCCTTTATCCATTTTTCCCCGCCCCAGGCGCTAATTTTGCCACAAACAAGCAGCGTGAACATGACGATTTACCAATCATGTACACACGCTTGACCCCAACCGACGTACTCTCCCCTTCGTAGTCATAGAGCCTGCGCTGAGTGCGCCGAAGCGTAACGGCCGGCGCGATGACGGTGAGCGGCCAGGAAAAGAGGGCTGCCATTAATGACACGCAGCGCAAGAGCCGTTTACTTGACGACGACGTGGACGAGCGGCCGTCTCCCCGTTTCCGCATACAAATAACGGCCGAGAGCGTCTTCCACTGCCTCGTTCAGCGCGCCGGCGCTGTTGGCGTACACTTCGACCGCGCGCCCAATCGCTTCGACCACGCCATCGAACAGCACGCCAGACTCGTTGGGGTTGACAAAGCCGCGCGAGATGATGTCCGGTCGCCCCACCACCTGCTTCTGGCTGTTCACCGACACGACAACAAAGATGATGCCGCTTTGCGACAGCCGTTCACGATCACGCACCACCGGCCAGCCAATTTCGCCCACACTGGCCCCATCCACAAAGACGTAGCCGCCGGGCAGTCGTGGCAAAATTTCCAGTGTCTCGCCATCCAGTTCCAGCGGCGTGCCATTTTCCACAACGGCAATGTGGTCGGCGGGAATGCCCATTTGTTTGCCCAACTCGGCGTGCTGTTTCAGGTGGCGTAGTTCGCCGTGAATGGGGATGAGGAAAGACGGCCGTACCAGGTTAATCATCAGCTTCATCTCTTCCTGGCTGGCGTGGCCGGAGACGTGAACCGGCGCAATGCGTTCGTACAACACGTTGGCCCCGCGCTGGAATAGTTGATTAATGGTACGGAAGACTGTCTCTTCGTTGCCGGGAATAGGGTAAGCGGAAAAGACAACCGTATCCCCTGCTTCAATGCTCAGGCCGCGATGCCGGCCGCGCGCCAAACGCCCCATCACCGCCGACGGCTCGCCCTGGGAACCGGTCGCCATGATCACCACATCCCGTTTTGGCAGGTGGATGGCGTCTTCTAGCTCAATGATCAGATCGTCAGGAATTTCCAGGTAGCCGAGGCGGCGCGCCATCTTGGTGTTTTCACGCATGGAACGACCGGTGATCGCCAGTTTACGGCCGTATTTTTGCGCCAGATCTGCCGTCTGTTGGATGCGCGAAATGAGCGAGGCAAAGGTGGCAATGATGATTCGCCCCGGCGCCTGGCGGAACACATCGTCAAAAGCCGCCTTCACGACCATTTCCGACGAAGTCCAGCCGGCGCGGTCGGCGTTGGTGCTGTCGGCGAGCAGGGCGAGAACGTCGCGGCTGGAGAATTCGGCCAGCTTGGCGAAATCTGGGGGCCAGCCGTCGGCCGGAGTGTGGTCGAATTTGTAATCGCCGGTGTGGACGATCAGGCCAACGGGCGTGGTAATACCAAAGCCAACACAATCAGGGATGCTGTGGGCGACGTGAAACGGCTCTACGGTGAAACAACCGATATGCAGCACATCACCGGCCTGTAATTGGATGATCTCAACGCGCTGCGCCCCTTTTGACTGGCGTAGTTTCACTTCAATCAGGCCGGCCGTAAGCGGGGTGGCGTAGATGGGCGCGTCAATCTGATCCATGAGATGGGGCAGCGCGCCGATGTGGTCTTCATGCCCATGTGTGACCAGCACTGCTTTAATTTTTTCTTTTTTGTCGAGGATGTAGGCGAAATCGGGGATGATGGTGTCTATGCCAAGCATGTCGTTTTCGGGAAACATGATTCCGGCGTCTATGACGAGGATTTCGTCTTCATATTCAATGACGGTCATGTTTTTGCCGATTTCGCCCAGCCCGCCCAATGGCACAATGCGTAATTTTGCGGTCATACTATCTCCATGATTGGTCACAGGAAACAGGACCAAAAGCGGGGATTAGGGGGTGAGGGGATTGTACCGCATCCTCTCGTCTCCTAATCCCCGCTTCCAGGCGTTTCCTATGCAGGCGACCTGACCGGTTTTCATAACCTGTCAGGTCTGAAAGCGAATTAAGATCCAAACTAAAAAGATCAGGATTGATTGCACGAGCGATAAAAAGACGGTGAAGAGCCATAAGGAAAGGCGGCTGGCGTCGGAGAGGGCAGAGGTGGTTTTGAGGTTATCAGCCGCCACGACCACCACGCCTGGCGCCAATTCTGCCGGGCGCTGCCCATAGCGCAGCACGGCGACAGAAATATTGTCTTTGCCCCCGCGTTCATTTGCCAGCGTGATCAAGGATTCTGTGGCAAGGTGTGGCTCTTGCCGCGCGATGAAATCACCAATTTCCTGGTCGCTAACGTGTTTGATCAACCCATCAGAACAAAGCAGAATAATATCGCCGAGGACGAGTGGAACCTCGAACACGTCAATTTTCGGGTTTCTGTCAGAACCGATGCTGTAGAGGATGATGTTGCCGTAGGGGTGGTCTTCCGCTTCGGCGGCAGAAATGGCCCCTTCTTCGACCAGTTTGGCGACCAGGCTGTGGTCTTTGGTGATCTGCTGGATGTGCCCGGCGCGCCAATGATAAGCGCGGCTGTCCCCCACGTTGGCGATGTTGGCGCGTTGGTGGCTGATAACGGCCGTGACCATCGTCGTAGCCATACGACGGCTTTCATGTTCATTGGCTACCAGTTGGCGTAGTTCCGTGTTGGCTCTGAGCATCGCTTTGCGCAAGCGTTCGCCCCTATCCGGCTCCTCTTCGTTTGTCAGGTAATGGTCTAAGACGCGCTCGCTGGCAAATTGACTGGCAATTTCACCGGCGTCAGCGCCGCCAACACCGTCAGCCACAATATAAAGCCAGCCAAATTTCTCTTCATCCTCTGGCGTGGTTGGTTCCCAGCAGGTGATGAAATCTTCATTGTGATCGTGATAACGCCCAATGTCGGTACGCATGGAGGCCACAATTGGGGCAAGTTCGCTCATAGGTCAAACTATAACTGGAAACAGGGTCAAGGGCAAGGAGTAAGGAAGAGGGCAGAAGGAAGAGGGCAGAAGATTAAGATAGCTTACCGATAACTGATAACTGATTACTGTTTACTGATCACGGGCTGCAAAGCGCGCCAGAGGATGCCGTCCTGGCGGATACCGCGCCGGTCGAGGTCGCTGTTGGCGAGGATGATGCCATCCTGGCAGCGCACAACCAGTCCGCGAATGAGGTGGGTGAGCAGTTCATTGCGAATGTTGAACTCTTCGCCGGTAGTCCAGGGCAGGTCAGGGGGGCGGCTTTGGGCGAGGACGAAGGCGTTGCTGAGGGGTTGTTTGGGGATGTCCCACCAGCCGGTAGCGGCCGTTTCTAGCCACACCTGCACGCGCGCGGGTCGGCCGGCGAGCATGTAGCCGTAAATGGTGGAGATCATGATCCCGTCCGGGTCGGGCGGCTCGCCCAATTCTGGCGGATTGGCCGTGACCAGCCCGTAATGAATGCCGTTGATGAAGGCCGCGCCAACGTCGGCGGCCGTGTGCAGCCCTATCGCCGTCGCCGCGCGGCGCAAACGACCGGCCGCCTGCACCAACCAATCACAAACGGCCGCTCCCGCCAGGTCTGGTTCCAGGTGAAAGCGGCGCTGCGCCAGCAGGTCATTGAACAGGCTGTGCAAAAAGGCGTCGAGCGGGGGCGCGCCATTGACCGCACTATTTTCCAGCCACAGGCGCAGTTCTTCCACCAGCGCGGCCATGTCTGCGCCAACGCGGTTGACCTGGGCGTCGGGCAGGTCGCCGATGGGCAGCAGGCGGCCCTGCTCTGGCGCATAGAGCCGGTCGGTGAGGAGCTGCGCACGAGCCGGGTCTAGCCCATGAATGCTGAGGGTGAGCGCCTCGGCGACGTCGTAAGGGGTGGGGCGAATGCCCCAGGCAGGGTGCGCCAGGGCCAGCCAGGTGAGCCAGGCGCGGATGCGTGGCTCTTCGCGCGGGCTGGAACGGCGGCGCAGCAGGAAGTAAGGCAGCCGGGCTTGCTGCAAGGCGTGGGTGAGGGTGTAGCGCAGCGCCCCGTCCAGGTAGGGGGTGATGATGGCGATGTCGCGGGGGTGTACGTTGTCCTTCTCAATGATGTCGTTGAGAATGGGCATGAGGTTGGCGATCATGTCGCGGCGGTAACGGCCGTTGACCACCCCAATGACAGCATCTTTGGCCGCACCGGTGGGCAGCGTCGTATGCAGCAAGTAATTTTCCACCAGGTTTGCCAGGTGCATCATGTCGGCGGGGGCGGTGAAGAGGTCAGGGAAGTCAAAGACGGCGGCGCAGCGAGTACGGAACTGGATCGCGCCGCGCGGATCGGCGGCCATGAACCGTTTGTAGCCGCCACCACTGTCATGGGCAACGGCCGTTGTCTGCGTCGCCTCCATCAGACTGGCGATAAAATTCTGCCCGGCCGGCGTCTGTTCCTCCACATTATCCACCAGCAAATGGCGGTACCGCTCGCTGAAATACCGGTGGAACTCCGGGTGCTGCACCAACTGCGTATCAAACACTTCCACCGCCAGCGACAGGTCGAGCAGGCTGTTTTGCAGGCACGCCCGGCGGAACTGGCGCGCCGCGTTGGCGGCGTCGGCCAGGTGCAGCAGCCGCTCCGGTTCGCCCACCCAGGTGTCCATTTGTCGCTGCACAGCCTCGTCCAGCGACAGGGCATTGAGCGCGGCGCGGTTGAGCGTGTCTAGCAGTTGGCTGACAATCTGCTGCGGCCGCAGCCGTAAATTGGTAAAAGCGCCCTCGGCCAGCATGGGCGTAATGATGCGCCACATCAACAACTGCGCCAGGTCATAGCTGAGGAAGGTGGGGGGCTGGAAAGGGTGGACAAAACCGGCCGGCCGCGCCACCAGCGGCCAGAAGAGAGCGACCAGTTCTTGCGCCAGCTGCGTGTAGGTGGTCACGTTCAGGTCGGCATAGGGGCCAATGCCCGACTGGTGCAAGAAGTTGACGTAGGCGGGCCGGTGATCCGGTTCGGCGACGAGGATGAGGATGGTGTAGGCAGGCTCGCCCTCGTTGAGCAGGCGCAGCAGGCGATGCTGTAAGGCGGTGGTTTTGCCGCTGCCGGCGGAGCCATGCAGAAAGCTGGTTTGGGGGGCGGCGACGGCCGCTGCTTGCGTGGGCGTCAGGTTGATCATATCTGGTCGGAGTATACCAAAAATACTGTTACTATTCTGCAAATGGCAACCGTACACTGAAGGCGCTGCCCTTACCACGTTGACTATTTACTTCGATGCTGCCTCTGTGCAAATCAACGATCTCTTTGACAATTGCCAGACCCAATCCTGTGCCGGGAACGACGCCCTGGCTGATCTGTTTGCCACGGTAAAATCGCTCAAACAGATGTGGCAAATCCTCCGGATCAATACCTATACCGGTGTCCACGACATTCAGGCAAACGTGCTTCTCTTCCAGATAAGTGCGAACGGTTACGCTGCCGGCTGGTGTATAGTTGAGTGCGTTCGCCACCAGGTTGGTCGCAACCTGCGCTAACTGATTCACCTCACCTTGCACAGATGGCAGCCCTGGTCCAGGTTCAAAAGTCAGGCGCAGATTGGCATTGTCGGCAAAGGGTTGGTGGGTCGTAACAACCTGCTCAACTAATTCATTGAGATCAACCGAAGCAAACGCGATCCTGCGGCCTCCCAATTCCAAGCGCGACAGATCAAGAATGTCTTCCACCAGCCGGGTCAACCGATTTGCCTGCTGCCTGAGAACGGTCAAGTGGTGGTCACGCTTTTCCGGCTTGCCATGTTTCAGCAAATCCAGGTACAGTTGCAGATTGGTAATGGGCGTGCGTAATTCGTGCGAAACGTCGGAAACAAATTTAGTTTTGAGACGGTCGAGTTCTAGCAATCGTTCATTTGCTTGGGCCAGTTCTTGTGTGCGGGCGGCGACACGCACTTCAAGTTCGGCTGCATATTGTTGCGTCTGCTCATACAATGTCGCGCGCCAGATGGCCATGGCGGCCATGTCGGCAATCGCTTTGAGCAGGCGGATGTCATGGGGAGTGATCGGCGTTTGCTGCCCCACCCATAACACGCCGATGGTTTCCTTTTCGGCGATGAGGGGGACGCAAATAACTTTTTGCAAATCGCCGATCAGTTCTTTCCGATGCAACAGGGTGTCTGTCTGCACATTGTTACTGCTATAGGGTTGACCGGTGGCGATCACCCGGCCGCTTATCCCTTTATCTATGGGGAAGTGCAGGCCGGTCCAATGATCCCATGCGCCACATGCACTCACAGCAACGAGATCATCACTCTGCGGGACGCGCAGCAGCAGCGCTGCACCGTCCATGTGCAGTAATTCGAATACCTGGTTGACGACAATATAGCCAGCTTCGTCACGGCCGGCGGCGGCGCGTAGGGCCATCGCTACGGTTACCATCGCTTCCAGCGCGCGTTCGCGCTGTTTGCGCGCCGTGATGTCTTCCTGCACGGCCACAAAATGCCTGATGTTCCCCTGGGAGTCATGAACTGGCGAGATGGAAGTTGATACCCAATACAGTTCGCCGTTTTTCTTCTTGTTGTGGAATTCGCCCTGCCACATATTTCCATCAGAGATAGTGTGCCACAGCCGCTGGTATGCTGGCTGGTCCGTCGCGCCAGACTTGAGGATGCGTGGGTTTTTTCCGATCACTTCATCGCGCGTATAACCACTGAGTTGAGTAAACCTGGGGTTGACGTACTCGATAGCGCCATCGGTATTCGTGATAATAATGGCGACAGGGCTTTGCTCAATGGCATGTGATAACTTACGCAGTTCATCTTCCGCTCGTTTGCGTTCGGTAATGTCCCGATTACTGCCACGTCTTCCTAAATAGCGCCCTTGTTCATCATAAACGGGTTGGCAAATGTGACCAATATAGCGCAAGCTGCCGTCCGCATGAAGAATACGAAATTCGATCCCCCCCGCAGTTTTTTTCTCCATGACCCGCTGCTCATGAAGCAGAAAAGGGTGGCGGTCTTCTGGGTGAATGATGCGGTATAACAAACCTGGATCACGCAGAAATTCGTCCGCCATGTAACCGGTGATGCGCAGGCAAGAAGGGGAGTTGTACAGGAATTGCTCATCCGGGCTGATCCAAAATTCCCAATCATAGGTGTTGTCGGCCACAATCCGGTAGCGGCTTTCGCTCTCGCGTAAGGCAGCGTTAGCGCGCTCGCGCGCCGCCAGCGCGTTCACACGATCCAGCGAGACAGCCATGTGGCTGGCTACGGCGATGAGAAACTCCTGTTCGGCGCGCGTTGGCGGCCGCACGCCATCAGCGCCAAACGTGCCCGTGCCCACCGAACCGATGTGTTTGTCGAAGAGGATAATGGGGACGTTGACAATGGTGCGGTTCTCTAACTGCGCGACGATCTCCTTGTTCGTGCGCGCATCGGTACGCGCATCCTCAATGACCACGATCTCTCTTGTTTGCACTAATTCTTCAAGAAAACGGTCGCCGGTAATGGTTAATGTGGCAAACCCTTCTTCTGATAAGATCGTTCCCCGCAGCGGGCCACTGGCAACCAACGCTTTACAACTCTTTTTGTCTTCGGCTATCAGATAAACCCAAAGATCTTTATAGCCGGTGATGTGTTCAACCTCGACGGCCGCAGCATCCAAAACTTCGGTGTAGGTTTGTGCTTGTTCCAATTGTCGTGATAGGCGCACGAGCGATTGGGCATGTTGCTCGCTTTCGCGCAGGGCTTTTTCTGCCTGCTCTTGTTTTAAGCGTGCGCGCAATGCGGTGATGCCAAAGGCAAGGTCGCCGGCAAGCTCATTCAGGATTTCCACTTCTCTTTCATCGAAAGCCTCCGTTTCACCGGCATAGATGGTAAGTGTGCCGAGTACCTGGTCATCACTCAGCAGCGGCAGGGCGATGATGGCGTAATAGCCGCGCTGCACGGCCGTTTCCGACCAATAAACGGGTACCGGAGAATTGAAAATATTGTGGACGACGCATGGCTTTTGCGTGCGGATAGCGGTTCCAACCGGGCCAAGCCCACGGCCGGCTGCCGCCCACGTCAGGTCGAGGATTTCCAGATAGCCTTCTTCAAAGCCGGCATAGGTAATCGGCCGGACGGTCTTGGCTTCGTCCTGCTCGGCAAATCCAACCCACGCCATACGATAACCACCTGTTTCGACCGCAATCTGGCAGACTTCATCCAACAGCCTGGCCTCATCCGTCGCATGAATCAACGCCTGATTGGTGCTGCTGAGCATCCGCAGCGCCCGATTAATGCGGGCGATTTCCAGTTCCGCATGCTTGCGCCTGGTGATGTCGCGTACCAGAGCCAGGGCGTAGACTTGTCCACCATATTCGAAATAACTGGCGCTAATTGCGACGGGGAAGATACGGCCGTCTTTTGTCTTGTGGTGGCTTTCAAACAGAAGCGACTGATGCGTCTTCAGTTTTTGCCAATGGTTTAACCAACGCTCTGCCGGAAAGTCGGGGTCAATATCTTCCACCCGCATACCAACCAGTTCATCTTGTATGTACCCTAACACCTGGCAAGCTTCTTCGTTGACGTAATGGAAACGCGCCTGTTCGTCTATCAGAAAAGCTGTCTCATGTATATTGTTCAGCGCAAAGTTCAGCAGCGCAATGCGCTGTTCAGCCTGTTCTTGTGCGCTCAGGTCGTGGACTGTGCCCAGCAAACGGCCGTCGGTAAGCATTTGCACGTTAATTTCTACCGGCAGTAGACGGCCGTCCTTATGGCGCAAATGATGTCTCTGGGACAAGGCTTTGCCGGCGCGCCCGGCAGCAGGGGGCGCCGGTTCCGGCCACAGTTCATGAATCGGCAGCAAATCTGTCGTCGTCATCCCCAAAATCTCTTCTTGCGCACAGCCTAGCAGCACGCACAGGCTTTGGTTCACGGCAACCCAATGCCTCTGGTCATCAACGATAAAAATGCCATCCATAGCCTGTGCAAAGAGTGCCTGATACAATTCTTCAGTAACATGTTCAAATTGGGGCGCCAAAGGCTGATTCTGTGATATGTGATCCATTGTGTGTCTCCGCAGCCTTGTTTATTTGTGTAGTGGGTGGTTTGCCGCTTTTGCTAGCCAGCGCAGCCAATGAAGCAATAATGGGGAAGAGCCAGATATGACCACTGTCATTATACATGACGGGATCGCCAAAATAAAGAACAAAGACTGTAAGACACAAAGTTATGTTAATTTATTATCCTCGTTCTCCTTCTCATTCTTGCAACCCAAGTTCACTCCCCCCGTATACATTGACGTCTGTGGCGGACTGTTGGCGGCAGACATCATCTGACTAGCAGGCTGCCGGAAAAGTTGTTGTAGCCGCGACATCCCTGTCGCGCTGACACAAACGCGGTGAGGATACCGCGACTACCAAATGAGGGCATGGTTCAGAACTGACAAAACCATCTTGACAATTCCGTAGCCGCGATTTCCAATCGCGGCTACGGAAAATTGTCAAGGTGATTTGGTTTACAATGAACCATGCCGAAATGAGCTTCGCCGGCAGGCTCCTAGAGGTGGCTATGACCGAACCGATCATTCTTGTAGACGATGTTCACAAATCTTACCTCATGGGCAAAGAGGCTGTGCCCGCCCTGCGCGGCGTTTCCCTGGAAATTCAGCGCGGTGAGTTTGTTTGCCTGATGGGGCCTAGCGGTTCCGGCAAAACGACGCTGCTCAACATCATCGGCGGGCTGGATGAACCCAGCCGCGGTCACGTCCTGGTCGAAGGGGCAAACCTTGTTTCCCTGTCAGAAAACGAGCTGGCGCGTCTGCGGCTGCGTAAAATGGGCTTCATCTTCCAAAATTACAACCTGCTGGGTAACTTCACCGCGCAAGAAAATGTGGAATCGCCGATGGTATTGGCAAAAATGGGGCGGCGCGAACGTAAAAAACGCGCCCATGAACTGCTGCAAAAAGTGGACCTGGGCGACCGCGCGCACCATTACCCCAGCGAACTCTCCGGTGGACAGCAGCAGCGCGTCGCCATCGCCCGCGCTTTGGCGAACGACCCGCCCATCCTCATCGGCGATGAAATGACCGGCGACCTCGATTCTGTCACCGGCTTTGCCATCATGGAACTCGTCTCGCAGTTGAACAAAGATGGCATGACCGTTGTCTTTGTCACCCACGACCCACGCATGGCTACTTTCGCCAGCCGTACTATTGAGCTGCGCGACGGCCGAATTCTGGAGGATTGACGATTGACGATTTTGGATTGACGATTGGCGCGTTATACACCTCCAATCGTCAATCGTTAATCGTCAATCGTCAATCATAAATTTCATGGTTCTTAAATACGTTCTCAAGAACTTTTCCCGGCGCAAAGTGCGCACCATCCTCATGATTTTGTCCTTGCTGGTGAGCATGGGGCTGATTGTGACGATGAGCGCCACGGTCGAAACAGTGCGCCAGTCCAACGTAGACCTGATCGCCAGCGCCGTTGGGCGGTATGACCTGTCCGTTTCTAAGGCAGATACCAGCCCGGAGCCGTTTTTGGTGATCAGCGACGTGGCGCCACAGGTGTTAACGGCCGATCCGCGCATCACGGCCGTTTACCCCCGCTTTGAAACAGAAGTGGAACTGACAGGACCGGGCAACCAGACCAATCGGGGCACATTGCTCGCCCTGGACCCGGCCAACGATGCCATTGGTCTGGTCAATGTGGTCGAAGGGGAATATACGCTGGGCGACGGCCGTGTCGCGCTCCTGGAAGAAAGCGCCCTCATCCTGGGCCTGGGCGTGGGCGACACGGTTGACGTGGCTTATAGCTTCCCCCTGCCCCGCGAAAAAGGGCAGCAGGAAGCTGTCGGCAGCAGTGAACGCCGCCTGGCGCGCCGCTTCACCATCGCCGCCATTGCACGCCAGGATGGGATCGCCGACAGCGGCGTGCGCAGCGGCCTTATCCTCTCCCTCAGCGACGCCCAGGCGTGGCTAAACTTGCCCGACCAGGCGCAGCGGCTTGTCGCTATCGTTGACCCCGCCCTTTACGAGACCAACAACGCCGAGGTCGCCGCCTTGCGTGTGCGTGACGTGGCGCGCGCCGCGCAGCAGCAGCTTGGCGACGAGTACCGCATTACCCTGAGCAAAGCGGCCGCCCTCGATGGCGCGGCCGAAGGCTTCCTGGCAATTCAGGCGCTCATCAACACCTATGGCCTCATCTCGTTGGGCGTGGTCGGGCTGCTGGTGCATACCCTGGTGATGACCAACGTACAAGAGCAGCGGCGCGATATGGCCGTGCTGCGCATTCTCGGCGGTCAGCGTAATTTGCTGTTTAGAATGGTCATCGTGGAGGTGCTGGTGATTGGCGCGGTGGGCGTGGGGCTGGGCGTCGGCCTGGGGCAGTTCATCACCGCCTACATCGTCGTGCCCCTGATTGAAAGCCAGATGATGCAGCAGGGGTTGAACTCCAACCTGACGCCACAAGTGACGGTAACGGCCGTTCTCCCCGCCATCATCGCCGCCTTCTTCGTGCTCATCATCAGCAGCGTCAAACCGGCCCAAGACGCGGCGCGCACCAAGGTCATGCACGCCATCAACCCCGGTGTGGCCGACAACATTCAGCTTGAAGACCTGGCGCAGCTGCGCGAACGCCGCCCCAACAGCCGTCTGTTCCTGGCCGGCCTTGCCCTCATGCTTGTTTTTGCTCTGCTCGCCGGTTTCCAGGTGGTAGACGCCTTTGGCGGCCCGGCGCTGGAGGTGATGTTTGTGCTGTTAGCGCTGGGGCTGCTGGTGTTGGGACTGGGGCTGATCTTCTTCATTACGACCGTGCCGTTTGAGCGGCTGGTGTTGTTTGTGATGCGGCTTATTTTCCCGCGCGTCACCTATTTTGCGCGGCGCAACGTGGGGCGCGGCCAACTGCGTAACACCCTTATTTCGCTGTTGGTGCTGTTTAGCGGCGTGCTGCCCAGTTTTTTGGCGACGCAGTTGGCGCTGGAAAACGCCAATTATGAGGCCAGTACGCGGCTGGACATGGGCGCGCCGGTGAACATCACCTCGTTTGCCTATTGGAATCGGGAGGATACGAACAACAGGCTCAAACCGAGCTTTGTGCGCCAGGAGTTGGGCAGTGTGCCCGGTTTTGCGCAGCTGGTGGGGGTGAGTTATGCGTATGACAGCCAGGCCAGCGACCCGGTGGGGCTGCGTTCGGCGAGGGTGACGGTGCGAGGGATAGACGGCCGTCTCAACGACGTCCTCTTCACCGACATGCTTGAATTTGCCGCCGGAACGCCGGCCGCTCTGGATGACCTGCTCAACACGCCTGACGGGGTAATCATCAGCGAAGGGTTGGCGGCGCATCTGGCTGTTGGCCTGGGCGACGTGATCAAGCTGCAAGGGGAAGGGTTGGACAACGCTGTCAATGTGCGCATCATCGGCATTGCGCGGCGCATTCCCGGCTTCGGCGACATCGGGCGCAGCCGTCTGGAAGCGCGCAATAGCAGCACCCTGCTGATGTCGCTGGACAGCTTCCGCAGCCTGGTAACAAAACTGAATGCGCCGCTGCCCCCGGCCGATAACCCCATTTTTGCCCAGGTGTTGGCAACGCTCACCCCAGACGCCGATGTGCGCGCCGTCGCCACCGTCATGGGGGAGCGATATGGGTTTGATTATGGCTTCTGGACGCGCTTTGTGGAGATTCAACTGGAATTCAACGCCCAGGCGCAGGCCACGCAGCGTATTTTCTTGCTGGTGTTGACGGTCATTTCGTTTACGACGGCCGTTTTCGGCGTCTTTGCCGTCATTTACGTCACCATCTATGCGCGGCGGCTGGAAATCGGCATGTTGAAAGCAGTAGGAATGCTGCGCCGCGAGCTGACGGGGATGCTGGTGGTGGAAGCCATTGCCATGACCCTGGGCGCGGCGCTGGCAGGCATTGCCGCCGGGGCGACGATGGGGTATGTCTCCTTTTATGGGCAGCGCGCCTTGCAGCAGTTGCCCTCCACGTTTGCCATAGACACCACCGTCATGCCCTTTATCGTGATCATGGTCGTCCTGGCGAGCATTTTGGGCGCGACCTTTTCCGCCCGTCGCATTGTCAGAAAGCAGGCAGTAGATATTTTACGGATGCAGTAATCTCAACATTTATCCACAAAGAGATCAATTTGATCACAAGGCAAGGGTGAGGCTATGGTAAAATGATAGACAGATTACAGGAAATCGCTTTGCGTAAAAAGGTGCAGATATGAGCGAAACAACTCCAACTCCAACCGTTATTATTAGGACCGGTCGCGGTTTAACCGTTGCTGGCACGCGGATTACACTTTACAGCATCATGGATTACATCAAAGCCGATTGGCCTCCTAAGTTGATTAAAGATTTATTTGATTTAACCGAACAACAACTCTCCGGTGTTCTGGCGTATATTGAGGCAAATAAGGACGATGTGGAAGCTGAATATCGAATTGTTTTGCAACAGGCGGAAGAAAATCGTCGCTATTGGACAGAATACAATCGAGAACACTTAGAACAAGTCGCAGCAATGCCGCATAAACCTGAACATGAAGAAATCTGGCAAAAACTCAAAGCCAGGCAGGCGAAACTAGAAACAACATGACCGTTATCCTTGCTGACCATGATATTGAGGGGCAGGCTTATTCACTAATCGGCGTGCTGGGGGTGGAGGGTTGGCTGGAGGTGGTCGATCTACGACTGACTACATTTGCCCAAGTAGGTTTGTCCTTCGACAGTTCAGATCGAGTGGTTTGGCGCTTTGCTCAAGAAAATGGGATGATTTTGTTGACTAATAACCGGAATATGGATAGCGCAGATTCCCTGGAGCAAACATTACGTGAAGAGAATACCCCAACATCGCTTCCAATTGTAACGATAGCCAATGTTGGGCGGTTGTCAGAAAAGCAGTATCGAGAACGATGTGCTTTTCAACTCCTGGAAATTGTACTTGAGTTACAAAAGCATTTAGGTCGCAGCCGGGTTTATATCCCTTTCAAATGAAACGATATAATTTTTGGCTCCCTTGCGGACGGTCTGCAATTGGCGGAGGAATAATGGCGAAAAAATTAGCGCTTATACTTTCCCTGTTTGGGGGTTTTCTGTTATTGGTTGGCTGTGCGCGGTCGGTAGAGTTCACGGGCATGGAGGGGACGGCGACGGCCGATCCGAACACCACCCCCACGCCGCGCCCCACTGCCCTGCCCCCCAGCAGCACCATTTTAGCCGAAGGGCAGTTGGTGGCGGTGCAGCCGGCGTTGGCCTTGGGCTTTACGGTCAACGGCCGTTTGCTCACCCTTCACATCCAGCCCGGCGACAAGGTGCAGGCGGGCGACCTGATCGCCACCCTGGACGATGAGGCGTTGCAAGAGACGATCACCAGCGCGCGGCTGCAAGTGGCGCAGGCGGAGAACAGCCTGGCGCAGGCGCAGCTCTCGCTGGACAATTTGCTGACGTGGACGCCGGATGCAACGGCCGTTGCCCTGGCCGAAGCCAATGTCGCCGCCGCGCAAGCCGCGCTGGAAAACGCGCGCATCGCCGACGCCGCCGCCGGTAACAGCCTCACCTCGGCCCGCGTCAATCTGGAACAGGCGGAGCGCAATCTGACCGACGCGCAAAAGGCGTATGACACCGCTTTTGACCCCGGCCGCGATTGGGAATTGGGGATGCCGGGCTATAAGGAACAGTTGGAAGCGGAGCGGAATGGGGCGACGCGCAGCCTGGCTTTTGCCGAGGAGAACCTGACGGTGGCGCGGGCGCAGTATAATCTGGCAGTGGCGGGGTTGAATAATGACACGGCCGTTTCCGCAACCGCCTCTGTTCTCAATGCCCAACAAACGCTGACGCAAACACTCACCGGCCCCAAACCATCAGAATTGGCTGCCGCCCGCCTGCAAGTGACCCAGGCAGAAATCAGTTTGCAGCAGGCGCAGTTTAGCTTGCAGCAGGCGGAGGCGGCGCTGACAAATACGCAGTTGGCGGCGCCCTGGTCGGGCACGGTATTGACTGTAGACGTGGCCGTGGGCGCGACGGTGGGCGCGGGCGCGCCGATCATCACCTTGCTGGATACCGACCGCTTGCAGTTCCACACCAGTAACCTGAGCGAGCGTGACCTGGCGCAGGTGCAGCCGGGGCAGCCGGTGGAGATTGTGCTGAAGAGCTATCCCAGTCAGCGTATCGGCGGTGTGGTGGCGCGGATTGCGCCGCAGGCGTCGGGGGTGGTGGGGGATGCGGCCGTTTTCACGGTGATGATTGATCTGGACGCCGCTGACCTGGAACTGCGCCCCGGCATGACCGGCCGCGCGGAGATAAGGAGCGATTCGTAAGCTTGCCTGGCAAACTGTCAGCTTGCGCACAAACTGACAGTTTGCGCTATAGAAGACTCGGACTCGATGCAAAACTCTCCCCGCCGGCCGTCCTCCCCTTTTGCTGACTGCTCATCAACCAGATATAGCCATCTTCCAGACTGGGTTCGGCGGGCACGGCCGTATAACCTGGTTCCGGCTCCCCTAAAATACGGTACTGCACCCCATTCTCCAACTGCAAGGTAGAGACGATGGTGGCGTGGGGGAACGGCCGTTCCCCATTCAATCGCTGCCCATTTGTCATCACCATCCACACCTGTCCCCGCGCTGCGGCAATCAGGTCACGGGGCGCGCCGCGAAAGAGAACGCGCCCCGCGTGCAACACTGCCAGGTCATTGCAGCTTTGGTTGATGTCTTCGATGATGTGCGTCGAGAGGATCACCGTGCAGCGACCGGCCATCTCCGCCAGCAAATTACGCAGGCGCACCCGTTCCTCCGGGTCCAAACCGGCCGTTGGTTCATCCACAATCAGCAGCCGGGGCTGGCCGAGCAGCGCCTGGGCAATGCCCACCCGTCGCTTCATGCCGCCGGAAAAGTTTTTTAATTTACGCTGCGCCTGATCGGTGAGACGCACCCTCTCTAACGCCTCGGCTACCTGCCGCTGCCGTTCGGCGCGGCTGCGAATCCCCTTGAGAATGGCAATGTAGTCGAGGAACTGGACGGCCGTTAGCTCTGGATAAAAGCCAAACTCCTGGGGTAAGTAGCCCAGCCCCTCCTTTGCCGCCAACTTGCCTTTAGCAGAGGACATGTCGTGCCCAAAGAGAGTGACACGGCCGTCAGTCGGCCGCAGCAGCCCGGCCACAATGCGCATCAGCGTGGTCTTCCCCGCGCCATTTGGCCCCACCAGACCAAACATGCCTGCGCCAATCTCCAGATTTATGCCGCGCAGCGCCAGCGCCTCACGGCCGTATTGTTTGGTTAGATTGTGAATTTCAATCATCGTTCACCTCGTTTTTAAGCGCGCCGCCAGCGCCAACTGCCCCACATCAGCAGCCAGACCAGCACAAGTTGTAGCACAGACATAACGGCCGTTTGCCACACAAACATTTCTGGTACGTCTGTCATTGGCAGCAGCGGACCGGGCAGCGCTACAGACTGCGCCATATATTGAAAAGCGGCCCGCAGCGCCAGTGTTAACCAGGCCGCAGGCAGCGCCGCGCGCACCCAGTCATACTCAGGCCGGATAGTCATAATGACTGTTAGCAAACTATAAAGCGCCACGCCTCCACCCAGCAGCGCAGCCCGTTTGCGCGTCGGCTGCCCCGCGGCCAGCAGCACACTGAGGCCAGAGGCAAACAACCCTGCCGGCAAAATGGCCGTCAGCCAGATACGGACATAAGGCCCAATGTGCAGCGCCCCTAACCGCGCCCAACCAAACAGGCCAGACAGAACACCCACCAGAGCGACCATCAGGGTGATACTGACCCATACCCCGATTACTTTGCCGATGAGATACAGGCCAACAGAGACGGGCAGCGTATCACGCAGTTCCGCCATGCCAAGCTGCTGGTCTCTGGCAATGGCTTCAGCCACGATGGGCGGCAGAGCCAGCAGCAAAAGCAGCAGACTGACAGGGGTAATACCGAGGATGAGGCTAAACGTGGCGGCCGTTACCCCCATCTCGCTCATTTCCGGCGGGGGTGGTTCCAATTGATTCGTGACGAGAAATAAGAACAGCAGCAGAATCGCCGCAAAGCAGATACCCATGATGAGCAGACTGCGCCGCCGCCATTGCAGCCACAATTCATACCACACAATGCCTCCCAATTGGCTCAAGGCTACTTTCATGATGATGACTCCTGAATACCCAACAAATGCGCCGTATTTTGGCTGAGGCGCAGCGCCAGCCCCGTCAACAGCAGGCCGCCAATAACCAGCGTAAAGCGGTTTAGCGCATACATCTCGCTGCTGACATTGGCCGCGCCAGCCTGCAAATAGGGCAGCAGCGGCGCTGCCCAACGCAGTTCTACAGGCAAGCCGCCGCTGCCTGCCGCCGATGCGCCGCACAAAACCAGCGTCACCAACGCGCCCAGGGTTCCTTGCCGCGTTAGCAGCGCCAGGTAAAGCCCCAGGCCCACCAGCCAGAACAATGGTGGCAGCCAGCGCAGCAGCAAGCTGCTGAGATTGGCATTGGTGGTGACCGCCAGCGTACACAGCGTACCGCAGCCCCCTAACGCCAGGTAGAGCAAGAGCAATGCCCCGACTCGCTCTAGCACTGCCCAGGTGATGGGCCGGGGCGTGGCGAGCATGAGTTCCAACGGCCGTTCATCCTCCGGCGAAAAGAGATAAGCAGCCTGCCACCCGGCAAACAGGGGCACAAGCAACTCCACCACGCGGTTGGCGGAGAAGGGGCCGATCTGCCCATCCCATATCACGGCTGCTAACACTAACAGCAGCGCCATCGCCCCGCCGCACACGGCCGCCAACGCCCAATTCATCCGCCTGAAGGACAATTCCCAGGCTATCGGCCATTTGTACATAACACTCCTGATTAACTTAGGAATGAAAATTAAATAATTTGCCCATTTAGATTGGTTCAATCTCCGAAGATTGAACCAATCTTGACCAACTTATTG
>JACSRF010000483.1 GCA_014879875.1 Anaerolinea sp.
GGGGGTGTTGGTGGGGGGGAGGACGGCCGTTGCCGCTACGGTAGCCAACGCACCATCCGGTATAACTGCTGGTTGCGCAATCGCTGCCGGTTCAGATTCAGCATCACCACCGGCTGTACAACTCATCATCAGCAATGTCATGCCTATTAACAAGAATATCGCGTTCATCCATTTCATATTCATATCTCCATCTTCGTAATCTTATGACCTATGTTATTGTAACGTCTGTAGCCTGTTATTGGTTCCCTTGTTTGCTCGTTGCGCAACGGCCGTATCCCCATATAATTTTCCCATGCGAACATCTTTATCGTCGCGCGTTGAATTTTTGCTGGTAACGGCCGTTCTCCTTCTCGCCGCCATTTTACGCATGGGCTGGCCTGGCCTCACTGAGTTCAAAGCGGACGAGGCGCGGCTGCTGGCGTTGGCTTACGACATGGCCGATGGACAATTTGCCCTGCGCGGCATCAGCAGTTCTGTCGGCTTTCCCAACTTCCCCATGAGCGTGTGGCTGTATGCTCTGCCCAGCCTGGTCTGGCAGCACCCCTATGCGGCTACTATTTTTACCGGGCTGCTAAACACGTTGGCTGTCGTCGGCTGCTACTGGTTGGCGCGCCGCTATTGGGGCGTGACGGCGGCGCTGGCGGCAATGTTGATGCTGGCCGTCAGCCCATGGGCGATCATTTTTTCACGCAAGATTTGGGCGCAAAATTTACTGCCGCTGTTTGTGTTGGGCTGGGGAGGCAGCGCGGCCTTAGCCTTTGTGGAGCAGAAATCCCGTTATTTGTGGCTGCATTTTCTTTGCCTGGCGGTGGCTGTGCAGATTCATTTGGCGGCGGCGGCGTTGATCCCGGCAACGGCCGTTTACCTGTTCATCTTTCGGCGACGGGTGGATTGGCGACAGGTGGGCGTGGGGGTGTTGTTGGGGTTGGGAACGGCCGTGCCCTTCCTCATTTACCTCTGGCAAAATCGCGCCATCATCAACCTCGACGCCATCTTGTCCAGGAGCGGCAGCCAGGCGGCCATCAGCCTTGACTCCTTCCGCCTCACTGCCCTGCTAAGCCTGGGTATGGATATTCACTCCCTGGCCGGCCCCACCGCCTACGCTGACTACCTGGCGCAGCTGCCAGTCATCCTACGCAGCGCGGTTTATGGGGTATGGGGAATTTTGATCGTGGGGGGCGTATTGCGTATTGCCTATTGCGTAATCGTCAATCGTCAATCGTCAATCCCCAATCGTCAATCAGAAGTGGGTCTCATCCTCCTCATCTGGCTGCTGCTGCCTCCGCTCTTTTTCCTGTGGCACAGCACACCCGTTTTCATCCATTACTTCATCGCCACCTTGCCCGCGCAGTACATTTTGGCGGGGATTTTCGTCAGCCGCGCCCCGTATCCCGTAACCCGTAACCCGTTATCCGTAATCGGTTCACGGATTACGGATTACGGTTCACGGCTCACGGATTACCGATCACGAATTATTGCCATCTTCTGGTTTGCCTTGCTGACAACGGCCGTTTACCACCTTTTTGCCTGGGGCACACTGCTCAACTTCCTGGGCGAGCAGGCCACGCCGGGCGGGTTTGGCACGCCGCTCGCCTTGCAGCTTCAAGCCGTCACCCAGGTCAAGACCATGATGGCGGAAATAGACGCTGCCGAGGTGTTGATTAGCGGCATTGGCGAAACGCCGGCGCAAGATGAATTCGCCGCTATTTTTCACACGCTGCTGCATGGCACGCCGCACCGGTTCGTGGATGGGCGGCGCTCGGCGCTGTTCCCGGCCAGGCCGGCCGTTGTGCTGCTGCAAAATGAGGATGAGGTACAAGAGTTGGGGCGGGTTTACGGCCGTCATGCCCGGCTTGTTTGGGCGACACGGCTGCGGCGTGGAGAACGCGCCTTGCAAATCATTGGCATTCCCGGCCAGGCTGCGCCCGCGCCAGCCGTGCCCTTTACCGAGACATATCTGTTCAACAATTGGGTGAACCCGGTTGGGTATCGTTGGCAAGTGGCGGGAGAGACGGCCGTTTACGACCTCACCTGGCGCGCCGGTGGCAATCCCGACCCGGCCGACTATCACTTTTTCAATCACCTGCTCGATGCGGATGGGCAGCGCATTGCGCAGATGGATGTGGCCGCGTTTGCACCGTGGCAGTGGCGCGCGGGGGACGTGGTGGTCAGTCGGTTTGTGTTGCAATGGGGGGAAACGGCCGTGCCATCCACTTTGCGCACCGGTATCTACCGCTACCCATCGCTGGAACCGGCGCTGCTGCTGGATGTGGCGGGCAATCCATATGCCGACGCTATCCAATTTCACCCAAGCGAGTAAAATAGAAGGATGATGCACGCAGGTACACAGCAAGTCGGTTTGTATGTGGACAACGGCCGCTGCCAGAACTGTCGCCAATGTCTGGCGCAAAAAAGCTGCCAGCTACGCGCCATTGTGCGTATTGACCGCGATGAACCCCCTTTTGTGGACGTACATCGCTGTCACGACTGTCGCGTATGCGTGGCTGCGTGTCCCTTTCACGCTATTCGCACTATCTAATTCAAGGTAATCATTCACTCCCGTCCCCTGAGCTCAGGCGAACGCTCAACCAGCGAGGGGTGAACGGTTACAATTCAAGAAAACGGAGCAAAACTATGACCTTAAAAATTGCGTTTCCAACCGATGATGGCGAAACCATCAGCCGACACTTCGGTAAAGCAGCCTTCTTCCAGGTAGTTACCCTGGCTGACGGGAACTCGCCGACGACTGAATTGCGCGCACCATCTGCGCCGGAACATGCCCCTGGTGAATCCCATGAACATGCCCATGCGCACAAATTTGACCTACTGCAAGATTGTGATGTGTTGATCGGGGCGGGGATGGGAGAATCGGCCCATGCTCGCTTGCAAAGCATGGGTATAACGATTTTCCTTACCGGCGCAAAGACAATTGTGGACGCATTACAACAGTATGAAGCGGGGACGTTGACCAGCGACATGCGCCGCGTTCATGCGCATCATCACCATGATCACGAACATCACGAACATCAGGCACAACCTATCCGCTTTGTTGATGAGCGACCCTCGCCTTAGCATAAGCAAAACTTATCATGCACGAATTGGCTATCACCGAAAACATTCTGAACATCGCCGTAAACCACGCGCAGCAAGCGGGCGCAGCGCGTGTCACCGATCTCCACCTGGTTATCGGGCAGTTATCTTCCATTGTGGATGACTCGGTGCAGTTTTACTGGGACATCATCAGCAAGGGGACCCTTTGCGCCGGGGCGACGCTGCACTTTGAGCGCATCCCGGCCAAACTGCGCTGCCTGGATTGCGACGCCACATACCAACTGGCGCGGGAACTGATGGCCTGCCCCCAATGCCAGAGCAGCCGCGTGCGCGTTATTGCCGGGGAAGAGTTTCGGCTTGAGAGCATTGAAGTTGAAACGTAAATCAAGGAGGTACTTGAATGAGCAAAATTGTACATGTTGTTGAAGATATTATGAGCGCCAACGATGACCTGGCCGCGCAAAACCAGTATAAGCTGAATACGGCGCGCGTATTGGGCATGAATATCATGGCTTCGCCCGGTTCTGGCAAGACGAGCGTCATTTTACGCACCATAGAGGCGCTGCGAGATGAGCTGCGCCTGAGCGTAGTGGAGGGAGACACGGCCCCCGTTTCCATTGATGCGGACAAGATCATCCAGGCGGGGATGACGGCCGTGCAAATCAACACCGGCGGCAACTGTCACCTGGACGCGAACATGCTGCGCCAGGCGCTGCCGGAGCTGCCCCTGGGCGAGATTGACCTGCTGATTGTGGAGAACGTGGGCAACCTCATCTGCCCGGCCGGCTTTAAGCTGGGCACGCACTTCAACGTCGTCATCGCCAGCGTGCCGGAGGGGGACGACAAGCCGTACAAATACCCCAACATCTATCGCGGCATTGATGCCCTCATCCTCAACAAAACTGACCTGCTGCCCTACATTGACTTTGACGTAGATTACTTCAAGCGTGGCGTGCAAATGTTGAACCCCGACGTGGTTTTCTTTGACGTTTCTTGCAAAACAGGTGCAGGAGTTGACGTTTGGGCGAGTTGGCTAAAGAACCGGGTGCGGGCTTTTCAGGCACAGCAGGGGTAGGGCGACGGATGCAAGTTGTATTCATTAATCAGGAAGGGCAGGTGCAAATCGGTCTGTCGTTGGCGGAAATCAGCCAGGTGTTAGCTGAGGGGCAAGGGGTGCTGTGGCTTGATTTGATGGAGGCGGATGTTAACGGCGCGCCGGAGTCAATCCTGACCACGACGTTTGGTTTTCACCCGCTGGCAGTGGATGATGCGCTGAATGAAACGCACGTGCCTAAGTTGGATGACTGGGAGACGTACCTATACCTGGTGCTGCAAGACGCGGCGTATCAACACGAAACGCGGAATCTGGTTTTGCCGGAACTGGATGTGTTTTTGGGGGGCAATTACCTGGTGACGTACCATGTAGATGCGGTAACGGCCGTTGATCGTGTCTGGAGCGCCTGCCAACGGGATAAGCGCCGTTTGCAGCATGGCGCTGATCATCTGCTCTACCAAATTCTGGATGAAATGGTGAACGATTATGTAGCCGTCTTTGATATGGTTGAGGACGTTCTGGGGCAGTTAGAGGCGGAAGTCTTTGACAACCCAGAGGCGGAACTGCTAGAAACGTTGTTTGCCTATAAACGTATTTCGCGGCAGTTGCGCCGCGTACTGGGGCCGCAGCGCGAGGTGGTGAACAAGTTAGCGCGGGATATGTACAGCATGATTGGCCCTAAAGACCGCCTGTACTTCCGCGACGTGTATGACCACATGATCAGTCTGCACGACCTGAGCGACAGCCTGCGTGACCGCGTGATGGGTAACCTGGACATTTACCTCTCGGTGGTCAACAACCGCATGAATGACATTATGAAGACCTTGACGGTGATTACGACGTTGTTTATGCCGCTCTCATTTATCACCGGCTTTTTTGGTATGAATTTCTTCGAGCCTGTCTTTGCGCTGAATGCGTGGACGGGGCCGGCGATGTTTACGGCCGTTATGTGTATTATGCTGCTGCTGCCCCTGGGGATGTTCTGGTGGATGCGGCGGCGGGCGTGGATGTAGGATGAGCTTGCAGGGTAAGCGTATACACATTAACGTCATTATGCAAGGGGCCGGGTTTTGTCTTTCCCACCTTTTAATGATGCAAAATCTGATTCAAGAACAGGCGCGTCCGCTCATTCTCCGGGTTGGTGAAGAAGACGGCCGGTGTGTTCTCCTCCACAATTTGCCCCGCATCCATGAAGATGACGCGGTCGGCGACGGTGCGCGCAAAGCCCATTTCATGCGTCACCGCCAGAATGGTGTACCCCGTCTGCGCCAGGTCGCGCATCACGTCTAGCACTTCCTTGATCATCTCCGGGTCGAGCGCCGAGGTCGGTTCATCGAAGAGCAAAATGTTCGGCTCCATCGTCAGCGTGCGCGCAATCGCCACCCGCTGCTGCTGCCCGCCAGAAAGCTGCCCCGGATATTTGTGCGCCTGTTCGGGAATGCCGACGCGGTTCAGCCAGTGCATGGCGCGTTCCACAGCCTTGTCCTTGGGCCATTTACGCACGTGAATGGGGGCCAGGGTCACATTTTCCAGCACCGTTAGATGGGGAAACAGGTTGAACTGCTGAAAAACCATGCCCACCTCGCGCCGAATTTCGGCGATGTTGCGCACGTCGTGGGTCAGGGGAATGCCATCTATAACAATTTCCCCTTCCTGATGCTCTTCCAGCCGGTTCAGGCAGCGGATAAAGGTGGATTTGCCAGACCCCGAAGGCCCCAAGATGACCACCACTTCCCCTTGTTTCACGGTCAGGCTGACGCCCTTCAACGCTTCAAACTCGCCATACCATTTATGTACGTCCTGGCAAATAATGATCTCTTCATGCGCGCCATAGCTCTTTGATGCTGTGTTTGTCATGTTCTTCTCCCTGAGTCGGTGTTCGGCAATCGGTCACTGTCCACCGATTACCGTTCACTGATTACTGCCTTTAACGTTGTCCTACGCCCAGTTGGGCTTCCAAACGACGGCTGTAGCCGGCCATGATGGCGTTACCGATAAAGTAAACGAGGGCGATAAAGACGTAAGGTTCGCGGCGCACGCCTAACCAGTTTGGTTGGGCGGCGATGAGATTGGCCGCGCCTAAAAATTCGACCAAACCGACGATGGCGACCAGTGTAGTGTCTTTGAAAAGGCCGATAAACTGCCCCACGATGGCCGGAATGACGACCCGTAACGCCTGTGGCAGAATGATGAAGCGATACTTTTGGAAGGTATTCAGACCAATGGCGTCGGCCGCTTCATATTGCCCTTTGTTCAGTGATTGCAGCCCACCGCGCACGTTCTCGGCCAGGTAGGCGGCGGCAAACAGCGTAGCGGCAGCCATGACGCGCCAGGTTCCCAGTACCTCCATACCCGGTGGCAGGAAAATGGGGAAGAGGATGATGGACATGAAAAGGACGGTGATGAACGGCACGCCGCGCACCGTCTCAATGTAAAGCGTGCTGAATAAGGCGACCACGTTGCCTTTGAAAACACGCTGAAACAGGTAAGCCAGCAGCGGAATGAGCAGCGGCCAGAAGGCAAACACCCTGGCGGCCGTGGATTGGGCATTGCTCAAGTTTGCCGGGGTACTGGTTGCCAGAAAAAAGAGGGTGAGCAAAACGGCCGTTCCATAAGTAAACCGCGCCGGTACGCCATGAATCTGGCTGCGCCGGCCGAGGGCGAGCAAAACGCCCAACGGGAATGAGGCGACGATGGCGAAAACGGCCACCACCAGCGTCAGCAACAAACCGCCCCACGCCTGGTCGGGGCTTAGTTGGGGGATGAGGCCGCCAGCGCCGCGCACGCCGCGGGAGCCGCTCACGCCACGCAGCAGTAAGAAGGCGATGATTGGCGTGAGCAGCCAGAGGGCGGTGAGGACGCGCCGGATGAGCGATTTGCGAAACACCTCGCGCCGGTAGACAAACTGGCTGGGGATGAAAAGGACCACATTCCAGATGATGATGGACCAAAGACGCCAATCCTCGCTGCGCGGCCAGCGGAAGACCATCAAATTGCGCATATTGGCAGAGATCGCGCCCCAATTAGCGCCGGGTTTCGTGAATTGCGCGAGGGTCGCTTTGGCTGCTTCGGGGTCGGTGGTGAAGCTGGCGCGCAGGAAGGCCCAGCCGATGAAACCACGAATGCCGGCAATAAGCAGCAGCAGCAGCAAGAGAGAGACAAGGGCGTTGCTGATGGAACTGTAGAGGTTGTTTTTGAGCCAGTAGGTGGCGGCGCTGTGATGGCGGGTGAGTTCGTTAACGGCCGTTACCCCCACCGTTCCCAACCACACCAACACCACCAGCGCCGTCATCACCGGCGCGGCCTGGAACTGTCCCCAAACCACCAGCCCGGTGAGATAGATCAGCGCCAGTAGCCACGCTGTCCGCAGCCAACTGCGGGCAAAATTTTCTTGTAGAAACTGGCGCAAATTAAAATGAACCTCTCGCCCGCCCAGCGTCAATTTTTGTGAGTCTTGTTTCAATGTCGTCATAATTTCTCTTGAAATTGGCGGGGATTAGGGGGTTAGGGGATTTTTTCTTGTATCTTCTAATCCCTAATCCCTGCCCTCATGATCAACGTTCCACCAGAGCAATGCGCCGGTTGTACCAGTTCAGCAAGAATGAAATGAGCAGGCTGAAACTCAAATAGGAAGCCATGACAATGATGAACACCTGCACCGCCTGCCCCGACTGGTTCAGGGTGATGAACGCCGTGGACCACAAATCAGGATAACCGACGGCAATGGCCAGGCTGGAATTTTTCACCAGGTTGAGGTATTGGCTGGTGAGTGGGGGGATGATCACCCGCAGCGCCTGGGGCAGCACCACCAATTGCAGCCGCTGCGCCTCGGAAAGACCCAGGGCGCGCGCCGCCTCCGATTGTCCTTTATGCACAGATTGGATACCGGCGCGGACGATTTCGGCGATGAACGCGCCGGTGTAGAGGACGAGGCCGATTAAAATGGCGGCAAAGTTGGGCGTCAGCTTGTAGCCACCGGCAAAATTTAGCCCTTGCAGGCTGGGCAAGGAAATGCGCACCGGCGCTTCAGTTACGGCGACCTGGACGCCAGTGTCAGCCGCGGCGTTCAGGCTGGCTTTGTCGGCGCTGTAGAGGTCGCAGACGCCAGCGGCAAAGGCGTTGGCGGCCAGGTTGGCGCGGTTAAACCGTTGGACGGTATACGGGATGTTGGCCCGCCGCAGTTCAGCGGCCAGGTTGACTTCGGCGGGGTCGTTACGGAGGGCGCAAATGGTGAAAACGGCCGTATCCATCCTCTCTTGCGTCAGCGTCCCATCAGCGACCATCTGTGGCGCGTCAGCCAGATTGGTCACGCCAAGCCGCTGCTGCATCACCCGTTCCAGGTCGGCAAATTGGGTGACGCCCAGGCTGTTTTGCGCCAGGACAGCTTGATTGTCGGCCCCGGCAGACGTAGCGGCAAACCAACCAATTATCAGAATGACCAGGAATGACAGGGTGGTCCAAATGGGGCGGCGCTCGTTCTTGCCCAGGATGATCTCGCGCCGCCCTAATACGATCCAGAGGGTGATGGCTACGATAACGGCAAGCAGCACGGAAATTAGCCAGATACCGCCAGAGGGCATCAACACCGGCCAGGGCATGTCAATGCCGCGTTGGCTCATGAAAATGGGTAAGCCAAAGGGCTGCATGGCGGCGCGAATGGGAGGCAGCAGCAAAATAACGCCAAAGTAAAGGAAGAACAGCTGCAGCAGCAGGGGCGTGTTGCGTATCAGGTCTACGTACCATTTGGCAACGCTATTGATGAGCCAGTTGGTGGAGAGGCGGGCAATGCCGGTCACGGTGCCCAACAGGGTCGCCAGGATGATGCCAAAAAAGGCGACGCGCGCTGTGTTGAGGGCGCCAACCGCCAGCGCGCGCGAGAAGGGATTGCTGGGATCGTAGGTGAGCAGGGTTGTTTCCCCGATGTCGAATTGGGCGTCAATTTTGAGGAAGTTGAAACCGCACAAGAAGCTGTTGGAGCCATCGGCGCAGCGGAATGCCCCCAGCCGGTCCATGTTTGCCAGCACATTGTTCAGCAGCCAGGCGACCGCCAAAATGACGCCGACCAGAAAGGCGATTTGCGCCAATACCCCCAGGATACGGCCGTCGCGCCAAAAAGGAATGGATCGCTCACTTTGGGATACGTTGGGAGTTATGTTGGCCATAAAGCCCCCTCCTAATATGAAACACAGCCCAACGTTCATTCGTTGGGCTGTGTTGTTGCCTTACAGGCTATTTTGCCGGTTTAACGGAATGGCGGGGAGTAAAGCAGACCGCCATTGGTCCACAATTCATTCAAGCCACGCGCCAGGTTGAAGGGAGTGCCTGGCCCCAGGTTGCGGTCGTAGATTTCACCATAGTTGCCAACCTGCTTGATGACCTGGTAACACCAGTCGGCGTTCAGCCCCATGTACGTGCCCAGATCGCCAACCTCGCCCAGCAAGTTCTGCACCACCGGGTCTTCGCCGCCCAGGAAGCTGTCTACATTCGCCGAGGAGATGCCCAGTTCTTCCGCCTGAATGGTGCAGTTGACAGTCCACATCACAATGTCGCCCCAGTTGTTGTCGCCGTGACGGGTCATTGGCCCCAGTGGCTCTTTGGACATGGTCTCTTCCAGGATGACGTGCGCATCTGGGTCCGCCATCAAAATTTGCTGCGACACCAGGCCCGATTTGTCGGTGGTGAAGCCGTCGCACTGTCCCAGGTCATACGCTTCACGTGTCTTGTCGGCGTCATCGAAGACGACGGGCGTAAAGGCAATGCCGCGCGCGCGGAAGACGTCGGCCAGGTTTTTCTCGGTCGTTGTGCCCGATTGCACGCAGATGGTGCCATCTTCTAACCCTTCCAGCGAGGTAATGCCGGTGTCTTTGCGCACCATCATCCCCTGCCCATCATAGAAGGTGGTCGGCTGGAAGTCGGCGCCCAGGTTGGTGTCGCGGCTGAGGGTCCAGGTGGTGTTGCGAATCAGCACGTCAATTTCACCCGATTGCAGCACGGGGAAGCGCTCGTTGGCCGTAGTGGGGCGAATTTCGTACTTGGTGGCGTCGCCCAAGGCCGCCGCTGCTACCGCCTTGCAGAAATCAATGTCGAACCCTTCAAATTCATTGGTGTCGGGGTTGATATAACCAAAGCCGGGGACGGCCTGGTTGCCGCCACACTTCAGGACGTCACGGCCGCGTATCGTTTCCAGGGTATTGCCGCCGGTTACAACGGGTGCGGGCGCGTCGCTGCTGGCCGATTCCACAATGCGGGTGACTTCGACGATGCGTGTGACTTCGACAGTTTGCGTTTCGCCCCCGCCACAGGCCACCAGGGTCAGCGCCAGCAGTAAAAGAACTGATACAATAACAACAGTTTGTTTGTTCATCTTGATTCTCCTCCAAATGATGTTTGTCTATTGACGATTAACAGAAATTGAATACATGGTTATTATGTTGTGTGCGTCGGCTGGCCTCACCTCCTCGTTGGGTCTATTCAGGAAATTGGCGCAGGTAAACGACAACAGCGCGTGACCATAGCAAGATGAATTGTCAGCGACGGATTAAACGCCGTTCTTGTCGTCTATTCGTTTGATTTTGTGTGCTTAAATGATGACTGATAGGGATATGCCATCATCGTTTTGTTGGGTATGAATCGTCGGTAGCATGACGATAAAACGATTATCCACTTGTTTTGCGCGTGAATAGTTGAGGTTGATGCTGGTTATACCTGCGCTGATGGCAGCGTGGTTGGCTAATAGTATAACGGTGGGAGAAAAATGAGCAAATTTTGCAATAGTGAAGAATTTGTAACACAGACAACCGCAACGTTTTGAACGTGGCGAAAGCATCGCTGGGGTTTCTGGTTTATCCCGTATTCCGCATACTTGCCGCTAACTGCGCCTGTTCGCGCTGCATGTTGGCGTGGGCGTGTGACTCCCAGGCATGGAAGGCTTGCGCTGTATGATAAATGCACGGCCGTTCCGCAAACCCCTGCAACACACGCCAACGGCCGTTCCCATACACATCCTCTGGCACAAACCCATATTCCTGGCGAATCGCTGCCGCATATTGATCATACGCCACCGCTGCCGTCCCTAAAATTGCCAGGTCTGCGTCCACCAATGTTTGCGCTTCCCGGTCCTCAGGGGGCGGTTGATGGGTTTGCGTACATAAAATGAGTTGGGCAACACGGCCGTTTAACGACGACAGACCCATCGCGGCCAACGCATCTGTAGCGTAGGCGGCGCTGCGCGCTTCATTGTCGTGGCGGCGAGGATCATAAACAATGTCATGAAACCAGGCCGCACAGTGCAGCGTTGGCGGTGCATCTGGGTAAAGCCAGTCCACATCTTGCAGCACGCGCTGGATGTGGGTGAGGGTGTGGTAGTAACGGCCGTTTTCCCCATACCGCGCCCGTACATCCGCATACACAGCCTGCGCCACCGTCAGGTTTACCCCCAACCCCTGGCACAGCGCCAACCACCGTGACTGATCTGTGTTCCTGTTTTGCTTATTTCCGATAATGTCTACTGCTCCTACGGGCAGACTACATTGTCAAACTTTTGCCACGTATTCAACGCTGTGGAACCGGCGCCTGCCGGCCAGGTGGTAATATCGCCTGTGTATAGCACCTGGATCATCAGGCCAAATGGGTTCGTCAACGCGCCCATTTCCGCATTGGCGTCAATCCGCATCTCCACCGTCCACTGCGCCGCGCTGCTGCTAATGACGGCTACCCAATTATTACTGGTGTAGGCTGCATTCCAGGTTTGGGTGTCCGTGTTGCTGCCAATACCGGCCGAAATTTCGGCCGTCCCGTCGCGCCCAACCTGGAAATAGCGATCGGCCGTGTCCGGGTCGCCGCCATTGTTCGTGGTGTCAAACAAAACGCGCACCGAGTCGGTACTGTCCGGGGTATTGTCGTTGATCAAAAACGCCAGGTACAAATTCGCTGCATCACGGGCAAAGAAGAGCTGTACCAACTGCGACTCTTTGCCATCTGGCGCAAACTGCACGGTGGGCGCGCCCGGCCATTCGGTGATGTTAAAAATGCCATCAATCGCCGGCGGCGGCGCAATACAGACAACGGCCGGATTGGGGATAGGCGTATTTGTGGGCGTATTTGTGGGCGTGTCGGTGGGCGCCGGGGTGGGCGTCAG
>JACSRF010000371.1 GCA_014879875.1 Anaerolinea sp.
TGACCAGAGAGACCACACGCATCACTCGTCACATGTCACGCCGAACCCCATGAAATCCTGTAGAGCCAACTTTTAACCTAGTAGAACACGGTTTTGCAGGATTTGCGGATAAGCGTTTAGAATCCGTAAACCCTGCCAATCCGTTGTTAAATAGGATCAATCATGACAAAGACAAAACAAATTGAAACAACTGGCAAAACAGGCCAATTAACAGCACTGCCCCACGAGCGACTAGAGCGCGTGTGGGCCTGGGGTGGAGCCAGCAGCAGCATGGGGTACGTGTTCCGCCCCACAACCCTGGAACAATTACGCGATGTGTTTGAACTGGCTTATCAAAGCGGCCGTTCCGTCGGTCTAAAAGGTGGGGGCAACAGCTATGGCGATGCGTTCATGAACAGCGAGAACATCGTCCTTGACCTGAGCCGTATGAACCGCATTTTGGCCTGGGACCCAGAAACGGGCGTCATCCAGGTAGAACCAGGCGTCTCCATTGAACAGGCGTGGAAATACATTTTAGAAGATGGCTGGTGGCCGCCGGTTGTTACCGGAACCATGAAAACAACGTTCGGCGGCTGCGCGGGCATGAATGTGCATGGCAAAAATGCGTGGCAGGTGGGGCCAATTGGCGACCACATCCTGGAATTTGACCTGATGCTGCCTTCGGGCGCGATCATGACGTGCAGCCGCGAGGTACACAGCGACATTTTCCATGCGGCCATCGGCGGCTTTGGCATGTTGGGCTGTTTCACATCGCTGACGTTGCAAATGAAGCGCATTTATTCTGGTTATTTGCAGGTAAAAACCAGCGCCCCGGCTAATTTGCAAGAGATGTTCACCTTTTTTGAGGAGAACCTGGCAACGTCGAACTACATTGTGGGCTGGATAGACGCCTTTGCCCAGGGGGATGCGTTAGGGCGTGGCGATGCGCACCTGGCGAATTATTTGCCGTCGGGCGCCGACCCCAATCCACAGCAAAGTTTGCGCCTGGATCGGCAAAATCTGCCAGACACCATCGCCGGGATTGTGCCGAAGTCGAGCATGTGGATGTTTATGCGGCCGTTCATGAACAATTGGGGCACGTCGTTTGTGAACCTGGCGAAATATACGGCCGGCCATCTGGGTAGTGGCAAAAACTATTGGCAAACGCACGCTGCCTTCCACTTTTTGCTCGATTATGTGCCTAATTGGAAAAAGTCTTATGGCGGGGATGGATTGATTCAGTACCAACCCTTTATCCCCAAAGAGAATGCGCGCGAAGCGTTTGCCGCGATTTTGCGCACCTGCCAACAGCATGATTTACCCAATTATCTGACAGTCTTCAAACGACATCGCCCGGACGATTTTATGTTGACGCATGGGCTGGATGGGTATTCAATGGCGATGGATTTTCGGGTGACAGACGGCCGTCGCCCACAGCTTACCACCCTGGCGCGGGAGTTAGACGCGATTGTGTTGGCGGCGAACGGCCGTTTCTATTTCGCCAAAGACAGCACCCTCACGCCAGAAACGACCGTCGCCTACCTGGGGCAAGATACGGTGAACCAGTTCCACGCCTTGAAAAACCAGTGCGACCCAGACCACATCTTGCAAACAGATTTGTGGCGGCGGTTGTTTGTCGCCTGATGACCCTTGCGTTAAATTCTGTAATCATTCACTCCCGCCCCCTGAGCCTGTCGAAGGGGGGGTGAACGGTTACTAAATTCTTTTCTGGCTTGTCCAGGTTAGGGTAACGACTAAGACTCTCTGGCTGTCACACCCGCGAAGGCGGGTATCCATTGTGGATTCCTGCCTTCGCAGAGCCTGCCCCCGCGTAGGTGAAGGAATGACAGCCTCAGTAGTTACAACCGAACACCGATTACCGAACACCGATTACCGATTACCGGCCATCTCTCTCTAAACTTTCCCACTTTTCCCGTACCTTCCTGGCCGTGTCTTCGGCCACGCTGTAGCGGTAAAAGTAATTATGCTCCCCGGTGAGGGTTTCCAGACGCATGTGCAGCGCACGGCCGTCGTCCACCTCGTAGGCGACGGTGATTTTACGGCCGATAAGCTGCCCCACTAACGACCAGTATTCTTGGGTATAGGTTTCGGTTGGACGTAAACGGCCGTCGGGGTCTTCTTGACGGCCGGCCATGAGTTTATTTAGCCGCACCACATATTTTTCTGCGAGTGGAACCAGGTCTAAAACTTCTGCCTCAAAAACGGCGCGCAGATAATCGTCTTGTGGCAGTCGCCAGGCAAATTGCGCGGCAAAGGTCTCGCCAATATTGTAGTTTGCTGTAGACATGGGCCAAGTCTAGCGAATCTACTGCGAAAAGCAACAAGGCCGCCATCGTGATGATGACGGCCTTGTTTAGTTTAGGGGTTTAGCGGCGCAGTCTGGAGACCGGCCAACAGCAAGTTCGTTAGCGAATCGCTTGTTCAGACTTTTTGTCAAAGAGGTGCATATTTTTCATGTCGAACACCAGGCCAATGCGATTGCCAGCATGGACATCCATGCGCGTATCCACCGTACCGACGAAGCTGTATTTACCTGAATTCATGAACAAGTGCAGTTCATGTCCAAGCAGTTCCACAATTTCTACAGTCGCTTCGATGGGTTGCCCATCAATGTTCGGTGGCGCAAACTCTGGCGCATGGACATGCTCTGGACGCATTCCAAAAACGACTTCTTTGCCGACGTAGCTGCCGAAGGTTTTCTTACGGTCGTCAGGGACGCGCACACGGAAATCACCGGTATCCACAAACAATTTCCCTTCTTCACCGACCAGCGTGCCATCAAAGAAGTTCATGCTGGGGCTGCCAATGAAGCCGGCGACGAAAATGTTGTTAGGATAGTTGTACAGGTTGCGCGGTGAATCAATTTGTTGCAGCAAACCATCGCTAAGCACGGCAATGCGGTCGCCCATCGTCATCGCTTCTACCTGATCGTGGGTCACGTAAATAAAGGTAGTTCCCAGGCGCTTGTGGAGTTTGCTAATTTCGGCCCGTGCGGTAACGCGCAGCTTGGCGTCCAGGTTAGATAACGGTTCATCCATCAGGAAAACGGCCGGTTCACGCACAATAGCGCGGCCGACAGCAACGCGCTGCCGCTGCCCACCGGAAAGCTGCTTTGGTTTGCGATCCAGCAGGTTCTCCAGGCCCAAAATGTTGGCTGCTTCTTTGACGCGCCGATCAATATCAGCTTTAGGTGTCTTGCGCAGCTTCAACCCAAAGGCCATATTGTCATACACAGACATGTGAGGGTAGAGGGCGTAGGATTGGAAGACCATGGCGATGTCACGATCTTTGGGGGGAACGTCGTTGACAACGCGGTCGCCAATCAGGATTTCACCTTCGGAAATTTCCTCCAAACCGGCGAGCATACGCAGGCTGGTGGACTTACCGCAGCCAGACGGCCCGACAAACACGACAAATTCCTTATCGGCAACCTCCATGTTGAGGTCACTAATGACAGCGACGTCGCCATAGCGCTTGAAAACATTCTTGTAGGTTACATTTGCCATTTAACCCTTCTCCTAAACCAATTGATGATCCAACAATACCAGGATTCTAGTATGAAGGTGTGAACTGATAAAGATAGTCATTAATAGACTATTAATGTACACGATGCGAGTACGCCAACTATATCCGTTCTATGCCAGCATGTCAAGGTAAAGCAGCGCACTTACCAGAGAGGAACGCCTGTCCTATGGGGTAAAGAAAAGCCCCCAAAATTCCCTCACCCCGCTTTTTATTTGTGATGGTGCGCCACCGTTCATGAAATCTCCAATTATAAGATAGTGATGAGGACGGCCAGTAAAAAAAGCCCTGCGGTGACGAGCATGGCAAGGCGATGAGCGCGCAAGGCCTGGAGCAATGTCATTTCGCCGGGGGGGGTGTTGCGTCCAGGGCGTGGCGACTGCCCGTTTAGGACGCGCCGAAATGTGGCGATGTCTGACGGCCGTTCATCTGGGTGCATCTCCATGGCCCACATGATGGCATCGGCTACATGCAGCTTGATCTGTTTGAACTGTTGCAAAGGGCGCAGTGCGCGTGGGTTGAGAAAGCGCGTTTTGGCGTCTGGTGGGGGGACGTCGGTGAGCAAATGGTAAAATGTGGCTCCGAGGGCGTAAATGTCGGTGCGAATATCTGTATGCCCGGCGTCGCCGCCATATTGTTCGAGGGGAGTGTACAGGGCTGTGCCGCGCCCTTGCACGATGGTAATGGTGCGGCTGTCGTCAGGAATCATCAGTTTTACCAGGCCAAAATCAACGAGTTTGATGCGATTGTCTGGCGTGAGTTTGATGTTGCTGGGTTTGATGTCGCGGTGAAGAACGGGGGGCGATTGGTGATGCAGATAGTCGAGGGCATCCATGATTTGCTGCGCCCATTCCAGGACAAGGCTTTCGCTGAGGGAACGGCCGTTTTTCCGGCTCTCATCCATGATTTCTTTTAAGTCCTGACCCGGCACGTAATCCATCACCAGGTATTCTCGTCCACCATCGGCAAAGAAGTCGGAAACTTTGGGCAAATTGGGATGGTCCAACTGCGCGAGAATACTGGCTTCCTGCAAAAATTGCGTCTGCATTTGCGTCACCGCATCGGCTGCGGCATTGGGATCGGGCTGTACTTCTTTGACGGCGCAAATACGCCCGGGCAGGCGTAAATCTTCAGCACGATAGACGCTGCCCATGCCGCCACGGCCGACTATGTTGGTTAGTCGGTAACGTTCGCGTAAAATTGTGTCATTCTTAAGTGGTGGTAACATAGCGTTACGTATTATACTAAAGGAAAGATTTATGGACGAAAAGCCTGTTTTAATTGCCCGTGAGGGTCAACTGAATGGTCAACGCTGGACAATCGAAACGAATGAGTTTGTGATTGGACGGGGTAGTGATTGCCAGATGGTTTTGCCAGAACGCCAGGTTTCCCGGTATCATGCCAAAATTTTATATGAAAACGGCCGTTACCACGTCGAGGATTTGGATAGCAAAAACGGCACGCACATCAATGGCAAACAGATTACAGGCAAAGCGCTGCTGCAAGATGGCGATGAGGTGCAAATTGCCCTCTGCGTCAAGCTCCTCTTTGTGGGCACAGAAGCGACGATCCCATTAACATTTGACCCGCCTACTATCGAGGGAAACTTGACCATTGACCCATCACAGCGCAGTGTGAGCATTCAAGGGCAGGAGCTGAACCCGCCTCTGTCGCTGGCACAGTTCCGGCTGTTGGAGATGTTGTATGAGGCCAATGGCGCGGTGTGCAGTCGTGATGGCATTGTAGATGCGGTTTGGCCAGGCACGGATGGCCTGGGGGTTTCAGAACAAGCTATTGATGCGCTAGTACGCCGTTTGCGTGATCGTCTGGTGGAATTGGATGATTACAATTATGTCGTTACGGTGCGCGGTCATGGTTTTCGCCTGGACAATACACCGCATTAGCGTCGGTAGTTGGTGGTGATGAAAAATATTTATGCTTGTTGGGTAACGGCCGTTTGTGTGCTGCTGATGGGCGCCGGTTGTACTGAAGGAAATGCCGTTGCCACGCCGACGGCCGTTTCCCTGCGATCAACCAGCGTCACGCTTCCTACCATCACCCCAACGCTGACGCCCACCTTCACCGTTACGCCATCGGCCACGCCGACGGCAACCCCGACGCCTACACCCACGTTTACCCCGACGCCAACGGCCGTCCCGCTGCTGGTGGTCGGCGACCCGCACGCGGCGCCACTGCGCGATCCCATCCCCCAAGAGGGAGCGTTGTGTGGGCTGGTGGATGTGTTTGATTTTCCTCTCGACCCGCCCGATGCCGCCAGCCTGACGACCGGCGGGCGCGATTTTGGCATCTTCCGCAATCGGTATGACAAGTACCATGCCGGTGAAGATTGGCGACTGGGGCGCGGTAGTTCCAGTTTAGGTTTACCGGTGTACAGCGTGGGGCACGGCCGTGTCACCTACGCCGAACCATTGGGCTGGGGACGCGACCAGGGCGTCGTTATTGTGCGCCACACCTTTGCCGACGGCCGTACCATCCTCTCCTTCTATGGGCATCTCGACCCGCCCAGCATCACCCTGCGCGCCGGCGATTGCGTCACACGCGGGCAGCAGGTGGGCAATATCGGTCAGCCGCGCACCCCTCCTCACCTCCACTTCGAGATTCGTTCACACATGCCCCTGGAACCAGGACCGGGCTACTGGTGGGAAGACCCGACGAAGGCCGGGTGGGAGCCGCCTTCGCAATACATCTGGATGCAGCGCATTTTGGCATCCCCTGGTGTGCTGTGGACACGTCCCCCGGCGGCAGACAATACAACTTACGTTGGCGTGCTGTTGACCGATGTGGCTGTCACGTTAACTGGGGGGCAGCTTGTAGGTACGGCGCTTGCTGACGGGCGACTGCTGCCTCCGTTGGCCGACATTGACACAGTGACAGCCGCCGTGTTGGATGCTGATGGGCAGACGTTGTACGTGGCTGATCATTTTGGACGAATTGACGCGCTGCGCCAGGCAGATGCAGGGAATGGGATGGAAACGGCCGTTCCCCTGCTCGCTCCTCTCTGGCAAATTGAGCTGGACGTGGTGGGCGCGCCATTGCTGCTGCCCCTGCCCGCTGGCGGGCTGCTGGCGCTGGTGCGTGGACAGGCATTTGCTGTGGCCGCAGACGGTCGGCTCTTATGGAAACAAGACGTGGCTGGACGGCCGTTTAACTGGACAGTGACAGACGATCTGCTGCTGTTCGCCATACCTGGTTCATCGCCTGCCGTGTGGGTGACTAACGGGGCGCAGCCCTTGACACAATTAGCGGCGCGCAACGGCTACTTGCTGGCCGTTGGCGCACAGATATGGCTCCACGCCGACGATGGCATCTACCGGCTGCACCTGGATGGGCAGCCGCCCGAACGGCTGTTGGCCTTGTCTAAAGGGTTCCTGGATCGGGGCAGCATCATTGCTTTGCCCAGTGGAGGCGCACTGATCGCCCATGCTGACATTTTTGACCAACGGTTAATTGCCTTAAATGAGGATGGCAGCTTGCGTTGGCAGCGTTCTACGGCTGGTGCGCTGTTGGAGCAGCAGCGCCTCCTATTACTGAATGATCGCGTTTATTTGGTGTCGCAGGGAAGAACACGCGGGGATGTTGCCGTTTTTGTCGTAGACCTGGAGACGGAGACGCTCACGCGCATTTTTGTTGGCGGGACGCGCGCTACGGATACCGCCCAGGAAACGTGGGCGGCGCCTGTAGGGGATGGACAAATGCTAATCCAGATCGGCGGGGGTAACAGTGTGCTGCTTGACGTGGGGAGAGCGACGGCCGTTGTTACCGCTTCAACTGCTGCACAAACTTCTGGCGAAACTTCTGCACCTTAGGCGCAACGACGAACATACAGTATGGCTGGTACTCATTGTTGGCATAATACTGTTGGTGGTAATCTTCGGCTGTGTAGAACGTCTCCAGCAGGGTGATTTCGGTCACGATGGGGTCCGGCCAAAGCTGTGCGGCCGTCATCTCCGCAATGACCTGTTCCGCAATCTCCTTTTGCGCGTCGTCGTGATAAAAGATAGCCGAGCGATACTGCGTGCCCACGTCGTTCCCCTGCCGGTTTAGCGTCGTGGGATCGTGAATGGTGAAGAACACTTGCAGCAGCTCTTTGAAGCTGACCACATCAGGATCATAGGTGATTTGTACCACTTCGGCGTGGCCGGTTGTACCATTACATACTGCGTCATAACTGGGGTTGGCGACGTGCCCGCCACTGTAACCGGAGACGACGCTGTCTACGCCACGTAACTGCTCATAGACTGCTTCCAGGCACCAGAAGCACCCTCCGGCTAATGTTGCTATTTCTTTGCCATTGATGTTCATGTTATCCTCTTCCATAAGCTGTTCAGGTAATAATTTTGGGTAGCGGTGGGTACAATGCCCACCCGCTATAGTAACCACTTTATCTCAGCAAATTCAATTATACCAGCCCCCTGACTTACCTCTAAATCAATGAAGGCGTGGGGCGGGAATGACATCCGCGTGGTTGGAATAAAGACCTTCGCTACAATGCGCAACCAATCCACTCCTCACCGCGTAGAGAGCCTTGTGGCCTTGTAGTCTGATGACCCGACTACCCGACTACCCATCTAACAACAGGAAGGATCTCATGAATACAGCAAATACCCCCACCATCACCGTTGCCGGCATCAAGAAGAGCTTCGGCCAGGTCAAAGCTGTGCAGGACGTCTCTTTTGAAGTGTATCCCGGCGAAATCTTCGGTCTGCTTGGACCCAACGGCGCGGGCAAAACAACCACCATCCGCATGATGCTGGACATTTTCCGCCCCGATGGCGGCAGCGTCAGTATTCTCGGCGGCGACCTGACCGAGGCCAAAAAGCAGCGCATCGGTTACATGCCAGAAGATCGCGGCCTATACAAAGATTTGAAGTTAGAGCCAACCCTCATTTTCCTGGCAACACTGAAAGGAATGGACGCTAACACCGCGAAAAAAGAGCTGGTAGGGTGGCTGAGACGTCTCGACCTGTATGATCACCGCGATAAGAAAGTCCAGGAACTGAGCAAAGGGATGCAGCAAAAGGCGCAGTTGATTGCCACCCTACTGCACAACCCAGACATTATCATCGTGGACGAGCCGTTTTCCGGCCTGGACCCGGTGAACACGCGCCTGGCAAAGGTCATCCTTGAGGAACAGCGGCAAGCAGGCAAGACGATCATCATGTCCACGCACCAGATGTACCAGGTAGAGGCGCTTAGTCAGCGGATTGTGTTGATTGACAACGGCCGTACCGTCCTCTACGGTCAGGTTGACGAGATTAAGCGCAACTTTGCCGGTAATGCCATCGAACTGGAAGGGCACGGCGACTTCACCGACCTGCCCGGCGTGCTTGAAACCCGCAGCCAAAACGGCGCCTATCATCTGGCGCTCGCTCCCGGCGCCAGCCCGCAAAACGTCTTCCGCACCCTCGCCACCCGCGACGGCGTCAAAATCGAGCGCTTCGAGATCGCCGAACCCTCTCTGGATGATATTTTTGTCGCCGTTATCCAAGAGGGAAAGCGGTAGACCGTGAACCATAAGCCGTGAACCATCACGGATTACGGATTACGGATCACGGATTACGGGCTATGGAGAAAAACCATGCGTAACTTCTGGCTTTTAGCTAAACATGAATATCGCAAAATGGTCAGCAAGCGCAGCTTTTTGCTGGGCACGCTGGCTATCCCGTTTTTGATCATCGTCGTCATGGGATTGGTCATCTTTGTCGCCGTGCGCGGGGAAGACAAGCGCCCCATTGGTTACGTGGACCACGCCGGTATCCTCAACGAGACTGTGCGCCCCCCGACCGGGATCAATGATGATATGGTCCCTATGCGCGCCTTCGCTGATGAAACGGCCGCCCAAACCGCCCTGGCCGCCGGCGACATTCAAGCCTACTACGTCCTCGCCGCCGATTACCTGACCACACGCGAACTGAATCGCTACTACTGGCAAGACGACACGGACGAAGCCGCCCGCAATGATTTCGCTGACTTCATCCGCGCCAATCTGGCAGCGGCGCGGCCGGCGGAACTGCAAGAACTGCTCATTGATGGCCCGGAATTGACCGTGCGTTCGCTGGAAGGTGGCCGCGAAATCAGCAGCAGCAATCCGCTTGGTTTCATCATTCCTTTTGTGGCAGCCTTCCTCTTCATCTTTATCGTTATGGGATCGGCCGGCTATTTGCTGCAAGTGGTCACTGACGAAAAAGAGAATCGCACCATGGAAATGATGGTCACTTCTGTAACGCCAGTGCAGTTGATTGGCGGCAAAGCTTTGGGGCTAATGGGCGTTTCGTTGACACAGTTGTTTATCTGGCTGGTTGTCGCCGCCGTAGCCCTGGTCATTGGCGCCAATTACATACCGCAATTGCAAGATTTTACCGTTCCCTGGTCTTCACTGCTGATCATCGCCCTCTATTTCTTCCCTGCCTATGCGCTCATTGCCGGGATGATGACAGCCATTGGCAGCGCCGTCACCGAACTACAGCAAGGGCAGCAAATTGCCGGTATCTTGAACCTGCTCTTTATCTTCCCGTTTTTCTTCGTGGCGCTGATCATAGCAAAGCCAGACAGTCCAATCCTGGTGGCGCTGACCCTGTTCCCCACCACGTCATTCATCACGATCATTATGCGCTGGGCCGTTAACGTCGTTCCCACCTGGCAGTTGGTCGCAAGCTGGCTGATCTTGGTGACAACGGCCGTTCTCAGCGTTTATGTCTCGGCCAAAATCTTCCGCGTCGGCATGTTGCGCTACGGGCAAAGCCTCAACCTGCGCGGTGTGTTGGCCGCCGTGCGCAGCCGGTAGAACCATGAACGGGCTACGGATTACGGACTACGGACTACGGAGCAAAAAACCATGCGTAACATCTTCATCGTTCTCAAACACGAATTTCTCACCACCATTCGCAAGCCATCCTTTTGGGTGACTACCCTTTTGCTGCCAGGCATGATCATTTTAATGAACGTTGGCACACAAGTTATGTCCAGGGAAGCGTTCACCAATGAGAATCAACTCGTTCCCGGCACAGACCTGAGCGCGCAAACGCAAACGCAAACCACAGCCGCCCACTCCCCGGTCATCGGCTACGTGGATGAAGCCGGCATTCTGACACAATTGCCCCCCAGCCTGCCACCGGGACTGCTGCAAGAATACGCCAGCGAAACGGCCGCCACCGCCGCTATCAACGCCAGGGAAATTGACGAATATTACCTGATTCCGGCCAATTTTTTGCAAAAGCGGGACGTACTGCTCGTCAGCCGCGAGTTTTCTCCCTTTAACGTGGGCACGCAAGAGTTTTTCAATTACGTCATTGCCTATGGGTTGACGGGCGATGAAGCGGAAGCGGCCGTTTACATCAACCCCACCTTTTCCATTTACCCACGCAACCTGGCCCCGCAAGAAGCGCGTCCCAGCAGCGGCAGCGATAACCCCTTGACCTTTTTTGTCCCCTTCGCCGTCATGTTCATCTTCTTCTTCCTCATCACCATGAGCAGCGGCTTCATGCTGCAAAGCGTGACGCGCGAAAAGGAAAACCGCACCGCCGAAGTGCTGCTGGTTAGCTTGCGTCCGCGTGAACTGATGCTGGGCAAGGTACTCGGTTTAAGCGGGGTCGCCCTGTTGCAAATGGGAATCTGGTTTGGCGGTGGCATGATGGCCCTGGAACGTGTACAACAAATGATGGAAATGTTCTCCTCCTTTACGCTGCCTGCCGGGTTCGTCATTTGGGGCATCTGCTTCTTTGTGCTAGGCTACCTGCTCTACGCCTCGCTGATGGGCGCAGTCGGTGCGCTCGCCCCCAATGCCCGCGAAGGCGGCCAATTTACCTTCGTCATTTTACTGCCGTTGATGATTCCCTTGTGGCTGAACTTCGTTTTTATCCAATCCCCCAACGGCATGCTGGCAACGACCCTCAGCCTGATTCCCTTCACTGCGCCCGTGGCGATGATGACACGTATGGCGGCCACGACCGTGCCTATCTGGCAGATTATCGTCAGCCTGGGCGGGTTGGCGCTGACCACTTACCTGTTTGTGCTGCTGGCAGCGCGCTTCTTCCGCGCCGACACCCTGCTTTCTAACGTTTCTTTACATTGGAAACGACTCTTCACCGAGCTGCGCCGCGCCTGAACCGCTTGTGTGTGGTATTTGCAAACGGCCGTATCGTCAAGATACGGCCGTTTGCCCTTCCCTCTTCCTCCCTGTTCGTTTTTATGATATAATGCAGTGCGTCATAACATAATACGCATGAGGATGCGCAGCAAGCGCCCTCCTGGAGGTAAAGATGGAACAAGCAATAGCCTTAACCGGTGCAGAGTTAAAAGAATTACTCAATCCCAAAAACGCGGTGAAAGTCCTGGTCGGGTTGTCAGGTCTGTTATTTGAAAAAATTGACAAACCGGCGCAACACAATGGAGATAAAGCAGAAACAGCAGCGCCAACGGCCGTTGCCGAAGATGACTTAACCCGCATCAACGGCATTGGCCCCACATTCGCGCAGCGGCTCAAGGAAGCGGGCATTACCAGCTTCCAAAAGCTGGCCGAGTTGACGCCTGACTATCTCAAAGAAGTGACAAAAGCGGCCGATTGGCAGGCAGACCCGGCCGCCTGGATCGCCCAGGCCAAAGCGTTGGCCTAAACGCCAGATAACGAGCAAGGTCGGCAAGGTTTTGGTCAAAAAAAAACCTCGCCGACCTCAAACTATAACAACTTGCCAAACTTTTGCATGATTTGTCATCAATCATGATATACTGTCACAAACTACCCCAGAAGCCCAAAAACTCAATTTCTTGAAGAAGTTGAATTTTTAACGGTACCCAAAAACCATTTCCTGCATCGCCTATTCACCGCACCAATTTGCGATGGGAATTTCATGAACGGTGGGTACACCCCCACAAATGAAAAGCAGAGATTAGGGGATTTTGCCCATATCATATCCCTCCATCCCCTCATCCTCGCTATTTCTGAGGAGTTGGTGATGAAATCATTATTCGGTCAACCCAAAGAGAAGACAAGACAGACAGTAGCAGAGCGCGATGCGCTGCTGCAAATGAAACTGCACAACCTGCAAAACGAGAACACGCGGCTGAAAGAAGAAGCCGAAAAGCTAGAAGATCAGGTTGTGAAGCTGAGGTTGCAACTGCGCGCCATCAAAACCCTGCAAGAAGCATCCATGACCATCACTGCACACACAAATGTTGTCTCCCTGCTGGAACGTGTGCTGCAATCAGCCTTACTCAGCATTGGGGCCAGTGATGGGTCATTAATGCTGGTAGACGAAGCGACCAATGAACTGGTCTTCGCCGTTGTCCACGGCCAGGTCAAGAACTCATTGGTCGGCCATCGCCTGCCGCTTGGCGTCGGGATTGCCGGATGGGTAGCCACGCAGCGTGAAGCCGTCGTCATCCCTGACGTCCACCGCGACCCCCGGTTTTCCGCAGACGTGGACCGCACGTTCCAATTTCAAACACGCTCTATGGTTTGTGTTCCCATTGTGGCAAACGACCGAATTCTAGGGGTTTTCCAGGCCATTAATAAGTTTGAAGACCTGCCATTCGATGAATCTGACATGGCAATCATGAATGTAGTGGCGCAACTGACAGCCACCACCATTCTCAAAGCTGAAGCAGTCGCTATGGCTCAAGACGCGCAAAAAACAGAGGCTTGAAGTCGTGAGCGAGCACAGCGTCGCGTTTCGCGTTGCCGGCAAAGCGTTCATATAACCACGTCGGCGTCACTGGGGCAAACAACGATGGGTCAATGCGCCCACGTCCTGGCGTCACGCCAAAGTAATGGCTCCTGCTGTAATCCATTAACGGCGCAATGAGCCGCTGCGCCTGGTCAGCAATGCCATCAAACCCGGGGCCAAGATACCAGATCGCTGCCCCTTTCACTTCTGGATAAGCGGCATAGAGCCAGGAAGCCCAGGCCAGGTCTTCCATCGCCGCCGCCACGTCGGGCACGTGAACCGCTTCCCACCCCCACTCCGTAATAAGCACCGTTGGTCGGGGGATGTTATGCTGGTCACATATCATGAACAAGAATTGAAAACGACCGACCAGATATGGATACCAGCGCGTGATCTGGTCTACCGTCAGGCTGTATTCATGCAGGGCAATGGCAACCTGATTCGGGCGCGCCGCAGCAAAGCGCAAGAAGGCCAGCATCGCCGGGGATTGCCAATGCGCCGGTTCCGGTTCACCGGTAGACCAACCAAAGGCCGCCCATTTGTAACCATCGGCCAGCGCCAACTGCGCCGTCTCCAGGGCAAACAAGGCCAGCCACTCGGCCCGGTTTTTGTCCACCTCGTTCACCGTTTCCACCCAGGTCAATGCCGGGTCTAATTCTGCGGGGAAGTGCGCTTTGTGCCATTGCCAATGCTCAAAGGCGGCATCTGCCGGGGACTTACCGTAATCAGGCACGTCTGGATTGCCAGAAGGGGGCGGATTAGCGCCAGGCGGTACGATGCTGCGACGAAATATGGCAATGTGCGGTATGTCACTCTGGCGCATGATCAGTTGCGCTTCGTAAACGCCGGTAAGCGTATCAACGCTTTTGACCACAAAGGGCACGCCAGCAGCATCCAATTGATACAGCGAATCCACCAGCCCGGTCGGGTTGCCGCCTGGCCCGGCGTGAAAGCCCAATTTACTAAATCCCAGGCTTAACCCTTCTTGCCGCAGCTCTAGCTGCACGGCCGTAAAATCAATCGGTGGCGTCCCGCTCAAGATGAGCGGCGGCGGTAAGGGGTCTGGCGCTGGCGGGACAAACAGCAATGGCAGGTAGAGCGTACCGGTAATTGTGTCGGTAATGGAACTGCTTGCGGCCGTCTGGCCTGGCGCAATGGAGTAAGGCGCAGATAATGAGGCATACACCGCTGCCGGATGAACGGAAACGGCCGTTACCACCCCTAGCAGTAATCCTCCCAAAAGAAAAGCACGGGGAACGCAATTTCCCCGTGTTTGCCTCATTCCATTCATGAACACAATTCAACTAACAGCAGGAGCGCACGTCAATCACCTGCAACACGTGCGGCTGTATCTTCTCCAACACCACTGCTTCAGCCAACCCTGCTACCTTAAACGTGACCAGTTTATTATCCGGGCTATCACCGGCAAACTGCCCAAAGGCCACAAAACTACCGCCCGCTTCGGAAACAGCATGGGTTAAGGCGCTCAATTCACCCCGTTTATCCGGCACCAGAGCTGTCACCCGGATACCCTCTTCACGCGCCCCCATCAATTCCAGGAAAATTTTGAACAAGTCGGTTTCTGTAATCAACCCAATGACTTGACCGTCGCGCATCACCGGCATACCACCAATCTTGTTCTGCGCCATCGCATACGCCGCTTCTTCAATCGGCGTATCTTCCGTAACGGTCAATACCTTGCCGGTCATCACGTCCTTTACCTTCACCTGGCCGATCAGGTAATTCATTTCCCAGACGCTAAGGGTAGTCGCATCAGAAGGAGCAGCATTCAACAAATCCTTATCGGACACAATACCAATCAATTTACCGTGCTTATCCAACACCGGTGTCCGGCGAATACTTTTATCCTGCATTAACTTCAAACACTCCATAATCGGCATATCCGGGCCAACAAAAATGACGGGAGAGGACATTCTTTCTTTAACGAGCATGAGGGACTCCTTTTCTTTGATTCAGCAGTTTTCTCAAAAATTGCTTGCAGTCAGCAATCAAGCAAGCTGCACTGATCTCAATTATAGACCATGTAACCTAAATGGTATATCAGAGTGATGAACCATGCCCAGGCTTTTTCGCCCTATCCCTTGCTCCACATGTATGCCCCTTATACAATCAGATCATTATCTAATAGGAATGATCACACTTATGCTTCTTGCCATTGACATTGGTAATACGAACATCACTCTGGGATTCTGGGATGGTCAGGCATGGCAGCAGCAATGGCGACTGTCCACCGTGCATGAGAAAACGGCCGACGAATATGGTCTTGTTTTGCGCGGATTGCTGCAGGAAACAGGTGGACTGAAGGCAGTCCATCACGCTATTTTTTGCAGCGTCGTCCCCACGCTGTCCTCAACCTTAGCTGAAGCCAGCCGCCGTTACCTGGCCTGTGATGCCCTGGAAATCAATTACCTCTCCAATTTAGGAATCCAGATACGTACCGATAATCCGGCGGCCGTTGGCGCAGACCGGTTGGTAAATGCCGCCGCCGCGCATATGCTTTGGCGTGAGCCGGCCATTGTTGTGGACATGGGCACAGCGACCAAGTTAGATGTGATCACGGCCGCCGGTGAATTTTTAGGCGGCGTCATTGCCCCCGGTTTACGGTTGGCTGCGGATGCGCTGTCCGGCCGCGCCGCCAGGTTGAGCCACGTCGCTCTGGAAGCGCCGCCGCGCGTGTTGGGGCGCAATACTGTCCATGCAATGCAGTCGGGCTTGATTTTTGGCTACGTCAGCCTGATCGAAGGGTTGTTACATCGTCTGCAACAAGAACACCCAGACCAACACCGGCCGCTGCGCGTGATTGGCACGGGCGGCCTGATCCATTTAATCGCGCCGCACACCACCACCATTACCGATGTTGACCCGTGGCTGACACTGACCGGCCTGCGTCTGATTTATGAGAGGATAACGCGGTGAAAAAACGTCCGCATCTAACGCAAATGAACAACAGCGCCAGGCCCATACCCACAGCAGCGCAGAAACGGCCGTGCGCGATCCCCCTGTCCTTGCCCTATCATCTCCTGCTCGCCCTGCTGCTGCTCCTGCTGGCATCGGGCTGCCAGGCACAGTTGACGCCGCCACGCGCGGCGACCCAGGCTGCGCAAACGGCCGCTCCCCTGCCGACTGCACAACCACCCCTCATTTTACCAGCGCCAACGCCAACGCCAGGCAGCAGTGGCAGCGCCCCCGCAGCCGTTGCCGCTGCGGCCGCCCTCCCCAGTCTGACAATTTGGGTCAATGAAACCTCAGCTGCACACCTGGCTGCACTCAATGAGATGATCGCCGGTTTTGTAGCCGTGTATCCGGCAACGGTGGAACTACGGCTGGTAGACCCGGCTTTGCTGCCAAAATTGGTCGAGACGGCCGTTATCTCGGCCACCTACAACCTGCCCGACATCATTATTCATCCGGCCGCCTATACCATGGGCTGGGCCGAGCGGGGCATTCTTGACGTGGCTGCGGCGGAAACGGCCGTCAACGCCATTGGCCGCAGCACCTTTGACCCCGACGCCCTGGCGCTGGTGCAGCTAAATGGGCAAACGGCCGCCCTGCCCAGCGACGGCTATCTACAATTGCTCATTTACCGCCAGGATTGGTTTACCGAGGGGAACCTGGCGCCGCCATCCACATTCAGCGCCATGCTCACGGCCGCTGCGGCCCTTTTCAACCGTGACAACCTGGTTTCCGGCTTCGTCGTACCCACCGAATCGAACCTGATCAGCACGCAGCAGGTGTTTGAATACCTGGCCGTCGCCAACGGCTGCCAGCTTATTGACGAGGATGGCCGCGTCCTGCTGCGCGAACCTGCCTGCCAGGAAGCGCTCGATTTTTACTTTGAGATCATCCACAACTACAGCCCCAGCGGCGTGCAAACCGATACCAGCACACGTAACGCCTACCTGTCCGGTCGCACCGGGTTGATCATGAGTCCACCCCACATTTTGCCGCAGTTAGCCGGATTGGATACGGCCGTGCCCCCCACCTGCGCCGAGTGCGCCACAAACCCCGCCTATCTGGCGCAGAACAGCGGCATTCTGACGCAAATTAATGGGGCCGACTATGGGCATCTAACGTACCTGGGCATCACCAACAAAGCGGACAGGGAAACGGCCGTTGCCTTCGCCCAGTTCTGGTTCAACGACGGCTACGAAACCTGGCTGCGCGTGGAAAGTGAACGCAAAGTCCCCCTACGCTGGGGCACAGCAGAGGCGACACGCCGTTTCATTGACGCCTGGGGCACACAGCCCATTGCCAACAGCAGCCAAAGCCTGCAAGACATTTACGGCGCAGCGCTCGTCGCCCAACTGCGCAGCCGCATTGCCACTTCCGACCGCTGGGGCCTGCCACAAGGACAAGGCGCTCTCATGACAGACCTGTATGAGAATTTAACCTTCTCAATTGTGCTGCAAGAAATGCTCAGTGGTTACTTCAACACCACAAAAACGTTGGAAGAGGCGTACATAAGAGTCATAGACTTCTTACCCAATTACCCGTATGATCAGGAGTCGGAAACATCCGACACCCCATAGCGAGATTGACCGGGGACCTGTCAGGTCAGAACAATCTGGAAGAAACCAATGGTCGTCACATTACCCTATACAGAAGAAACCTTCGGTATTTTAACCGACGATGAGTTATATCTCGATGCGCTGTTTGTACGTCCTACAAATACAGCAGACGAAGATATAAAAGTGCTGCGCGTCTGGATCCCCAAATACCCATTAACCAAAACGAGTGTCGTCGCCTGCGCCCGGCAAGAAGTAAAATCTTACGGCCCCGATGGTAAAATTGCGCATCTGGTTTTCGATTTACGCGGCACAGGAGAAAGTGATGGGCTGCCAGGGGATCAAAATTTCAATCTCGATCTGGCAGCGATCAAAGCATGGGCTGAAGAACGCTTTGGTCCCAACATAAATTTCGGTTTTTTTGGGTTTCCTTCTTCCAGGCAGGGGCGAGTTTACGTCTGGCCGCTGCGCGCGGGTACGATCATGGAAAGCTATTATTATCCATCCGGCGGCGCAGAACTAACCCCTCCCACCATTCTCTACCTCTCCAGCTATGGCAATTTCAACCGCACCGACGATGAACTATGCAGCGCTCTGGCTGGGGCCGGTTACAGCATCTATGGCCTCGACCCATTTCGCTATCTACTGCACGCCAGCATCAACGACCTGCTAATGCCGGAACAGCTTTGGGAAGACATCCACCTGTTAATTCAAATGCTGCCCCGTGAACCGATTATCATTGCCCAACCATTGGCAGCCGGACTGGCATTAATTTGGGCTGCGCGCTCACCAAACATCGGCGGCGTCATTGCGATTGGCCGGGCGCAATCGGGGCTGTCCCCGGCGCACGTTTTCCACAACAAGAATCCACACACTTATTTTCTGCCACGCCACGTTGGGCAAATCGCGCCGCGCCCCGTTGTCCTGGTTCATCATGAAAATCATCCTATGGGGGGGGCGTTGAAAAATTTACAGGCGTTGTACGACAGTCTGCAAGAACCACGTCGCTTACAACAAACGCAATCTATCTCCGCCGAATTTTTGCTAGAAATGATCGCCTGGATTCAAGACCAACAGCCGGGCAATAAGCAGGGGGCGAATGTTCGCGCGGCTGCAAAATTGATGAAGGAAACAGGTTGATGAATACATTGCACCTGACCACAACACATGACGCGCCAGGGCGGGGGCCGGTGGGACTGGCCTGGGACGGCCGTTACCTGTGGAACGCCGATTACGCTACCGGCACGCTCTACCAACTTGACATTAACACCATGCACGTTGTCAAAACCTTTCTCTGCCCTGGCAACCTCAGTGGGACCGCCTGGGATGGTACGCACTTATGGCAATCTTTACACGACGCGAACTACCTGCGCAGCATCAACCCGGCCAGCAACGATTTCGACGACGCCATTGACCTGGCGGATCAGGGCTGGTTAGCCGGGCTGGCCTGGGACGGCCGTTTGCTGTGGGCCGTGTCGCAGCAGCAAGGCAGCCTATTGGCTGTTGACCCGGCAACCAGGCAAATTGAGCGCACCCTTGCCATTCCCCAGGCTGGCGGTGGCCTCGACTATTACGATGGTTCACTTTGGCTGGGCGCTCCCCTGACGATGACCTTCGACCCGGTTTACCAGGAGTTCAACTGGGTAAGCGACACGCCTCGCTTTGCCGTGTTACAGCTAGACCCACAAGACGGCCGTGAATTGGCTCGTTATGCGGTTGATTTCTTGCCGATGGGGCTGGCCTGGGCGAATGGCGAACTGTGGCTGAGCCACACGGGGGGCCGCAAACTGCACCGCGCCCGATTACAGTAATTGGTGTGCAGTAGGTCAGCCGGGGACCAGGGTGAGGTGCGTAATTTCCGGCGGGCACAGGAAGCGGAACGGCAGTCCATTAACGCCAATGCCGCGCGTGGTGTACAGCCACATCTGGCGAATGCGATAGAGACCGGTATGATAAGAACGGCCGTGTTTCGGCAGCACCAACGGCCCCAACAACGGTAAACGAACCTGTCCCCCATGCGTATGCCCCGATAATTGCAACATCACCCGGCCATCTTGGGCAAAGCAGTCGGCCAAATCTGGTTCGTGCGCCAATAGAATCACCGGTACGCCCGGTGGCGCAGCCGCCAAGGCCCGGTTCAAATCTGGGCGGCCACGTCCCCCGCTATCCACACCGGCCACGTACAAATGCATCCCCCGATGTGTTAGCAGCGCCCCCTCATTGACCAACACCCAAATTCCGGCCTCGCCCAATACATCTCGAATCAGACGCGAACCGTGACGGACGTCATGATTCCCCAAGACACCGTAAACACCATAACGAGACCGCAACTGTCCCAACACCGGCGCCAATTCAGCCATCACCTGCAAACAGGAAACGATAAAATCACCGGGTAAGGCAATGAGATCCGGTTGCAGTTGATTGGCCACAGCCACCGCCCGCTGCACCAGATCAATCTGGGTATACCTGGGATGCAGGTGAAAATCGCTCATGACAACCAGGGTAAAGCCGGCAAAAACGTCTGGCAGCCCGGCAATGGGCAGCACAACCCGCTCAATCACCAGGCGTTGTGGTTCAATGTAGCGAGCATAGGTATACATGGAGATAACGGCCGTTCCCCCACCCAACAGCGCCCCCCACTGCCACCCTTTCATGGGTTCCCGTCCGCCAACGCCTGGTGAATCGCGGCCCAATCCACCGGCGCCGGATAATGAATCACCTCATTCACTTGCGCAAATGGGACCCAATCCAGGCGGTAATAATTGTCAGGCGCCTGCCGCGAGAATTCAGGGTCGCCTAACTGCGGCGCGCCTTGAAAATCGGTGATCAGAAACGCTGTTTCCACCTGATCAGCAAGCGGCCGCTGCCACAACTGCGGGCCAAGCACAATCTGCAAACTGGTTTCTTCGGCGGCTTCGCGCAGCGCCGCTTCCGCTATGCTCTCGCCCGCTTCCACGCCGCCGCCGGGCAAAATATAGTAGGAACGGCCGTCACGATACCGGTAAATCAGCAGCATCCGCTCATCGCGTACAATCACCAAACTCACTCGCTGTCGTATCGGCGTCATCGTCCCACCACCTTCAATAACAAATCGGGGTAATCGGTCATCAACCCATCCACACCCATCTGGCGCAGCCGCTGCATCGCCGCTATGTCATTCACCGTCCAGACGTGGACGGCTACGCCCTGCCGCTGCGCTGCGCGCACAAATCTCGGCGTCACAATGCGCAGCCGCCCTTCCACTTCCGGCAGTTGCATCGCCGTCGCCCCGCCCCAGTATAAGCCTCCCAATCCCACCTGGCTCAAGGCAAACAAACGCAAAGCCTCTGGCAGGGAAGCGGCCGTTGCCGCCTCCGGGCACGCCTGGCGAAATTGGCGCACCGTCTCCGCGTCAAATGAACCAACGCACACCTGCGCCATCATGCCCATCTCCCGCAGTAACGCCACAAAGGGGGCCACAAGCGACGGCTGCGACGGCTTCATATCAATATTGATCCACAAATCAGGAAAAGCGGTGAAAACTTCCGCCAATGTGGGAATGGTCACGCCCTGTCCGCGAAATGGGTACGTCTGCCCGCCATCATTCGTCCAATGGTAGCCAGCGTCCAACTGCTGCAATTCGGCCAGCGTAAAATTTTGTACCGCGCCACGGCCGTTCGCCACCCGATCCACCACCGCATCATGAATCACCACCAGCGCGCCATCGGCCGTACTGTGAATATCCAGTTCCAATCCATCCACGCCCAAAGCGGCCGCGTTCTGAAAAGCCAGCATCGTATTCTCCGGCCAACGGCCGCCGCCGCCCCGGTGCGCCATCACAATCATGCCCCGTTCATCAGCAAACGGCTCTTTTGGTATTCGCTTCATCCTTCATCCTTCATCCTTCATAATTTTCATGGGAAGCTGATTGTAAACACGTTTCCAGATTGAACCAACCCCGGCCTCGCGGGTTGCCCCCATTTACCCATGCAGTATAATCCCATCGTCCGGTAATCAGTGAACGGCAAACGGTAATCGGTAATCAGTGAACAGTTATCGGTGAACGGTAATCAGTATTTGGGCATTGAATGAACCGACAACCGATTACCGACAACCGATTACCGATTACAGATTACAGATAACGACCATCGGAGAAATAAATGGCGCGTCGAGTTGTTTTTCCCTTTACAGCAATTGTCGGCCAGGAACGCATGAAGCGGGCATTGGTCTTAAATGCCGTCAACCCCCAAATTGGGGGCGTCTTGATTCGCGGCGAACGGGGCACGGCCAAATCTACGGCCGCCCGCGCCTTAGCCGCCCTTCTGCCAGACATCGAAGTTGTGTCCGACTGCCGCTTTGGCTGTGACCCCAACCGGCCAGAAGCGTGGTGTGATGACTGCCGCGCGCGCCATGCTGATGGCGATGCGCCGGGGACCTGGCGGCGCACCTCCTTCGTGGACCTGCCCGTCAGCGCCACCGAAGACCGCGTCGTGGGCACGCTGGATATTGAAAAAGCGATTCAGCAGGGCGAAAAGCATTTTGAATCGGGCATTCTCGCCTCAGCCAATCGTGGTTTGCTCTACGTAGATGAGGTCAATCTGCTTGACGATCACGTCGTTGACCTGCTGCTCGACTCGGCGGCGATGGGCATCAACGTCGTCGAACGAGAAGGGATCAGCTTTGTGCATCCGGCCAAATTCATCCTGGTTGGCACGATGAACCCGGAAGAGGGGGATTTACGGCCGCAGCTTCTCGACCGCTTTGCCTTCTCTGTCAACATCAGCGGTATCAGCGACACACGCCAGCGCGTGGAAATCATGGAGCGTCGTCTGACCTTTGAAGTGGACCCCAACCGATTCTGTGCCCAGTGGGCGGCCGACGAAAGAACCTTATCAGCGCAAATTGCAAAGGCGCGGGAGCTTGTCAATGACGTGAAATACGGCCGTCGTGACCTCATCTCCATCGCCGGCCTCACCAGTTCGCTGAAGGTGGATGGGCATCGCGCCGACCTGGTCATCTTGCGCGGCGCGCAGGCGCACGCCGCCCTGCAAGGGCGCGACCGCATCACCGACCGCGACATCATCCTGGCGGCCGAACTGGCGCTGCCGCATCGGGTGAAGGGACGGCCGTTTCACGAACAGGCCATCTCCACCCAAGACCTGCAAGAACGGCTCGAAGACGTGCAGCAAGACATGGGCATGAGCGACAATGGCGACCCCCTGGAAGATGCGCCCCAAGAAAACGATTCGGTAAAAAAAAAGCGTTAGATACGGATGACGCCAGCGAAGAGGGAGCTGAAACTGCGCAAACAGAAGCCGGCCCCCAGACCATTCCCCAAACGGCGCAAGAAGGGCAGTGGTGGGAAGGTGGTCAAAAAATCAAGTCCAAACAAGAATTCGCGCCGCGCCGCCTGGACACCCAGCTCGACAAACTAACGCGCAAACATGCCGGCCGTCGTTCGCGTACCAAAACGGAGCGCAAACGAGGCCATTACATCCAGGCCCGCCTGCCTCGCGCCAGAAAAGTGACCGACCTGGCCTTCGACGCCACCTTGCGTGCGGCCGCCCCTTACCAGATCATGCGCGATCGCTCCAAACTGGCGCTGGCGCTGCAAAAACAAGACCTGCGCGAAAAAGTGCGCGTGCGCCGCACCGCCAACCTCATCCTCTTTGTCGTAGACGCCAGTTGGAGCATGGCCGTCGCCGAGCGCATGGAAGCGACCAAAAGCGCCATCATGTCCCTGCTTACCGACGCTTACCAGCGGCGCGACCGCGTGGGCCTGATTGTCTTTAACAAAAACGACGCCAACCTGGTGCTGCCCCCGACCAATTCGCCCCAGTTAGCCAAGAAAAAGTTGGCCGACATCGCCGTTGGCGGCAAAACACCCCTCTCCGCCGGGCTGATGCTCGCCTTCGAGGTGTTCCGGCAAGAAGCGTACACCCACCCCGACGTGCAGCAGATGATGATTTTGCTCACCGATGGCGCCGGCAACGTCAGCCTCAGCGACCTGGCCCCGCAAGAAGAAGCGCACCGCATCGCCGAATTGATCCGCAATACGGCCGTGCGTTCCGTCGTCATCAACATGGAGCATCCCGCGTTTGATCAAGGATTAGCGCGCATTCTCGCCGAAAAACTGGATGCGCCCTGCCACGCCCTGGAAGATATTCGCGCCGACAACCTATACCGCACCGTGCTCAATGAGTTGGAGTAAAGCGAGAATTAGTTTAACGCTCTAACAGACTTATTTTCAAATCCCCCTGAAACAAGTTAAAATTGGCAAAATTATGCTTACAGGGAAAATCTTTCATGTCCATCATTAACGGGTTTGAATTACTGCAAGAGCAACACATTGCCGAACTAAACACCAAAGCGCAGCTTTACCGCCACGTCAAAACAGGCGCCGAACTGCTGTCGCTGCAAAACGACGACGAAAACAAGGTCTTTAATGTCACCTTCCGCACGCCGCCGGCCGATTCCACAGGTCTGCCACACATTATGGAACACAGCGTCCTGGGCGGGTCGCGCAAGTACCCGGTCAAAGAACCCTTTGTCGAACTGCTCAAAGGGTCGGTGAAAACCTTTGTCAACGCCATGACCTTCCCCGACCAAACCAGTTACCCCGTTGCCAGCACCAATCTGAAAGACTTCTACAACCTGATTGACGTTTATCTGGACGCCGTTTTTCATCCGCTGCTCACACCACACCACCTGGCGCAAGAAGGGTGGCACTACGAACTGGAAAACGTAGATGCGCCGCTCACCTACAAAGGCGTCGTCTTCAATGAGATGAAAGGGGCCTACTCCTCCCCGGAAAACGTCCTTTACCGCGCCAGCCGCGAACACCTGTTCCCAGACACTCCCTACACCTTCGACTCTGGCGGCGACCCGCAGGTGATGCCCAATCTGACCTACGCGCAGTTCAAGCAGTTTCACGATACCTATTACCATCCATCCAACGCGCGCATCTTCTTCTATGGCGACGATGACCCGCAAGAACGGCTGCGGCTGTTGGATAGCTGGCTTAGCGCGTTTGATCCTATTAACGTACAGGCAGACCTCCCCTTACAACCAACATGGCCTGAGCCGCGCCGCGTTACCGTGCCTTATAACGTGGATAAGGAGACAGACAACAGCCAGAAAGGGTACGTACATCTGAACTGGCTGCTGCCGGAAGCGACTGATTTTGAACTGCGCATGGCTTTAAGTGTGCTGTCATTTGCATTAGTCAGCACGCCGGCGTCACCATTGCGCAAGACGCTAATTGATTCTGGCCTGGGTGAGCAAATTACTGGTGGCGGTCTGAGTACGCAGATGCGGCAGATGACCTTTAGCATCGGGCTGAAAGGGATTCGCCCAGAAAATGCCGATCAGGTGGAGGCGCTCATTTTACAAACGCTGGCAACGCTGGCCGATGACGGCATTGATCCAGAGATGGTAGAAGCGGCCGTTAACACCATTGAGTTCAGCCTGCGTGAAAACAACACCGGCTCTTACCCGCGTGGCCTGGGACTCCTCTTTCGCGCCCTTACGGCCTGGTTATACGGCCGTAACCCCATCGCCCCCCTCGCCTTTACCGCGCCGCTCAACAGCGTCAAAGAACGCCTCGCCGCTGACCCCACCTACTTGCAAGAGATGATCGGGCAATACCTGGTCAACAACACCCACCGCGTCACCATTGCCCTGGAACCCGACCCCGATTTGCAGCAGCGTATGGAACAAGCAGAAAAGGAACGGCTGGCAGCCGTGCGCGCCAACATGGATGAAGCAGACTTACAAACGGCCGTCGCCTACACCCACGAACTACGCCAACGTCAGGAAACGGCCGATTCCCCCGCCGACCTGGCCAAAATCCCCCGCCTCACCCTGGCCGACCTTGACAAAGAAAACAAGCTCATCCCCAGCGCCGTCACCCATGTCGGGAACAGCGAGATTTTACACCACGACCTGTTCACCAACGGCATCGTCTACCTCGACCTGGGCTTTGATTTACGCGCCCTGCCCGCGCGCCTGCTGCCTTACGTTAACCTGTTCGGTCGTTCGCTGCTGGAAATCGGTACCGAGAAAGAGGATTTTGTGAAATTGTCGCAGCGCATCGGGCGCAAAACGGGCGGCATCTCCTACAGCGCTTTGACATCAGCCACACAGCACAGCGACAGGGACATTGCCTACCTTTTCCTGCACGGCAAGGCGACCATGAGCCAGGCGCAAGATATGCTCGACATTCTCCGCGACATGCTGCTGACAGTGAAACTGGACAACCCCGACCGCTTCCGCCAGATGGCGCTACAAGCGAAATCAGGCAAAGAGGCAGGGCTGGTTCCCGGTGGTCATGCGGTGGTCAACGGCCGTCTCCGCGCCCACTTCAACCAATCCGACTGGGTGAGCGAGCAAATGAGCGGTCTCGACTACCTCTTCATGCTGCGCCAACTCGCCACGGAAATTGAGCAAGATTGGCCGGGCGTGCTGGCAAAACTGGAAGAAATCCGCCGCCTGCTGATCAACGGTCACGGCATGGTCGCCAACGTCACCCTGGATGGCGACAATTGGGCGCAATTTGCGCCACAACTGCACAACTTCATCGCCGACCTGCCGACCATCCCCTGGCAGACGGCCGCCTGGCAGCCGGGGCTGAATGGCGACAACGAAGGGCTGACCATCCCGGCGCAGGTTAACTACGTCGGTAAAGGCGCCAACTTATACGAATTGGGCTACAAACTGGACGGTTCCATCGCCGTCATCACCAACATTCTGCGCCTGACCCATCTCTGGGAAAAAATTCGCGTGCAGGGCGGCGCATACGGCGCATTTTGCAGCTTCGACAAACGCTCCGGCGTGTTCACTTTCCTCTCCTACCGCGACCCGAACCTGCTGGACACGCTGTCCCATTATGACAGCGCCGCCGACTTCCTACGCCAACTCGACCTCCCGCGCGAAGAATTGGAAAAGGGGATCATCGGCGCGATCAGCGGTCTGGATGCGTACCAACTACCAGACGCAAAGGGGTACACCTCGCTGATCTGGCATTTGCTGGGCGAAAGCGACGCCAGCCGTCAGCAGTACCGTGAACAGGTGTTAAGCACAACCCAGGCAGACTTCAAGGCGTTTGCCGAGGTATTGGCGCAAGTAAAGGAACGAGGCCAGGTGGTGGTGATGGGCGCGGCGGATGCGGTAACGGCCGTTAACCACAACAACTGGCTGCGCGTGACCAAAGTGATGTAAAGTAGGGGATACGGCCGTTTCTCCCACACTCACCAACTTTACCATCCCTGTCCAGACAATTTTTAGCGAATACTTATGAGCGTAACCAATCTCGCCAAACGACGCGGCAAAATTTTAGACGACATCATGCAGTTCCATCGGGAGCAGCTGCTCAAAACGATGCGCGAAACACCGCTGGAAGACCTGCGCGCCTTTGCCAGCGTCGCGCCCCCCAAAACCGACCTGGTAAAGCTGCTGCAACAGCCAGGCATGACAATCATCGCCGGCTGCCAGAAGGCGTCACCGGTGAAGGGCCTGCTCGTGCCCGGCTATGACGCCGTGCGCCGGGCAGGCAAATTTGTGGAAGCAGGCGCAACGGCCGTTGCCATCCACACCGACGCGCGCCATTACCAGGGGCAACTGGCCGACCTGCGCGACGCGCGCGAAACGCTGCCGCGCAAGATACCTGTCATCCGTCACGACTTCATCTTCGACCCATACCAGGTGTACGAATCGTGTGTGGCCGGGGCAGATGGCGTGACGCTGTTAACGGCCGTCCTCGGCGCAGCCGACCTGCGCGAACTGGTACAGCTCACACAAAAGCTGCACATGACCCCCATCGTGGACGTACACACCGAAGCCGAATTGACGCAAGCAGTGGCGGCGCAACCTCCCGTCATCCTCATCAACCGGCGCAACTGGCAAACCTTTGAACTGCACGAAAACCGGGTGGCCGAACTGCGCCCCCTCCTGCCGGAAACCATCCTGGTCATTGGCAGCGGTGGCTACGACACCCCCACCGCCATTCATCAGGCGCGCGCCCACCGTCTGCATGGTATTCTCATTGGCGAAGCCCTGGCGCGGCACAAAGCGCCGGATTTGTTGTTACAAGAGATGGTGCGGGCGAACGGCCATTAGTTAATTGACCAATAACCAGCAGCCGCGTTCCTCAACAGGAACGCGGCTGCTCTTTAGTTCAGCCGCGTCAAATTAGATTGCGCTTGTTCAGCTAAAAACCGCACAAACAAAGGCAACGAATCCAACAACGTCGCCTGACGTTGCAATTCGCGCAGCATTTCCAATTCCGTCACCTGCTCCAGGTCGTCAACTATCTCTTGAGAAAGGTTGCCAAAACGGACTTGCAAGGTCGTGGCAATGCTATCACGCAATCCCCGCTGCATCCCTTGCTGCATCCCTTGCTGCATCCCTTCTTCTCTTGCCAATCGCTCAAAACTGGTAACGTACTGCATACTCACCTCCGCTTCAAATGTCGTCACATCTGCCCGCAGCTGCGCTTCTAAACTGGCAGGTAATGTCATCACCCAATCTATAAACCGCAGCAGTTCCGCAATAACCTGCCGTTCATACCCGCGTTGATATAAAAACTTGATCAGCGTTAGCTTCGCCCCGTACCGCTGCATCGGATCGCGGCGGGTGGATTGGGTCTGCAAATGCGCCATCACTACAACGGCGAACGGATTGTCATTCACGGCCAACTCATCCAACTGCTGTTGATAGTCTAACAGTTTCACCGTAGGAAAGTCTAGTGATAGACGGCAGCCAAATAAGTCATACCCAAAATGGTCAGGTCGCCAACTCGCCCGGTTGTCGGTGAGGATCGCCAGACTGACAACCTGCCGTTGATAATGGTCATAGATGCGGTAGTGGTAGATAAACATGCGTTCGGCAAAGGACTCTTCTGGCGCGCCCTGTACTTCCAGGTGAATCAATATCCAGGTTTCACGGCCGTTCAGCAGATACACTTGCACTAATTTATCCACATACCGCTTGCCGGTTTGCGCGTCGCGGGTCACTTTTTGAAACTCCTTATCCAGAAAGGTATATCCCTTTGACCAATCTATGGCCGCGTATACCTGGGGAAAGAAGAAGTGCATACACTGGGGAAAGAACTGCTCGATCACCTCTTTCCAGGGGGAATCGTAATCGCTCTGGGGGCTATTCTCCATAACAGACCTCCTTGTAAATGTCGGCGTAAACGGCCGTCCCCCGCCACACCTTCTCCGGTACAATCGCCTTAAAACGGGGCATGGTCCCGCTCTCATGATGATAACGCTGCGCCAGATTCCAGGTGTGCAAGTCCGACTGCGTAAACCGGTAGCGCACAACATCGCTCTCCCGATTATTCCAGAGCAGCAGCAAATCAGGGTGGCGCATCTGCGTGATGTGATGGATGCCCGCTTGCTGCGTCACTTCCAGCAGCGCCCGCGTTTGCCCGGCCGTCAGCGCCAGTTCATATTGCGCCAGCAGCGCCGGGTTTTCCCGCAGCGCGGCCAGTTGTGGGGCCAATACCCCTTTGGTCATACTGTCCAGCTTAAAGGCGCGCAGCATTGCCAGCAAGCGCTCCTCCAGGCGGTCACGGCGCGCCAGCAATGTGGCGCGGCTGGTACTCAGGATCAGGCTGATGGCGGCGTGTTTGGGCACGTCAACGGCCGTTACATGCACCGTCTCCGTCTCTTCATCATACGTAAACGCCCAATTTTCCGCCGGCTGCCCTCCGATTTGCAACAAAACCCGGTCGGGATTCACCACGCCATGCAGCCGGAAATGGTACTGGCGCGTGTCCGGGATCGTCGCTGTGCGCGCCGCATCTACCTGCACCGTTAGCTCCAATTCTGTTTCCCGCCAATGCTGCCGCACCTCAGTCAACCCATAATCCGCATCTTGTGTCTCCCCGTCATCTTCATACAACACAAAACAGTTATCCGCCCCGGCAAAAACGTGAATGTCCAATTCTGCCGGATTGACGACGCCGCCCCATCCCACCTTTGGCCCCAGGGGCACAATCGCCCCCGCTTTGGCAAACACAGGCACGTCCGCTAACTGCCCGTACAGCGCATACCAGCCATCGCCGCGGAAATATTCGCCGCTGAAAAAGTCATACCAATCACCGGCAGGCAGCCATGCCACCTGGCGGCTGAGGCGCGTATCCGGGTTCGCCGGGCTGGTGAAGGGCGCGACCAGTAGTTCTGTGCCAAAGGTGTACTGCTGTGGGCAGTAGTAGGCGGCTGCGGCTTCTGGGTAGTCGTGGTACAACGGCCGTACCAACGGCAAACTGTCACGGTGATGCCGCCAGGACATGGTATACAAATACGGGATCAGCGCGTGGCGCAACTGCATCGCGTCGCGCGTAAGGCGCAGCACCTCCTCATCATACCCCCAGGGACAACGTTCGTGGAAGGCGTTTTTGGTGCTGTGCAGGCGCATAATCGGGCTGAACACGCCAAACTGCACCCAGCGCGTGTACAGTTCCCTATCTTCGGTACCCATCATATGCCCGCCAATGTCATGGCTCCACCAACCGTAGCCCACGTTCGCGGCCGTTGCCGTGAAGTAAGGTTGAAAAGCCAACGATTCCCAGGTGACGTGCGTATCGCCGGAGAAGCCAATCGGATAACGGTGGTTGCCCAGCCCGCCCCAACGCGAGAAGATGAACGGCCGTTTCCCCGTCCGCGCCAGGTCATGAAAATGAATGTGATTCAACCACCACAGCGGGTCCAGCCCCGGCAGCTTGCTCAACTCCCCTTGCTGCCAATCCATCCACCAAAAATCCACCCCCTGCGCTTCCAGTGGATGGTGCAGTTCCTCCAGGTACGCCTGCGTAAATTGCGGGTCGGCGATGTCAAACCGCACCGGTTCCTGGCTGTCCGGGTCTATGCCCATGCGCCGCGCCATCGCCGCATACGCCGCTTCGTGCGGCCACACGCCATCCGCCGGATGCAAATTGAGCGCCGTTTTCAACCCCTGCGCGTGCAGCCAACTGATAAACCCTTGCGGATCAGGGAACAGCGCCCGATTCCAGGTATAACCAGTCCAACCGCTGGTGTGCCACGCCCAGGTTGCCCCTTCGTAATGCACGTCGGTTATGTGCCAATCCATGTCTATAATACATACCGACAAGGGAACCTGATGTTCCCGAAAGTCGCGCATTAATTGTGTCAATTCGGCCTGGGAATAGCCCCAATACCGGCTCCACCAGTTGCCCAAGGCCCAGCGCGGCAGCGGCGGCGGCGGGCCGGCAACCTTGCTGAAATCACGCAAACAGGCGCGGTAATCATGCCCATAACCAAAAAAGTACAGATCAACGGCCTCCCCCTGTCGCAGTTCCAGCCACCCTTCCTCATTGAAAACCAGGCTGCGCGAATCATCCACCACCGCCCAACCGGCGCGCGACATCAACCCCAGTTCCAACGGCGTGCTGCCGCTTACCTCGTCCAGCGTGCGATACGTACCGAGCAAGTTGTCTGTTTGCGCGTCGCCATAATGCCAGGTCACGCCGCTTTCGCGCAGCGTAATCAGCAACGTCTTGGCGCTAAACGGCTTGCCAATCTGGTAACGCAGCGTTAAGAAGTTAGTTTTGATGATTATTTCTGACTCGCTACGCGAAAACTCGAAATCAGGGACCGGCTGCCGCCGATACCAAAACGCCTGGCTGGGACGATCTTCAAACACGTTATCAGGGCTGTACTCCAGGCGCAGCAGCCGTTCGGTGAGTACCGTGATCCGTACATTTGGCGCGGTGACAACGGCCGTCGCCTCCGCCTGGGGGGTAAATGGAATGTGGAAATGGTTTGGTAAACGGCTCATCCGCTTTTCTCCTCGTATAAAATCGGGCTAATGAGATTTGTTAATTTGCGCTGCCCACCCCATTGTCTCTAATTTGCTGAAGTTTGACGAAAATGCAATCATCCAATTCTGCTACAATTACCGGCATGACAACGACAATCCAAACACCCCTCATTGTCGGCTTTGTGGCCGACATCATGTTCACAACGCGCATTGCCGCGGCCGCCCAACGCGCCGGCTTTCGCCTTCACTGGGTAGAAGACGCCCAGGCCATCAGCACGCCCACCCCGCAAGCGCCCACCGAAACCCCAGGGGAAATGTTGTACGGCCGTGAAGGACAATTATTTGCGCAAATGACAGCCTGGCAGCCGGCTCTGCTCTTGTTCGATTTAACGAACACGGCCGTTCCCTGGCAAACATGGATCCCCATCCTCAAATCCTCCCCCGCCACCCGGCGCATCCCCATCATGTGCTTTGGCCCACACGAAGACGTGGAACGGATGCAACTGGCGCGGCGCGTGGGCGCAGACATCGTGCTGGCGCGTTCTCGCTTCACGACAAACATGCCGCAACTTTTGCAGCAGCACGCGCGTATTCCCGATCACGATGCTATCGGCGCTGCCTGCGCCGAACCACTGCCGGAACTGGCGCAGCGTGGCATTGGCCTGTTTAACAAGGGCGACTATTACCAATGTCACGACGATCTGGAAGAAATGTGGCGGCAAGACGCCGGCCCAGGACGCGACCTCTATCGCGGCATTTTACAAGTGGGCATTGCCCTCTATCAGGTACAGCAGGGCAATTATCGCGGCGCGGTCAAAATGCTGCTGCGCGTGCGACAATGGCTGGCCCCCCTACCCGCTACCTGCCGCGGCGTAGACATCGCCCGCCTGCGCGCCAACGTCGAAACCTATTACCAACAGGTACAGACGTTAACAGCAGACAACCTGCACCAATTTGATTGGACCGTGGTGGAACCAATTCACGTGCAGCAAGGATAAGAATATGAACGAGCATTGGTCACAAACAACCCGTGTGATTGTGATCACGGTGATTCTGGTCTTGAGCGGGATTTTTTTGTATGCGATACGGCCGTTACTCTACTCCCTCACCATTGCCGCCCTCATCGCCTATACCTTATATCCGCTGGTGCTGCGCGCCGCACGCCACCCGCGCTTTTCCCAACAGACGGCCGTTCTCGTCGTCTACCTGCCCTTCCTCGCTATCCTCATCGCCACACCCAGCACCATCATCCCCATCCTCGCGCGCCAGATTCAAACCCTGACCGACGAGTTAATTCTGGTCATGACCCAACTCGAAGCCATGCTCACACGCCCCTTCACGCTGCTCGGACACACGTTCACGCAAGAACAGTTGGCGCTCTTTCTTAACTTCAACGCCGCCTCGCTGGCCCCAGAAGCGATTGACGCCCTGCACGTATTAGAAGCAACCTCAACCAGCCTTATCTGGTTTGTACTGGTTGTCGTCACCATCTTTTACCTGCTGCGCGATTGGGACAAGCTGCGCGACTGGCTGATCGGCCTGGCTCCGCATTCTGAACAAGCTGATTTACACCGCCTGCTCACCGACGTTGACGCCACCTGGCGCGCCTATTTTCGCGGCACATTAACGCTGATGGTCATGATGGGCATCTTTTTCACCATCAGCGGGCTGGCGTTGGGGCTGCAAGGGGCGGTCGCTATTGGGCTGCTCACCGGCTTACTCAGCATCATCCCTGAACTTGGGCCGCTCATTGCCGGGATTCTGGCGTCGCTGGTCGCTCTGTTTCAAGGTTCCAGCTACCTGCCCCTCTCCAATTTTTGGTTTGCCGTCCTCATCGCCGCCATTTACATCGTGGTGATGCAGGTGAAATCATTTTGGATACGGCCGCTCGTCATGGGGCGCTTTTTACACATGAACACCGGGCTGGTCTTTGTCGCCATCATTGGCGCGGCGCTGCTGTCCGGCGTTCTGGCCGCGCTGATCATCTTGCCGGTATTGGCAACGGCCGCGCACATCGGGCATTACATTCGCTGCCGTCTGCTGAACATTGACCCCTGGCCGGAGATAGAGACGGTAACGGCCGTTGCCCCCACGTTAATAGAAACCCCATAAATAAAAAAGGGCGATTTTGGAAAATCGCCCTACTTAATTTTACTCGCCGCGCCGACGGCGCACCCACTTCTCAATTTCCACCGCCACAAAAATAGACGAACTCGCCAGCAAACTGAATGCCAATTCCGTCGCCGACAGCGCCACCGTGCTAAAAACGTCCTGCAAAAAAGGCACGTAAATCAAAGCCATTTGCAACAAAAACGTCACCACCACCGAGACAACCATCAGCCGGTTAGAGAAAATGCCAATTGTAAACAGCGAGTCAATATTGGAACGGATAGCCAGCGCGTTGCCCATCTGCGCCAGGGTCAGCGTCGTAAACACCATCGTCTGCCAGGTTCCGGGCGAAGGCGCGCCGGGCGTCCAATACAGCCGTCCCATCAACAACGACACAATGCCCATCAACGTACCAATCCACAAAATCCTGGCGCCCATTCCCCGGCTAAAAACGCTTTCGTTCGGGCGAAACGGGGGCCGCTTCATAATGCCCCGTTCACCATCTTCAATGGCTAAGGCCAGGCCGGGAACCCCATCGGTCACCAGGTTGATCCATAGAATTTGCAGGGGCAGCAGGGGCAAGGGCATTCCCAAAAATGGCGCAGCCAGCATGACAAACAATTCGCCGGTATTGCTGGAAAGGGTGTACTTGATAAATTTGCGGATGTTGTCATAGACCTTGCGCCCTTCCTCAACGGCCGCCACAATCGTCGCAAAATTATCATCCAACAGCACCATATCGGCCGCTTCTTTCGACACATCCGTCCCGGTGATGCCCATCGCCACGCCAATGTCCGCTCTTTTCAAGGCGGGCGCATCATTGACCCCATCACCGGTCATGGCGACAATTTCGCCCTTGCTTTGCAGCGCCTCGACGATATTCAGTTTATGCTCAGGCGACACACGGGCATACACAGGCACCTCGCCCACCACCGAGCGCAGTTCCGCCGGCGACATCTTCATGAGCTGATACCCTGTCAAATGTTGTTCGCTATCGGTGATGGTTAACTCTTTGGCAATGGATTGCGCTGTCAGGGGATGATCGCCCGTGATCATCACCGGGCGAATACCGGCCGCGCGCGCTGTGGTCACGGCTTGCCGCACTTCCGGACGCGGCGGGTCAATCATCGCCACCAGGCCAATAAAAATCATATCCGACTCGATCAAATCTTCGTCCACGCTTTCAATTTCATTCATCGGCCGAAAAGCAACACCCAGCACCCGCTGCCCCTGCTGCGCCAGGCGGGCATTCGCTTCCGTGATGCGCGCCATGATCTCCGCGTCCAGGGGCACAATGTCGTCGCCATTCCACAACCAGGCGGCCGTTTCCAGCAAACTGTCTACCCCGCCCTTGGAAAAGGCGACGAATTCTGCGTCACGCCAGGGGGCATCCGTCTGATCCTGCGCGACGTTTACCTGGTGAATGGTTGTCATCCGTTTGCGCTCAGAGGTGAAGGGAACTTCGGCTACACGCGGCCAACGGCTTTCCATACGCGCCTTGGTATGCCCCAGTTTGGCCGCCGCCACCACCAGCGCTCCCTCCGTCGGGTCGCCAATGGTGCGCTCAACGCCATCGTCACCTTTTTGCAGCACGGCATCGTTGCACAACGCGCCCGCCTTGACCAGCAAGCTGAGCGTGCGCGTGTAGGCCGGATGATCGGCCGCCAGTTCGGCATCGAAAATGGCCCCTTTTTTGTCTATCAGGGTATCCATTTCCTGCGTGTGCCCGTCCACGTCCAGCATCGTCACCGTCATCCGATTTTCGGTGAGCGTGCCCGTTTTATCGGAGCAGATGACGGTGACGGAGCCAAGCGTCTCTACGGCCGGCAGCTTACGAATCAACGCATTGCGCTTCAACATGCGCTGCGAACCGAGCGCCAGGGTGATGGTCACCACCGCCGGCAGTCCTTCGGGAACGGCCGCTACCGCCATGCTAATGGCCGTCAGGAACAACACCTTTAACGTTTCCGCCAGCGCCACGTCAGGGTCACGAATGACAAAGCCGATGATCATGACAATGATGATGATGACCAGCACCGCCCACGCCAGCGATTTGCCCAGGTTGTCCAGCCGGCGCTGCAAGGGGGTTTGCTCTTGCTCCACACCCTGAATCAGCTCGGCGATGTTGCCCAGTTCGGTGTTCATGCCGGTTTCGGTGATGACGGCCGTCCCCCGCCCATACGTCACCACCGTCCCCATGAAAATCATATTGTGCCGGTCGCCAACCCCCAGATCATCCTTGTGCAGCGCCGCCACCTGCTTGTCTACCGGTTCCGATTCACCGGTCAGAGCAGATTCCTGTATTTTGAGGTTGACGCTTTCCAACAAACGGCCGTCGGCCGGGGCCAGGTTGCCGGCTTCCAACAACACCACGTCGCCTGGAACCAGATCGCGCGCGGAAATTTCGGCGATACGGCCGTTGCGCCGCACCTTCACCGTTGGCACCGCCATCTTCTTCAACGCCGCCATGGCCTGCTCGGCGCGGTACTCTTGTGAAAAACCAATGATGGCATTCAAGATGACAATCGCCATAATCACAATAACGTCCGTCACCTCACCCAGGAAAAGCGAAACCGCAGCCGCAATCAGCAAAATGATGACCATCAAATCTTTGAGCTGATCCAGCAAAATCAGCCAGGGGCTTTTTGTACCGCGATCAATCAATTCATTGGGGCCATGTTCCTGCAATCGCTTTTGCGCCTCGGCGTCAGACAAACCCACCGCTTGATCAACGGTCAATTTTTGCAATACTGCGTCAACGTCCAGCCTGTACCATTTCTCCATTGCCATACCCTCTTCGTAATTATTTTAGTAGTTATCGCCAATCGTAAAGGTTATCGTTTGGGCAAGAATCTTAGTATAAATACTAATTAGCCAATAGCAAGGTGAACGTGCTTCCCTGCCCTTGTCCGACAATCACGTCGCCCCGCAGCTCGTTACTGTCGCCTCAACCAAAATTTGATATAGTTGAGAGGACATGGTTCACATACAGCAAATTTGAACTACGTCACAAAAAGAGTATCGGCTCTTTGGAAATTCAAGAAATTGACAAGTGAAACATGAGCAAAACAACATCACGTCTCACACCCAATTCCACGAACCCCAAAAGCCATAGACCATAACTTTATTAATTAGGAGAACAAATCATGTCTGCAATCAGTCACCTTGCTCCCGGCGTCATCACCGGCGATCAAGTCCAAGAAATATTCGCCCACGCCAAAGCCAATCAATACGCACTGCCGGCGGCCAACGTCGTCAGCAGCAACAGCGTCAACGCCGTCCTGGAAACGGCGCGCGACGTCAACTCCCCCGTTATTTTACAATTTTCCAATGGCGGCGCCGTCTTCTTCGCCGGTAAAGGTCTCAGCAACGCCAACCAACAGGCCGCCATTGCCGGGGCCGTTTCCGGGGCGCACCACGTTCACCAGATAGCCGCTCTCTATGGCACACGCGTCATTTTACACACCGACCACGCAGCCAAGAAGCTGCTGCCCTGGGTAGATGGCATGTTAGACGCCGGCGAAGCGTTCTACAAAGTGCATGGCATCCCGCTCTACAGCTCGCACATGCTCGACCTGTCCGAGGAACCTATCGCCGAAAACATTGAGATCAGCAAACGCTACCTGGAACGGATGAGCAAAATGGGCATGACGCTGGAAATTGAACTGGGCGTCACCGGCGGCGAAGAGGACGGCGTAGACAACACCGGCATAGACAGCTCCCGCCTCTACACACAGCCGGAAGAAGTGGCCTATGCCTATGAAGAACTGATGAAAGTGAGCGATAAATTCACTGTCGCCGCCGCGTTTGGCAACGTGCATGGCGTCTACAAACCGGGCAACGTGCAGTTGCGCCCCGTCATTTTGCACAATTCACAGCAATACGTACAGCAAAAATATGGCACGGCCGTTAAACCCATCAATTTCGTCTTCCACGGCGGCTCCGGCTCCAGCCAGGAAGAAATCCGCGAAGCGCTCTCCTACGGAGCGATCAAGATGAACATTGACACCGACTTACAATGGGCCTTTTGGGATGGCGTGCGCCTCTACGACCAAAAGCACCACGACTATCTGCAAGGGCAAATTGGCAACCCGAAAGGCGAAGACCAGCCCAACAAGAAATATTATGACCCGCGCCAATGGTTGCGCGCCGCCGAAGACGCCTTCCGCGCCCGCCTGTCGCAGGCGTTTGCCGACTTGAACAACATCAACCGTCTGGCGTAACCACGCCTTCACGCCTGTAGGAACCGCGTTCCTCAAAAGGAACGCGGTTCCTGGGCTTCATCGCCTTTTTGCAACAGCGCGCGATGACTGCACAAAAATCGTTGCCCTTCCCTACCTGCCCTGAGTGCAACCGAAGGGTTACCGACGACGCACGCTAATAAATGAGATAAGCCGCGCCGCCGGGCAACGGCCGTTTCCCCATACTTTCATCGCGTCGGTTTCAGTAGTTAGACGGCCGTTTCCCATCCACCACGTTCACTTTTCAAAACAGCCTGCACCGAGCGAAGTCGAAGTGGCCGTTTCCATCCAACATCTCTTCATTCCGCAAAACCTACAACAGCCAGCGGCGTTTCCCATCCACCACTTTTGCTATCCAAAACAGCCTGCACTGAGCGAAGTCGAAGTGGCCGTTCCCACCCAACATCGCTTCGCGTCGGCTGGTTACGGTCGGTAGGGTGGTCGCCCACCCCACCGCCGTTCCAGAACCGGACTTGAGACTTTCGCCTCATCCGGCTCCTCATGACACGAGCCTCTGTCACAGGTACGCCTGTGCGAACGCTTACGCGCTCGCGGCGCTTGGCCGCTGCATCTTTGGGTGTTGGACTATTGTCCGGCCCTCAGTTCGTATCGCTACGTCTGCCTAAGACTCATTTCCCGCTGTCGCCTCGGCTGTCTCGTGCCCTGGCCCCACGTCTGCCTATCCTCCGCATTACCAGAGGCATTCGCTTTTTGGGGCATCCTCTGCCGCGCAGCTTATGGTTGGCTACCGTCTCGTCCTGTCGGGCGAGAACTGGCGCGGGTTACGCCGTTCCGTGATCTCATTTTGCGTGACCTTAGGATGGTACTCTACGCCGTGTCCCTCATACGTAGCCGGTAGAAACCTGACACAGTTTCACTGTCTGGCTGCCTGGAGACATGTCCCATTTTGGGCCTGCCGTGGCGGGTAAACACCCAGCCTGGCCGTTCGGCAGGTTCTAACTCACGACGCTTCAAACATACCTTTGTCGCCTATCCATAGTCACCTGCTAGAGGCGTCACCGCTTTCGGCTAGCAGCTTATCCCCGTTACACCCTTGCCCTCCGCCGCTCGTGTGCCAGACGACCAACGTAGGGCGTGGCTGTCACACCTCTACCGGGTGGGTCGGGGTTGCGTTGGTTACAACGCGCACCGACATGAAACCACAGTTATTAAAGTTCCATTGGCTAACATTGGGCAAACGCCTGTGTTAACCCGAATACTTCACCGCTCATCCCCAATGTCGCTAGACATTGTTGCGAGCGAACGGCTCGCACGAACCAATGTTAGGCGGGACGCCTGACCAATGACTTGGCTGGCCTGCTTGAACGAAAATTGTTAACGCCTTAATACGGCCGTTTCTCACCACCAACTCTAAAAGGCCAGGAATGGGATACGGCCGTACCCACCTGCACCAATCCTGATTGTAGGATAGCACACGCTGCGACAAGGGGAACGGCCGTTTTCAGCCCAACTTATCTCTTTTACAGGGTACAACAGCTGGGGAGTGACGGGGGGGATTTCGGCACGTTCGCAGCGCCAGATCTAAACAAATTACAAAAGTGGTACGGCGAGGACGCCGACCACAGCCATGTGCAAAACCACACCGAAGCGGGAGTATAGCGGGGAAAATACGGCCGTGTCTACGACAGCCGGGCCTCAGTTGGGCGAGAGGGGGTGGGTTTTGTGAGGATTGAGGGGGAAACGGCCGTTTCCCCCTCAAAATATAGCTAAAAGCAGGTTGAGCAACGGCCCGCTTCCGCGAGCGCCTAACGCCCGTTTCGGACGATCATTGGTTTTTTACTAATGATTACCGTTATTTCATTATGAGCTGGTCAAATCTGCCGGGTTCTAAATAATAGGCTTTGGCTTTAACGCCGATGAGTGTTCTACAGAGGCAGCGGTTCTTGAAGTAGTCCAGTCAGAATTGGCTACTAGATTATTGGCTTCTTCTATTGCGGAGGCAATGGCGGCTTCACGCAGTGCTGATGTTATGTCCATTGGTTGTACATTGATGACTTGTAAATCGGTAATGCCGATAAAGCCAAAAATCACCCGCAGATATGGTTCTTGAAAATCATAAACGTGGAGCGGACTGTTTTGAGAATAATCTCCGCCTCGCGACGTAATACAAACCATCTTTTTGCCAAAAACGAGAGGGACTGGCTGTCCCAATTCATTGTATTTGTACGTATAACCGGGCTGAATGATGGCGTCAATATAATACTTTAATGCGTACGGGATACTGAAGTTCCACATTGGTGTAGAGATTAGATAGATATCTGCCGACAAAAAGTGTTGAATCAGGTGTTCAATTTGTTTCCATGATTCTTCATGGTGTTTGTCAATTGGTTGGCCGAGCATTAAGGTGTACTTGCTCTCAATGTTCTCACCTGCAACCGCAGGCAAATCTCGATTAAATACCTCCATGACTTCAATACTCAAATCAGCATATTTGGCGCGTAAACTGTCTATAAAGGCATTGGATGTCCGCAGCGTATTGGATTCGTTCGCACGTGGCGTAGCAATAATATGCAACAATTTCATTGTGGTTTCCTTTATATGGGGCGCGATGTATTTCTATTCGTGCCAACAGACGTAAAGATGGCCGTACAGACAAACCAATTTTTTACAGGCACATTTCCGCTTATAAATGCGATTTCGGTCGCAGCGGAAGCCGCTCAGCACGACATTCCGTGCCGGTATTGCTGCCTTACAGAGAAAATGTCAGACAACCTCACACCGGTTTAATATACTATTTTTGCTCTTTCTTGGGGGATATTCGAGTGTTTAGAAGAGTAAGATACGCTCGAAGGTTACTATACCATCAATAGTGTATTGATGACCGGGATTCTCGTCAATATTGGGAATTAAATCACAAGCCAGGCCTGTGGATGATTCGGCTGATTTATACATCGGTACAATAGAAGCCGGGCTAAATGCATACGGCCGTTCCCTGTCCAACCCCTACGCCACCCTCAACAACTTCCACAACCAGCCTGCCGCTCAAAACCCAAAACCTCTGCCGCAGTCAGGCCGCTTTGCCGAGACCTTGAACTTACCTTATCAGGCGAGTGGAGAGCAAAACAGCCTGCACCGAGCGAAGTCGAAGTGGCCGTTTCCACCCATTTCTACAACTACGCGCTTGTTTCATTTTCAGCCCCCATTTTATGAATTGACTCCCCGGGGTCACTTTACCCCGGAGGCTAACAAAACGACCGGCAGCAAGAGTACAGGCCCGGCTTGTGAATAAATTCCTGATATTGACTTGAAACTCTCTTTGCCCGTATGATTTGCAAAGTTATATGATTTTAGGCTATTTGCCTCGACCTTCTTACACTCAAACGCCCGTCAATTAAGGAGCAAGGAGCAAAACCGACTCGTTTATAAGGTTTAATGCCGTATAACAAACACCCCAATTTCAAGTAAGTAAATAAATGGTTGAACACGATCTATCATAGGCTCACCTGTTCTTCAGGATGAGGAGATTGAAATGACAAAAGTGGTCCGCTATTCTCTGTTTCTCATTGGTGTGGTACAGCTTTTCTTTGCCCTGGGCTTCTTCCGGCAATTGCCGTTCGCCGTCAATTTATGGCCGTTTGAAGGAACCACACCGCTGACGTTCATCTTTATTTCATCCATCTTCGCCGCGGCTGCGGCGCCAACACTTTGGGCCGCGGCCACTGAAAACTATGGCGCTCTGGCCGGGATCGGCCTCGACTATCTTATGATCCTGGCGCCTGTATCAATCCTTTCCTTCAAACTTGGCGCCAGCGGCGGTAACTCGCAAATGACCGCCTATGGCCTCGTGTGCGTGTTTGGCGCTCTATTTGGGCTGGGCCTGTTCCTGTGGAGCGCTCGCATCCCCCTTGATCAAACGCTTCCCATGCCCCGCCTGGTGTGGTGGTCATTCATCATCTTCATCATCGCCCTGCTGATAGTGTCCACCAGGTTGATCCTAAAGGTCCCCAATGCCATCCCCTGGAAGATAACGCCGGAACTTTCGCTTGTTATTGGTTGGATGTTTCTGGGAGCGGCCGTATATTTTGCTTACGGCCTTCTGCGGCCAAGCTGGTTGAATGCGGCAGGCCAATTGATAGGCTTCCTGGCCTATGACGTTGTCTTGATTGTGCCCTTCCTCACACGGCTGCCCACCACACCTCCTGAGTTTCGGCTCGGTTTGTATATTTACACAACAGTCGTCACCCTCAGCGGGCTGCTGGCAATCTACTACCTGTTCCTTCACAAGCCCACCCGTGAATGGACCTGGATGCGGGCAAAACGCGCCTTGCCAGGTCAGCCTGTCCGGCATCACCCGGCATGACCTGGTAGAAAACATTAAAGCGGGCAGTATTGAATGAACTGCCCGCTTTCTATGTCGCTGCGAAATTCGCTACACCCAGGCAGCCGGTGACAACATGCAAACCGGTTTCAAAAACTCGATTTCCCCCCAGTTTCGACATCTTGAATAACCAATGAAACAATTTCAAGACCCATTGCGGCTAACGGCTCATTGGATACTTCCCAGACTTTCATGGTTAATGCCTCCCAGTCTGATCGAATAATCTTTGTTGCGGTCATACCTAGAATCAACCTGAAATTACCGTTAAGTATTTCCTGGGTTATTTGCCTGATTTCATCCGGTTGTTTGGATAACAATTGAATGCTGGCTGTACGAATCGCCATTTCGTCAGAGCCAATTTTGACGTTGGCGGTTGCTGTGATGGAGGTAGTCCCACCATCCTGTGTCTTGACATGACGCAGTTGCAGGGGAACCGCGATCAATTCCAAAGAAAGCGAATCTACCCGCTCAAGAATTGGCCACACAAAGGTACGCCCACCGGTGACAAACCGAGGCGCCTCAGTCCGTCCAGAAATAACTAAAACTTCATTTGGGCCAACCGTGTGTACGCGCCTGGCATACACAGCCAGCGGCAAAAACATGCTTGCCAACATAACAACAAGGGGGATCAAAATAACATAATCCATCGTTAAGGGTCTCCTATTTTTAGCACTTTGTAGGTTAAACGTACAACCTGCCCGGTCAACGGGTCCTAACCTTACGCCGCTTCGGCTAAACGGCAGCCAGAACCGCAACTTCCAGAAATTGACGATGAAGCGGACGGCCGTTTCCCACCAAAACCTACGCCACGAGAAAATAGTAAAAAAGTAGACGGCCGTTTCCCTTCAACTTCTCCGCCATTCCCCAACAACCTGACCAGCCTGTTTGAGCAAAATCTACCACGCTTTTGGCAAAAACCACGGCAAACCAACTAAAAAACCACCTGGATGGCGAGCCTGCCCTAACGCAACTGCTTCAGTTGCGTTGGCGCTGTCAGCCAATGAATGAATCGCAGCCAAGACGCAAGCCGTCCAAGGACTCGCGCCAGCGTCACCTGAATGGAATGTCAGGCGGGCTGCCCACCTGACGCTGGCCTTTGTGCCTGAGTGAAAATTGTTAAAACTTGCGCCGAAGCTGACTGACGTTACTTACGCCCCAAGAGCCTCTCTTACTGCCTCAGGGTTTTTCGAGGCTACCTGCAACAACGCTCTTGCAGGCCCTTCCGGTTTACGACGCCCCTGTTCCCAATTTTGCAGCGTTGTGACGCTAACTCCAATCATCAACGCAAACTCGCGCTGAGATTTATCCAGCTTATGACGAATTTCCTTGATGTCCAAAGGGCTGAACTCAAACTTGCGGCTTGGTTCGCGCAAGCCTCGTTTTATTTCGCCCGCCTGCTTGATGCTTTCCACTAAATTGGTGAAGTCTTGCTCATTCATTCAGCCATTCCTCAACCAAACGACGCAATATCTTAAGTTGACTTGGCGCTAGATTTTCCTGCGTACTTTTCTTGTACACTATCAGCATGTAAATCGTGTCATCTGGCGTATCCCAGTAATAGATTACCCGCACCCCGCCTCGTTTACCTTTGCCACCAATCCCCCCAACGAATCTTGCGTAAGCCGCCCCCATTGGGAATAAGATCGCCGCTTCCGGGTCGCAAAAGCAAGGCTTCCTGTAGCTTCCGGTATTCTTCGTCCAGTAACAATTCTTTGACGAGTTTCGTGAAGACGGGGGTTTCAATGAATACCATACCGAACTATACGTCAATGACAGATAGATGGCAAGAGTTTTCAGGCAATTTAGCCCACTGGAAAAAGGCTTCTGCATACGGGAAGTGTCTGTCCTAACGGCCGTTCCCCATCCACCATTCTTCCTATTCCAAAACGGCCTGCACTGAGCAAAGTCGAAGTGGCCGTTTTTTCCACCCAACATCGCTTCCTTCCGCAAAAGCTACAACAGCCGGTGGCATTTCATTTCCACCGCTAAACGG
>JACSRF010000592.1 GCA_014879875.1 Anaerolinea sp.
TAAACCGTAGGGATTCTTCCCCGTTCGACGTTGCTCAGGGCCGAAGACTCCGCTCAGACCTGTCCTGAGCTTGTCGAAGGAATGACGATTCGCGGACTAATTTGTAAAGGACATCTTCTGCTTTTTGAACCATGCTCGATTTTCGATTGACGATTGGGGATTGGTGACGTGATGGGTGGATTTGTTGACGGATTGAAGAAGAATCGCACGCAGTTGATTGTGTTGGCGGTGCTGCTGCTGTTGTTTACGTCGGCGTCGCAGAGTATGGAACTATCGGATTGGGCGATTACGGTGCTGCGCGGGCTGTCGGTGGGGGCGCTGACGTTTTTGGTGGCGGCCGGCTTTTCGCTGATTTTGGGGTTGATGGATGTGCTCAACCTGGCGCATGGCGAGTTGTTTATGATTGGGGCGTATGTGGGCTGGACGGTGTATGTCCGGCCGGATACCTTTGTGGATGTGCTGGCCCCGCTGGCGTTTGTGGGCGTGGGATTGGCGCTGATACCGGTATTACGGCCGTTACTCGCCCGCCTTCCCCTCTCCCCCCAACTCACCCGCTTCTGGCCCTGGGTGGCGCTGCTGGTCGCCTTCGCGGTGTTGGCCGTCACCTTTCCCAAATACCCGATCACCATCTGGAACGCCGAAGAGTACGCGATCAGCCCGACGACCTTTTCGTTGGCGATGAGCCAGGGCACATTAGTCCTGCCAGCGCCCACGACCAGCGCCACGTCGCCGTTGCTGTTATTGGGCGGCATTTTGTTGGGCGGGCTGCTGCTGGCGACGGCCATTGTCGGCCTGGGGTTAAGGAACAGCACGGCCGTTACCCATCCCCACGTCCCTAAATCCCCACTGCTCATCGCCGGGGCGCTGTTCGTTGTTGGCCTCATCATCCATTTTGGCAACGACAGCCTCACCAACATCCTGGCGACCATGAACAGCACCGCCCTCTTCTTCATCGCCATGTTGGCGGCGACGTTGACCGGGGTTTTGTTGGGCGCAGGGATCGAGATGACGTTGATACGGCCGTTATACGACCGCCCCATCTACCAGATCATGCTCACCCTCGGCCTCAGCTTTATCAGCATCGAAACCGTGCGCGCTGTGTGGGGGCGTCCCGAATTTACCATGCCCAAACCCCCACTCTTCGCCGGGACCGGCGTTGGCTGTGAGCGCGATGTCGTCCACTTTTGGGAGCGCATCGCCAACCAATGCTCAACGGTGTTTTTGTTTGACGGCCGTGTGCGCACCTACAACGAAATTTTCATCATCTTCGTCGGCGTCGTCGTCCTGCTGGCCGTCTGGCTGCTGCTGCAGCGCACGCGCATCGGCATGATCATCCGCGCCGGCGTGCAAGACAGCGACATGGTAGAGGCGTTGGGCATCAACGTGCGCCGCGTCTTCACCTTCGTCTTCGCGCTGGGCGTGGGGTTGGCCGCGTTGGGCGGCGTGTTGGCCGGGCCGGCGCTCGGTCTCTCCAACGGCATGGGAACCCAAGTGCTGCTGCTGGCGCTGATCGCCCTCGCCATTGGCGGCCTCACCAGCTTCCCCGGCGCGGCCGCCGGCGCGGTGTTGGTCGGTCTGCTGCAACAATTCATGATCAAATATGGGCAAATCGGCATCAACTTACCCTTTCTGGCCGAACCCTTCAAACCGTCACCGCCGCTCGTGCCCGCTTCCAGTGTGCTGCTGATGGTCATCATCCTGCTCATTTTACCCCAGGGCTTGTTTGGCCGTAAGGAGTAACCCGCTATGCAATCAACCATACCTACCACGCCGCAAACCGGCCTTGTCGCCTGGTTCAAAGAGAATCGTGGGCTGCTGACGCTGCTCATCTTCATGATGCTGCTGCCTTTCCTGCTCGCCCTGCTCGATGGCAAATCCATCAGCAGCGTCTTGAGCAACGAAACGGGCAATTCCCGCTTCATGCAAGGCTTACTGATTGAGGTATTTGTCCTCGCCATCTTTGCCATCAGCTACGACCTGGTGTTGGGCATCACCGGGCTGCTCTCCTTTGGGCACGCCATGTTTTTTGCCGTCGGCGCGTACACCACCGGCATCATGATCAAGAGTTTTGGTTGGGGGATTGTGCCGACCCTGGGCGCGGTACTGTTGGCGGGGGTCGTCAACGCGCTGCTGTTTGGGCTGGTGCTGCCCCGCGTCAAGGGCATCACCTTCGCCCTGGTGACATTGGGGCTGGCGGCCGTTTTTGAGATCATCGTCAAATCCACCGAACTGCAAAAGTACACCGGCGCGGACGTGGGGCTGCAAGGCGTGGTCATCCCCGATTGGATCAACACCTCCAGCGAGCGTTTCCGCCTCTACCTGGTAGCGCTGTTCATCACCTTTTTCGTCTACCTGCTTTACCGCCGTTTTGTAGATTCCCCCACCGGGCGCGTCTGCATCGCCATCCGCGAAAATGAGAACCGGGCGCTGATGTTGGGATACAACACCTTTTACTTCAAGCTGGTGGCGCTGATTGTGTCGGCGATGACGGCCGCGCTCGCCGGTTTCCTGCACACCATCCACCAACCCATCGTCAGCCCGACAGTGGCCGGATTGGGGTACACGGTGGCCGCGCTGTTGATGATTTTGATGGGCGGCATTGGGACGTTGAGTGGGGCGATGATTGGCGCGGCCGTTTTCCGTCTGCTCAGCTTTTACCTGGAACGTTGGTTCAGCGAAAGCGCCAGCTTTCTGCTCGGTGCGGTCTACATTGTGCTGGTGATGTTCATCCCCTATGGCATCGTCGGCACGTGGCGGCTGCGCAAGTTGGACATTCAACGCGGCCGTGAGCGGTTGGTGCGGTTGTTGACGGGGAGGGTAATCCGTAATCGGTGAGCGGTGAGCGGTGAAAGGGAAACGCCTGGTTCGCAAAGATTGAGAGAACCAGGCGTTTTGAAGTAATTTTTGTTACTATTGCCGAACCTGTGTCTCTACAACCGTGACCCAATTACCAAATTTTTGAATTGTGATACAGAGAGAATAATCGTTTTAACTAACTTCTGCGCCTCAGCGAAATCATGATCTCCGGTAATGAGAAAGTCAGCTTCTGTCACCAGGGCACATGCTAAAAACTTGGCGTCTTTTTGATCACGAGGAAAATCAACCGCCCATTGCACAGTATACGATGTAGTCATTTCGTCGAGCAGTTGATACCATCGTTGTAGCAGGTCATGGGGTAAACCAAATCTGTTACGGGCTAACACTTCTTTGTATTCGGTCATGATTTCAGGGGAAACAACCCACACCATATCTGGCTGCGCCACAATGTGTAAGATGACCGTTTCAGGAACCCGGTCGCGCAACACGGCCGAAACCAGGACGTTGGTATCAACGATTACGTTCATAATTAGCGCGATAGGTGGCGATCTCGGCGGCAATTTCCGCTTCGGTGATGGTTTGGGCTTGCGGCAGCGCCTGGGTAACCCGGAAAAGCTCTTTTAGCTCGGCAATACGATATGCTGGCTCTTCTTCGGCCAGAAAGACGATTTCCACCCGCTGTCCCTGACGGAAGGGTAGATTGGTGAGGATAAGTTGTTGCGGATTATCTATCGTAACAATACGTCTGGTCGCTCTCATTTCGTTCTCCACTTTGCTTTTGTAGGTGGGGTTGTTGATCATTATAGCAGAATTTTGTCTGGAACCTGGCCGCTTCATCCCTGCCAGCCAATCGCGTCAACCGCCTGCGCAATTTCATCCAAAATCGTCGGATCATCAATGGTCGCCGGCATTTTGTACGTTTCGTGGTCGGCGATCTTCTTCATCGTGCCGCGCAGCACCTTGCCCGACCGCGTCTTGGGCAGCCGCTCCACCACCGTCGCCACCTTAAACGACGCCACCGGCCCAATCTGGTCGCGCACCATCTGCACCACTTCGCGGACGATCTCCGCCTCTTCCCGCGGCGCGCCCACCTTCAACACCAGAAAACCCATTGGGATTTGTCCTTTCAATTGGTCGCTGGCTCCAATCACGGCGCACTCGGCCACGTCTGGATGCCCGGCAATGACGCCCTCAATCGCCCCGGTGGAAAGACGATGCCCGGCCACGTTGATGATGTCGTCCGTGCGGCTCATGATAAACACGTACCCATCTTCATCTTTATACCCGGCATCTGACGTCAGGTAATATCCTTGGTAGGCGTGCAGATAGGCGTTCTGGTAGCCCTCGTCATTGTGCCACAGCGTCGGCAGCGTCCCCGGTGGCAGCGGCAGCTTGACCACAATGTCCCCGATCTGGTTTGGGGGCTGCTCGGAGCCGTCCAGATCAAGCACGCGCACGTCAAAACCGGGCATAGGCTTGCTGGCCGATCCCGGCTTCACCGGCAGGCGCGTCAGCCCCAACGGGTTGGCGACGATAGGCCAGCCCGTTTCCGTTTGCCACCAATGGTCTACCACCGGCACGCCCAAGATTTTTTCCGCCCACAACAAGGTGTCGGGGTCGCACCGTTCGCCCGCCAGAAATAGCGCCTGCAAACTGGAGATGTCATGCTGTTGCAGGTAGGTGGCGTTGGGGTCTTCGCGCTTGATGGCGCGGAAGGCGGTGGGCGCGGTGAAGAGGACATTGACCTTGTGCTGCGCCACGACGCGCCAAAATGCGCCGGGATCAGGCGTGCCGACCGGTTTCCCTTCGTACAAAATGGTGGTGCAGCCATGAAACAGCGGCCCATACACAATGTAGGAGTGACCGACCACCCAGCCCACGTCGGAAGCGGCCCAATAAACGTCGCCCGGTTTGACGTTGTAAATGTATTCCATGCTCCATTTGAGGGCGACGGCGTGGCCGCCATTGTCGCGCACCACCCCTTTGGGCACGCCGGTTGTGCCGGAGGTGTACAAAATGTAGAGGGGATCGGTGGCGGCGACGGGAACGCAAGCGGCCGGTTCGACCCCGGCCACAAATTCGCGCCAATCATGGTCACGGCCGGCGACGAGATCGGCCGTTTGCTGCGGCCGTTGCAAAATGAGGCATTGTTTTGGCTCAAACGTCGCCATCTCAATCGCTTTGTCCAGCAGCGGCTTGTAGGGAATAATGCGATTTGGCTCAATGCCACAGGAGGCAGACAACAGGATTTTCGGCTTGGCGTCGTTGATGCGCGTCGCCAGTTCATTGGCGGCAAACCCGCCGAAGACGACGGAATGAATGGCGCCAATGCGCGCGCAGGCGAGCATCGCCATGACGGCTTCGGGGATCATCGGCATGTAGATGATGACGCGGTCCCCTTTGTTGACGCCCAGCTTACGAATGGCGCCGGCTAACTGGGCGACTTCGTCGCGCAGTTGGGCATAGGTGAAGGTTTGGATGGTGTCCGTAACGGGGCTGTCGTAAATGAGGGCGAGTTGGTCGGCACGGCCGTTGTCCACATGCCGGTCCAGCGCATTGTAACAACTGTTCAACTCCCCACCGGGGAACCAACGGTAAAAGGGAGGATTGCTCTCGTCCAACACCGCTTGCCACGGCTTGTCCCAATCAATCGCCGCCGCCGCCTCGGCCCAAAACCCCTGTGGATCAGTTTGCCATTTTGTATAAGCTGCTTCGTAACTCATTGAGCCTCCTCACAATATTGCCGAAGATTTGCCAGGTATTTTAGCGGTATTGTCAACCCTTTCCAAGCGTTGTGACATGCTCGTTCATCTCGCTGCGGCAAACGGCCGTTTCCCCCCGCTCCATATGACTTTCCTCGTTTTTATCCCTTCCTTTTGTCACTACATAAACCACCCCAGATTTGCCATACTAGCCAATGTCGTTAACGTGATACATATATCACATATGAAAAGTGGGAATTACGGGATTTGGGGCTGATTGGCTGACAAATTTAATCTTTTGCCCTGATGACTACAACGAATTAGAGTAAACAGTGAATTTTTCTCTGGTGGTTCTCATTCGTTTATTACTTAAATTCGCTGTAGTCACCCCGAAAATGAGATTTGTCAGTCAATCAGGGATTTAGATTTTTCTGAATCCCCCAATCCCTTAATCCCCGCAATTTCAATGGAGAGCCTCATGAAAAGTAGATATTGGTTTGTCTTTTTAACAGTGTTGTTGGCCGGGGTGTTGATTGGCGTGACGCAAACGGCCGTTACCGCAGCCGTTACCGCAACGGCCGTTGCCGACCCCACCGCCCTCGTTCTCATCCCCACACCGGTCGTAGATGACCTGGAGCGCCTGGCACAGGCTGACGCTCCTGTGTATGCTCGCCTGAACGGCAGCTTGCTCGTCGGCGCAGATGGGGCAACCATGACGCGGCTGCGGGCTGCCAACCTTGCACCGCAATTGTTAGATGCCGACGTGAGCGGCGCAGCATATTACCTGGTTTATTTGCTGCCGGGACAGCGAGGTGTGGTGTGGGCGGAATACGGCCGTCTCCTCCACACCGACGCCGACCTGACCATCCTGCGCAGCACACCCGCCCAGGCCGCGCGCCTGGCAGCAGACGGCTTCCGCGTACAGGCCGTCACCTTTGACCCCAAGCCATTACAGCCGGCCGCAGCGCGCATTCCTGCGGACATCGAGCCAGATCCGCTCATCCAGGCCATGATGGATCAGGTGATCAGCAGCACCGTCTATCAGTATACCGGCGATCTGAGCGGCGAATGGCCGGTGACGATTGGCGGCAGCGCCTACACCATCGCCACGCGCCACACCAACAGCGGCACGCCGATTCAAAAAGCGACCCAATTTGTGGGCGAGCATCTGGCCGGGTTAGGGTTAGACGTGGAGTACCATCAATGGAGCGGGGCCACTTACCCCAACGTCATCGGCGAGATCACCGGGCAGGTCAACCCGGACGACATCTACATCATTTCGGCGCATCTGGATGACATGCCTTCGGGGAGCCTCGCCCCTGGCGCCGATGACAATGCCAGCGGCGTGGTGGCCGCGCTCATCGCCGCCGACATTTTCAACCAGTACAACTGGGGCTGCACCATTCGCTTTGGCCTGTGGACCGGCGAGGAACAAGGACTCCATGGCAGCTACGCCTACGCGCAGCGCGCCTATAACAATGGCGAAAACATTCTCGGCGTGCTGAACCTGGACATGATTGCCTGGAACACGCCGGGCAGCAGCCGTGACATTGACCTGCACGCCAATTCCAGTATGCCCGCCACGCTGACGCTGGCGCAGTTGTTTGCTGAGGTCGTCGCCGATTACAATGTGAACCTGATCCCAGGGATCGTGCCCAACGGCAGCGGGGCCAGTGACCATGCTTCGTTCTGGCAGTTTGGCTACACCTCTATTTTGGGTATTGAAGATTTTGGCGATTTCAACCCCCGTTACCATACGGTCAATGACCGGCTGCAATATCTGGACATGGATTATTACACCGACTTTGTGAAGGCATCCATCGCGACCTTCGCGCACATGAGTGGCTGCCTGATCCCCAGCGGGCTTGGCTCCCTAGATGGCACGGTAACGGCCGTCGGCAGTGGCGACCCCATCGCCGGCGCCGAAATTGCCATCCAAAGCACAAACGGCGCTACATTCATGGCGATGACTGACGCCAGTGGTTACTACACACGCACACTGCTGGCCGGGACGTACACGGTAACAGCCACCGCGTACGACTATCTACCGGCCACGGTTACTGGCGTCGTCATCGTCACCGATACCGTCACGACGCAAGATTTCGCCCTGAACACAGCGATGACGTACACCGTTTCCGGCACAGTGACGGAAGCGGGCAGTGGGCTGCCGTTGTCCGCCCAAATCGCTTTCGTGGGATCGCCGGTGACGGTGAATACAAACCCGGCGACCGGCGCATACCAGGCAGAACTACCACAAGGGGCGTATACGATGCGCGTAACGGCCGCTGCCCATCGCCCGGCAGAACGCGCCATTACCGTTGATCAAAACCAGGTACAGAATTTCGCGCTGGAACCGCTGCCCTGTATCTTGCTGGTGGATGATGATAATAACGCGCCCGATGTACGGCCGTATTACACCACCGCTTTAGACACTCTGGGCTACGATTACGACGTGTTCGACGTAGGCGGCGGTTCGGGCAATGGGCCAACGCTGGCCGAATTGGAAGGGTACAACATCGTCATCTGGTTCTCCGGCGACAAATATGGCGGCAGTTCGGCCGGGCCAAATAGCAGTGATGAGACAAACCTGGCCGCGTACCTGGATGGCGGCGGCAATCTCTTCCTCTCCAGCCAGGATTATCTCTATGACATGACGCTGACCAGCTTTGGGCAAACCTACCTGGGTGTGAGCAGCTTCAGCAATGATAGCGGCAACGCCACGACCAAGTATGGCGTGGCCGGCGACCCCATCGGCGCTGGCCTGGGGCCGTATCCATTAACGTACCCGGCGAACTTTAGCGATTATGGCGATATTGTGAGCGCAGGGGCGGGCGCGTCGGTGGCCTTCCGCAGCAGCGCCGATGGCGGTAACAACCTGGATGTAGACAAGGTTGGCGCCAACTGGAAAACGGCGTTCTTTGGCACTTCTTGGGTTCCCATTTACAACAACAATGCGGCCAACGGCCGTGAAGTTTTGGCGCAAATCGTCGAGTGGTTTGGCTGCCCGGTGTGCGAACCGGCGCAGGTGATCAGTGTGGCAACGGCCGTCAACGCCTGCACCGTAGACTTCACGCCAACCTACACCGGAACAGCGCCGTTTACCTGGGAATGGGTTTTCCAGGGTGGGGATCCGGCGACCAGCCAGCTTGAAGCGCCGACGGGGGTTGACTTTGGCGTCAGCGGCGCGTATGCCTACACCGTGACGGCGAACAACTGCGCAGGCATCCCATCCGTTTACACCGATACCGTCACCGTGAGCTGCGATAGCTGCACGCCCCTCACCGACGTCGTCCTGACGCAGGTGACGACAGGCACGCTCTATGCCGGGGATGTGGTGACGTTTAGCCTGGAGACGCTGCCAGAAACGGCCGTGCCGTACACGTACACGGTGATGGTGGGGGAAACGGCCGTCATCACCGCGCAAACCGGCAGCGAGACGCCCCTGCTCTTCAGCCACACCTTCAGCGAGAGCGGCAGCTATACTGTGACGGTTGCTGTTTGGAATTGTGACATGGCGACGCCGCTGACGGCGACGGTGGTGGTAACAGTGTCGTCATCGCCAGGCTATTTGCTTTTCCTGCCTGTGGCGCTGCGGTCTGAACCATAAACAACTTGCCCCCGCCGGTTGGTCTTGTCGAAACCGGCCCCTTCGACAGGACTTCGGCGTGAGCTCAGTCAAACGCTCAGGGAGCGGGAGTGAATGATTGCCAACTTGGAGAACTGTGTTGAAAATGATAGCATTGCCCCGTTGAGATAGAGAACTAAGGAACCGCGTTCCCCAAGGGGAACGCGGTTCCTCGTGAGCAGCTATATGGTTGAAGTAACGGGCAACATGCACATGCACACCCCCTACTCCGATGGGGAGATGTGGCACAAAGAGATTGCGGCAGCGGCCATTGCCGCCGGGCTGGATTTTATCATCGTCACCGACCACAACGTCTGGGTAGATGGGGTGGAAGGGTACTACGAGAACGAAAACGGCCGTGTCCTCCTCTTAGTGGGCGAAGAAGTCCATCATCCGCGCCGCCAACCGCAGGCCAGCCACTTCCTGGTGTATGGCGCTGAAAAGGAGATGTCCCCCTATGCAGCCGATCCGCAGCAGTTGATTGATGAGACGAAAGCGGCCGGCGGCTATGGCTTCCTGGCGCATCCCCACGAGGAACCGGAATTCCCCTTACTCGGCCTGCCTCACCTGGGCTGGCATGATTGGGAAGTGGACGGGTACACAGGGCTGGAAATCTGGAACTACATGTCCAACTTTTTGGATGTGGTGAAAACGGCCGTGCAGCGTCTACCGGTACAAAACAAATTGCTGGCGCAGTTGACGGCCGTTTACTACGCTCTCAACCCCGAAAAATACATCACCAAACCCCATCCTGCGACCCTGGCGTTGTGGGATGAATTGCTCATGGCCGGTAAGCGCATCGTCGCCGTCGGCAACAGCGACGCGCACGGCACGCCGATGAGCTTTGGCCCCATCCACCGCATCATTTACCCCTACGAGTTCCTCTTTCGCGCCATCAACACCCACTTGCTGCTATCAGAACCGCTCAACGGCGATCTGGTGCATGATAAACGGTTGATCCTGCACGCCATTGGCAAAGGGCACAGTTGGGTGGGCTACGACATGGCGCAGCCCACCAAAGGGTTCCGCTTCACCGGCAAGGGAGCCAACAAAGGCTCCATTGGCGATGCGATCCGGCTGGATGTGGGGGCTACATTGCAGATCAAGGCGCCGCAAAAAGCGCACATCAAGCTCATTCATCGCGGGCAGGTAGTCGCCGAAACGAAAAACGAAGCTTACCTGACGCACATCCCGGTTGACGAAGGGACGTACCGCGTGGAATGCACCATCGAATACCTGGGCAAAGAGCGGGGTTGGATTTACAGCAACCCGATTTATCTGTACTAATTGGCGTTTAGAACAAGAGGATAGAACTAGAGAGAAACAGGCAAGTAACTCCTCTGGCTTCTAAACTGGTTCAATCATGGTATATCGTTTACGTGGCTTTTTACGCATCAGCATTGCTTTTGCCGCAGTTGGGCTGGGGACGCTGCTCATCCTGGCGGTGGCCTGGGTTCCGCTGCGCGCGCGGGGCGCGCGCCTGGGGGCCTGGCTGGCGACGGGGTTGGCGCGGTTTTTGACGCGCTTGTTTCGTATTCAATTTACCTGCCCCGACGCCGACAAAATCCGGGGGCATACGGGCCTGGTGCTGCCCAATCACCTCTCTTATGTGGATGTTGTGCTGCTGATGTCTATTACGCCGGTGCGGTTTGTGAGCATGGCGGAGCTTCGTTCCTGGCCGTTTGTGGGCTGGATCGCGCTGGCGATTGATACGGTGTTTGTGAATCGGGGCGATAAGTCGTCACGGCAGGAAGCGCGGCAGCAGTTGGCGCGGCAGGATTCTTATTTTCCGGCGATTGTGCTGTTTCCAGAGGGGCATATCTCCAGAACGAGGGATTTGCTGCCGTTTCGTTATGGGGCGTTTGAGGTGGCGGTCAACGGCCGTATCCCTTTCCTCCCCTGTGTCTTTACCTATGATCCGCTGCCGGTGGTGGGCTGGAGCGACGAGCCGCTGCTAACGGCATTGTGGCGTTTGGCGGCGTATGGGGAACCAATTCAGGCGCAGTTGCAGGTTTTGCGCGTCGTAGAACCGCGCGCCGATGATGACCCGAAGCAGTTGGCGCTGCAAACGCGCGGGGCGATGACGGCCGTTTTGCGCTACACCGGCCACGAAGAGGATGTCTTGGAGCCAGATATTTAAGGGTACGTGTGGCCTATCACACGAAATGGAACTAAATTATGACAACATTACCAAACTTGAACAGACCTTTAGAACCGAAAAAACGGGCAATTGTAATCGGCGCTTCCTCCGGCATTGGCGCGGCGTTGGCGCAAAAGTTAGCGGCGACCGGCTATGTAGTGGCGTTGTTGGCACGGCGGGAAGAGGAGTTAACGGCCGTTTGCGACCACATCAACGCCACCTACCCCGGCATGGCGCATCCCTACGTCCACAACGTCACCGACTTCGCCGCCATTCCCGCCCTGTTCCAAACCGTCACCCGCGACCTGGGGGGCCTCGACCTGATCGCTTACGTGGCCGGTATTCAACCGCCTGTAGCCCTGGATGAGTACAATTTCGCCAAAGATGAAGCGATGGTCAAAGTCAACTTGTTGGGGGCGATGGCCTGGCTGAACGAAGCGGCCGTGCGCTTCCAACGCGCCGGCGCCGGCCATATCCTGGCCGTCAGCTCCATTGCGGGCGACCGGGGGCGGGTTGGGTTCCCCGCCTACCATGCCAGCAAAGCGGGGCTGAACACCTACCTGGAAGCGCTGCGCAACCGCCTGGCACAGCATGGCGTCACCGTCACCACCATCAAGCCCGGCTTTGTAGATACCGTGCTGCTGGAAAATGCGCCCAAGACGTTTTGGGTGATCTCCACCGAAGAAGCGGCCGTGCAAATCACCCGCGCCATCCGTTGGAAGCTGCAAACCGTGTACGTCCCGCTGCGCTGGACGTTGGTGGGGCTGATCATCCGCCACATCCCATCGTTCGTTTTCCGCAGATTGAACTTTTAGGCTCTTTGGGAACTCAGGGGGGTTGACAGGCCGTGATGCGTGACGAGTGATGCGTGACCAGAGAGACCACACGCATCACTCGTCAC
>JACSRF010000397.1 GCA_014879875.1 Anaerolinea sp.
CTCCTTTGTAAATCGAACATCCCTGTTCGATGTCCGAACAAGGATGTTCGGACTACAGATTTTCATTCAACTGTTTGCCAGCTTGTTTGACGAATGGCTGACAATCGGACAAACTAAAGTGGTTGTTGTGGTATAGACGTTTAGTTTACGCTGACAGCACATGTATTATACCGCAAGGATGACGTAACAATGAAACAAGAAGATCCCAATTTGCCGATGGAATTTCTGGCGCCGAATTATAGCGATGGCTCCATTGCCAATGTGCCGGCGACAATTGCGGCCCTGCTTGGCGTGCCCTTTGCCGGGTTGGGACCGCTGCGGGAAGAATTGTGGCGGTCGTTTGGCGGCGACGTGCAACGGGTGGTATTGCTGATTGTGGATTCGTTAGGGTGGCAAATGGTAGAGCGGGAACGCGCTGCTTGTGACAGCCTGTTGGTGGGGGAGACGGCCGTTTGTGCTCAAATCACCTCTATCTTCCCCTCAACGACGGTTGCTGCCTTGAGCAGCTTTTGGACCGGCGTTGGCCCGGCGCAGCATGGCCTCGTTGGCTTGCGTTTGCTCACCCCGGAGTATGGAACAGTTACGCAGTTCATTCACTTTACCCCTGACTTTGGCAGCTACCCTGATGCGCTGGTGGACGCCGGTCTCAAGCCTGAAGAATTTCTGCACGCCCCAGGCATGGCCGAGCAGTTGTCGGCAGGGGGCGTACCCACTTATCGCTTCAAAAGTTACCAACTCATTAATTCTGCCCTCAGCAAGATGCACGGGCGCGGCGCAAAAGATAGTTTTGGCGTTGTGTCTACGGCCGATATGTTCGTGCGGATGCGCCAATTCCTGGAAGCAAAAGCAGGCGAACCGATGTACGTATCCGCCTACTGGCCTACTGTAGATACGCTGATGCACTATCATGGGTGGGATCACCCTTCTGTGGCCGCTGAAGTACGCGCCATCTTCCACCAGCTCAAAAGTGAACTACTCGGCCCGCTAAGCGCCGCAGCCCGCGCTGGAACCGTTTTTCTGCTAACGGCCGATCACGGGCAAACCATATGCCCCCCCTCCCGATACATCCATTATGCTGACCATCCACAATTAGAAAAGATGTTACTCATTCGCCCCACCGGCGAACCACGTTTGCCTTATTTCCATGCACGGCAAGGCCGCCAGCGAGATGTGCTGCATTATTTGCAAGACCATTTTGGCGAAGCAATGCTGCCGCTAACCGGCGAGGAGGCGCTGGCTGCCGGTTTACTCGGCCCACAGCCGCATAGCCCGGATACGGCCGTGCGCGTCGGTGACGTCATCGGCGTCATGCGTCATGATTATGCCTTTGTGACGCCGCAAGATTTGGAATATGCAGAGCGCATGTTGGGGCGGCATGGCGGCATGACGCAGTTGGAAATGCGCGTGCCTTTTGTGGCGATGCGGCTGGATCGTTAAGGTCATGCCTGAATTGATTGCGCATAGTCAGTATCAGGCAACCTAACCAAAACCAACAGGTAAAGTTTATGAATCCAATACAAACAAACTCAATGGAAAAGATAACGCTGACGGACATGCTGCGCGCGCGTCTGCGTTTTATTATTGACCCGATTGTGACGTTTCTGGCCCGGTATCGTCTCTCCCCTGATGTGTTGACGGTACTGGGCATGGTCTCTCATTTTTTGTTTGCCTGGTTAATTGCTTTGGGGCAGTTTCAATGGGCGGCCGTCGCCATTGCCATCATTTCGCCGCTCGATGCGCTGGATGGCGCTTTGGCGCGGAAATTGGGGCGGAAACAGGGTGGCTTTGGCGCATTCCTGGACTCCACGCTGGATCGGTTGGCGGAGATTATCCTGTTCGGCGGCTTTATCTGGTACTATATGGGCGAGGGGGATGCGATGATGCTGGCTATGGCTTATGTGACCGTCACCGGTTCGTTGATGATTAGCTATGCCCGTGCCCGCGCCGAAGCGTTGGGATTGTCGGCGAAAGTGGGCCTTTTGAGTCGAGTTGAACGGTATGTCGTCTTGACGATCTTTTTGTTTTTGAACATCCCCCATGTGGCGCTCATTATCATGGCGGTGTTGACATATGTGACTGTGGGCCAGCGCATGTTCCACGTTTGGCGGCAGTCGGTGCAGGTTGATGAGGCATGAGACGGTTATGACGATTCCTAAACGATTACGCTTTGCGCCATATTGGTATCTGATCACCTTTTTTTTGTTGGGTGCGGCCGTCCTGCTCATTATTCATTGGGTGACTGGTTTTACCCCCAACCGGGCCGCCATTCATATTCCGGCGCTGAATTTTGACATTTACTGGTACGGCATCTGGATTGTGGGCGGCATTAGCCTGGGCGCTTATGTGGTGGCGCAGTTGGTAGAGGAGCGGGGTACGGCCGTTTTTCACACCCACGTCCCAGCGCGCACCCGCCAACTCCCGTTGTCTACGCTCGACCTGCCCGACGAAATCCAGGCGATCTTGCGCAAAAACAAATTAGACAGTGTGGGCAATTTGCTGCGGCAGTGGGGGTTTGACCGGCGCTACCTGGGGCTGAATGCCGACGGCATGGAAACTGTGCGCCAGGCGTTGGCGCGAACGCCTGGCGTTAAGGCTGCCTGGTTAGACGATGCCCCGTGGCGCGCCTGGAATCCCGATCACGTCTGGAATGGTATCATCTGGGTGATGATTTTGGCCGTGCTTGGCGCGCGCCTTTATCACGTGTTGACCCCATCACCAAGCATGGCGGCCGTGGGCATTACATCGCCCCTCGACTATTTGCGTAACCCGTATAAGGTGTTTGACTTCCGCAGCGGCGGCCTGGGCATTTATGGCGGCATCGCCGGGGGCGCGCTGGGCTTGTGGCTGTACGCGCGACGGCAGCGCATTTCGATGATCGCGTTGGCCGATTATGCGGTGATTGGGCTGGCGCTGGGGCAGGTATTTGGGCGTTGGGGTAACTTTTTTAACCAGGAGTTGTACGGCCGTCCCACCACCGTCCCCTGGGCGATCACCATAGATCCGCTCTACCGCCTGCCTGCTTACAGCGAATTTGCCCGTTTTCACCCCGCTTTTCTCTACGAATCGCTGTGGAGCCTGCTGACGTTTATCACCCTCATGACCCTGCTGCGTCGTTTTCAACCGAAACTGCTTACCGGCGACTTAATGGCTCTATACCTTATTTTCTACGCCATTGGTCGCACGCTGCTGGAAACGGTGCGCCTGGACAGCCGTACCATGAACCTGGGTGGCCTGGAGCTAAATATGGCGGTGGCGACCTTTGTTTCGTTGCTGCTGGCGATGGGCATGGGCTTGTGGATGGTGGCGCGCCATCGGCGGAATCGGGCGCCGGGCGTGGGGCGGCGGCGGAAAACCAAACGTTGATGATACGCCGCCATGTCTCGGTGCGTGATAATCAGCGCCTCACGTACCCTGTCACAATTGGGTTGTGGACGGTGTTGTTAGAATAGTAGCAAACTGTTGGGAGTGAATAATGATCGAAGCTGTAGGGTTGGGTAAAACATTTGATGAGTTCACGGCCGTTCAAAACCTGTCTCTCTCGGTGAAGGCGGGCGAACTGTTGGCTTTGCTGGGGCCAAACGGGGCAGGCAAGACGACCACCGTGCGCATGTTGAGCGCGATTCTGCGCCCAACCACCGGCCAGGCGCGTGTGAATGGCTATGACGTGGTGCAGGAAGCGGACAAGATACGCCACGTAATCGGGATGCTCACCGAGCAGCCGGGTCTGTACTTACGCATGAGTGGGTTGGAGTATTTGGTGTTTTACGGCCGTTTATATGGCCTTTCCGACGACCTCAGTAAAAAACGTGCTATCAATCTCTTCGAGCGATTCAACATGGCCGGGGCTTACAATCGCCGCCTCGGTGAATACTCCAAAGGGATGCGCCAAAAAGTGGGTCTTATTCGCTCCATGCTGCACGATCCAGCCGTGCTGCTGCTCGATGAACCCACCTCGGCCATGGACCCGCACAGCGCCAAACTGGTGCGCGACGCCATCCGCGAACTGCGCGACGACAAACGCACCATCATCCTTTGTACCCATAACCTGCCCGAAGCGGAAAGCCTCTCTGACCGCATTGCTATCATCAAACGGGGCACGATTGTCGCCGAAGGCACACACGTTGCGCTTAAGCAGCAGCTGCTCGGCCAGCCACAAATCGAACTCCAGGTAGACCGCTGCCTGAACGGCGAAGTGGCAGACCTCAGCGACCTGGTGGCGGTGGAATGGGTTGGTGACACCACGATTCGCTATCGCACTCCCAACCCCATGGTTACCAACCCGCAGCTTGTGCGCTACCTCACCGGCCTCGGCCTGGGTGTGGTCTCTTTGTACGAAGTGACGCAAAGCCTGGAAGATGTATACCTGCACGTTGTAGAAGAAACAAAGGAAGAGTAGCGGGTGAAAGGCAAAGGATGGTGCATTCATCCTTCTTCCTTCATCCTTCATCATTGCGATTATGACCACCTTCACCAATCCCCTCCCCAAGAGAAATGACTGGCATATGGCCTTCGTCGTTACCCGGCGTGAAGTGCGCGATGCGTTTCGTGATTGGCGCATTATCATCCCTATTTTCCTGCTGACCCTGGTGTTTCCGGCCATCATGAACTTCACCGCGCGCCGACTGGTAGGCTTTGTGGAGGAGTATGGGGCCGACATTATCGCCAACCAGTTGATCCCGTTTTTGCTGCTTGTGGTTGGCTTTTTTCCCATGTCCTTTTCCCTGGTCATTGCCCTGGAAACCTTTGTGGGAGAAAAGGAACGGAAAAGCCTGGAACCACTGCTGGCAACGCCATTAACCAACATGCAGTTGTACATGGGCAAGATGTTGGCCTCGTTGGCGCCGCCATTGTCGGCGAGTTATTTAGGCATAGCGGTGTATCTGATCGCGTTGAGAACATCGGTGAACTGGACGCCGGGTTGGCCGTTGTTTATCCAGACCTTGTTGATCACGACGATTCAGGGAGTCATTATGGTGGCCGGGGCGGTGATCATTTCCAGCCAGACAACCAGCGTGCGCGCGGCCAATTTGCTCGCCAGCTTTATCATTGTGCCCATGGCCTTGTTGATTCAGTTTGAAGCGGTTGCCATGTTTTGGGGTAATCACACGGGCTTGTGGTGGCTGATTGCGGGTCTGGCGGTAACGGCGATGGTGCTGATCCGGATGGGATCGGCGATCTTTAACCGTGAAGAGCTGCTGGGTCGTGACATTGACCAGATTCGCCTGGGCTGGATGTGGCAGCAGTTTTGGGGGCGGTTTAGTGGGCGAGGGGCGAACGGCCGTTACCCTAACCCCCTTGTCTGGTACCGGCAAACCTTTGCTATCCTGCGTCAGCTACGCGCGCCGATCATCATTATGGTCCTCGCCTTGATTGGCGGCGCCATTGCCGGGGTCGTCATTGGCCGTATTTATGCGCTGCCGTCTGAGTTTCAGGCGCAGATGCAAGGCGAAAACATTCTCAGCAACCTGGCGCAGTTGGAGCTGATGGTGGGGGCGCTGCCTTATGTCATTTTGGTGCAAAACGTGCGCGTGCTGCTGCTGATGGCGCTGCTTGGCGTGTTCACCTTTGGCGTTTTGTCCATCCTCATTTTTATGCTGCCAATTGGACTGATTGGCTACATTGCCACGCAATTTGCGTTGGCCGGGCAAAATCCGTTCACTTTCCTGCTGGGGGCGATTGTGCCCCATGCGGTGCTGGAAATTCCGGCGCTGATCATTGCTGCCGCGGCCGCGCTGCGCTGGCACATCACCGTCATCTCGCCCCCGCCAGACCGCACCTTGAGCGAAGGGTTCCTGGCAACGGCCGCCGACTTTTTCCGGCTGCTGTTGGGCGTGGCGATACCGCTGCTGGCTATCTCTGCCTTTGTGGAAGCATATGTGACGCCACAAGTGTTGCTGCGGGTGTATGGGGGATAAACGGCAGGTAATCAGGAGAGGGTAAACCAATCAGCCATCTGAAAATTAGGGGCAAATGGGTTGATAAAATGCACGCCTTCAAGGGTTGCGCCATTGTTGAAATCTTCGCTGAATATGACCGTAATCTGATTCATTCGTGCTGCTGCCCAAATGTGTGCATCCCAAAAGCTGAGTTGGTACATCTGCACGCCGCGTACAGCTTCAAGCACAGTGAACGGCGTTAAATCCAGTATAATCCAACTTTGCTGGTAATTTTCTAAACGTTGATATGCCTCATCTAATGACAAAGGTGCAGTGATTTTTCGCGTTATGGTGTTAAAGAATTCCGCCATCACCTGTACGCTAATAACGCCAGTGCCTGTCATTGTTAAATGGTGCAGCAAATTAAAAGCCTGCTGCTGCTTTACTGGCTCGGAACGGTCATAAGCGTACACGAGGACGTTCGTATCTACAAAGATTCTAGCGGTCATAGATATCTTCTCGTGTCCAGGTACGACCGCCAGGGACAGGCCCTTTAGCAATGAGGTTTTCCAGAAACTCTCTCTCCGTTTCCCAGGCTGCCAGATTGCGTGTTGTGAGTCGGTAAGTAATGGTGTGTCTGTCCAACGCCTGGCGAATGATTTCCGCTTCTGATAAACCGGTCAGTGCGGTCAACTGCTTGAGCCGTTCTTCTTGTTCTGTAGCAATGTAGATTTGCTTACGTATCTTACTGCTCATCGCATTGATCACCTCCACCATTAAGGATATACATCATATTATACATTACTTGCGCCGTTTGGCTAATTCGGCTGTTACATCGGCCCAGGTGAGATCGCGGGAGACGAGGAGGGCGAGGATGTGGTAAATGAGATCGGCCGTTTCCTCAATCACGCGCTGGTCTCCCTGTCCTTTGGCCGCCAGAATGACCTCAATGGCTTCTTCGCCAATTTTTTTGACAATTTCATCTTCGCCGGCGGCAAAGAGTTGGGCTGTGTAGGAAACGGCCGTTGGGTTTGCTTTGCGCTCTTGTAAAACAGTTTGTAGTTCGGTGAGTATATCGGTCATGGGATGTCCTTTGTCGTGTAGTCGTCGCTCGCCAGTTCTCGATAAAAACAGGTCTGGTTCCCAGTGTGGCAGGCCGGGCCGGCCGGGTCTACCAGGATGAGCAGGGTATCGCCGTCGCAGTCAACCCTGATGTCGCGCACGCGTTGCACGTTGCCGGAAGTGGCCCCTTTGTGCCACAGTTCGCCCCGACTGCGGCTCCAAAAGTGAGTTTCGCCGGTTGCCAGTGTCAGGCGCAGAGACGCGGCGCTCATCCAGGCGACCATGAGAACTTGTAAGGTGGCGGCGTCTTGGATAACGGCCGTGATCAATCCCCGTTCATCAAATCGTAAATCGTCAATCGTTAATGGCAAATCGTCACTCATTGGCGCACCGGGATGCCTTGCTGCGCCAGATGCGCTTTGACCTCAGCGATAGTTAACTGCTTGTAATGAAACAGCGACGCCGCCAGCGCCGCATCTGCGCCGCCGATGGTCAGCGCCTCCGCAAAATGGGCCAGCACACCCGCGCCGCCAGAAGCAATGACCGGAATATTCACGGCGTCGCTAATGGCGCGGGTCAGTTCCAGGTCGTAGCCTGTTTGTGTGCCATCGCCATCCATGCTGGTGAGCAAAATTTCGCCCGCGCCGCGCTGCTCCACCTCAATCGCCCATTGCACGGCATCCAGGCCGGTGGGAGTACGGCCGCCATGCACATAAACTTCCCAATGCGCAGTGCGGAGTGTAGCGTGTGAATTGTCGCCGTTGACGCGCCGCGCATCAATGGCGACGACGATGGCCTGGCTGCCAAACGCCTCTGCGCCCTGGCTGATCAGTTCCGGGTGGCGCACGGCCGCCGAGTTGACGCTGATTTTGTCGGCCCCGGCGCGCAGGATGGCGCGCATGTCGTCTACGGTGCGGATGCCACCGCCGATGGTGAACGGGATGAAGACCTGTTCGGCGACGGCGCGCGCCAGTTCCATCACCGTATCGCGCGCTTCGTGGGTGGCGGTGATGTCCAGGAAGACGAGTTCATCGGCGCCGGCCGCGTCGTAGATTTTGGCCTGTTCTACCGGGTCGCCGGCGTCGCGCAGTTCGACAAAGTTGACGCCTTTGACGACACGGCCGTTTTTCACATCTAAACAAGGAATAATGCGTTTTGCTAACATAGGTGTCTTGCCAACCGCTAATCGTAAATCGTCAGGTTGTAGGCTTTTACCCCAAATCCCGTGTCTGCACTTCAGCGCCCGCCACATAGCGCATAGCCATCGCCGGCGACGTCCAGCCAAACCAATCCACCAGCTTTTTCAGCGGATAGCCACGCTGCGCCATCTCTGTGGCGCAGTAATGGCGGCAGTCATGCGCTGAAAGCGTGCCGATTCGCTGTACCTTGCGCCGACCACCTGGCGTCACCGTCGCTTCTTCGCGGTAAAAACCTACATCTACGCCCAGCCGCTGCACCAGGCGCGAGACGGTGATGCGCGTTAGTTTCGTCGTCATGAGCTGCCCGTCCTTGCGGCTGCTCCAGAAAATACCGCCTTCTGCCGCCATCCACGGCCGGTAGGCCACGGCCGCCGCATTGGTCTCTGGCGTCAGCTTGTGTGTCGTCCACCCTTTCGTCTTCTTGCGCCAGAAGGTCAGCGTCTGCGCGGCAAAATCAAAGCCAGCCTGCTCAATAGCGACCACCTCGCTGGCGCGCAGCCCGTGGTCAAGCAGTAAACAGAGGATCAGCCGATTGCGCAGCCCGGCCGGCGTGTTCTCCTGGCCGGTTTTCAATGCTGTCGCCTGCTCGCTGCTGATCGTGACGGCCGTTTCCTTCTTCCAACCAATCCGCGACACCTCCCGCTGCTCATCCAGGTTTATCGCCTCGTGGCGGCTGTAGCCGACCACGGTACCGATGAGCATCCCATCTTCCTGCGGAATGACGCCCGCCTTCGTCGCCAGGCGGCAGTAGACGCGCACGGTGGAGAGCCGCGCATTGGCCGAGGTGACGGCGAACCCTTCGCGCAGTTGCCAGGCGAGGAACCCTTCGACCAGCCCCCAGGTGATGCCGGCCCAGGCGTTGGGGTCATATTGGAAGTCCCGGTTGTTCAGTCGCACACCGACGGCGCGTAGATAATCGGTGAAGAGGCGCAAGTCGTAGGCGTGCCGCGTCAGGGTATTCTCGCTTTTACCCCTCAGGTATTTCTGGAAGATGTGCTGCGCGCCGACGGCGTTGGCCACGGCGCCGATGTCTGCCAGGTTCCCGTTGGCGGGCATAGCTGCTGCGGCTTTGCTAACCACGGACAAATCAGTGGTGTTTATGGATGGATTGGAATCGGAAGTTGTCATGGGGCCATTATAGCAGAAAAAATAATTAGGTGTACATACGACCCAAGTATGTGCCGCTAAAAATTATTTCGTATAGACCGAAAAACAGAAGGATTGCCTGGGTTTTGAGAAACACAAAAAGGAGGAGGACAAACCCCTGCTGCATATTTACGCATAAGAATAAGAGACAGCCACATCTTAACATTTGCGATTTATCACGGTTGAATTATCATTCAGGCAAACAAGCACAAGAATGGCACAAATATACCGGGCATAACCCATGAGTGAAACAAGTCAACATCCTGATTTCTGGCGCGAATTAAAAGAAGAATTGGCTCAATTATGGCGCAGTTTCGCCGATGGTTGGACTTTCGCCGGCGTCACCATCCGCAATCAACTGCGTGGGCTGCGTGGTGCGCAATGCGACTACGTCATCATTCCCATCGAAGGCCCGCTGCCTGAACGAGAATCACCGCCACGTAGTTTTATCCAGCGGCAGTTACCGCTGCCACCACCGCCGTTGAGTATGGAAATACTCAACGAGCAGCTACAAGCTATTGCCGACGCCAGCAATGTCAAAGGAGTTTTATTCATCTTTCGTGGTCTGGAAGCAGAATTGGCAACTTTGCAAAACTTCCGGCGTGCGGTGCAGCGTTTACGCGCCGCCGGTAAAGAAACCGTCGTGTTCACGCCCTACCTGGACGTGGCTCATTACTACGCCGCCACAGCCGCCGACCGCATCGTCGTTCCGCCTGGCGCCCAGTTTAATGTGTTAGGTGTACGCGCCGAGGTGCAGTTTTTGAAGGACACATTGGCGCAAATTGGGGTTCAGGCCGACATCGTTGCCATTTCTCCCTACAAAACGGCCGCGAATCAATTGAGCGAAGCCGACATCACCCCAGAACAGCGGGAACAATTAGAGTGGCTGCTCGACGATCAATTTGATTTGCTCACACAAGGCATGGCCGACGGCCGTCACACATCCCAAGACAACATCAAAACCCTCATCAATCGCGCCCCCTTGTTTGCCGCCGACGCACAGCAATGCGGGCTGGTTGACCACGTAGCGTATGAAGACGATCTGCCCTTTTTGTTGGCAGACAAGGAAATGCAGACAAATGAGAAGGAAACGCAGGCGAACGAGGCTGAAACGGCCACCCCCCTCAGTCCCCCCCAGGCCAACCTGCTGCCCTGGGACAAAGCCGCCCCTCTTCTCATCGAAAAAGCTCGCCGCCACACGCGCCAATTCATCGGCGTTATCAGCCTGGAAGGCGCGATCATCATGGGTCCCAGCCGCCAACCACCGATTGAACTGCCCCTGCCGCTCATTGGCGGCAGCATGGCGGGTGAACAGACGTTGGTGCAACTGCTGCGCCATGCAGAAACGCTGGATAACATGGCTGCCCTTGTTTTTCACGTAGATTCACGCGGCGGTTCGGCGCTCGCTTCTGACCTGATTGGGCGCGAGGTTCAGCGCCTTGCCCAGAAAAAGCCGGTGCTGGTGTACATGGGCAATGTCGCGGCATCAGGCGGGTATTACGTCAGCGCCTACGGCCGTCACATCATGAGCCAGAGCGCGACGATTACTGGTTCCATTGGCGTTATCATGGGGCGCATCAGTTTGCAAGGGCTGTACGAAAAGCTGCGCATCAACCAGGTCAATCTGGATCGTGGTGAGCGCATTGGCCTTTACCGCAATAGCACACCGATGACCAATGCCGAACGCCAGCTTTTCCGTAACGACATCCTTGAACTTTATGGGCAATTTAAGCAGGTCGTGGCCAACGGCCGTAATCTCCCCTACGATGAACTCGACCCCATTTGCGAAGGGCGTGTCTGGACGGGGCGACAGGCATTGACGCACAAGTTGGTAGACAGTCACGGCGACTTTGTTGACGCCATTCAGCAAGCGGCAACGATGGCGAATTTGCCCGCCGACGATCAACACGTTGTCCCCGTTATTAATCTATATGCCAAAGATGATGAACACATCCCCCCCCACCCGTTTACGGCCGCAGCCCTGACCGGTTTGGGCGATTGGATGACGGATAAATCCTGGCGGTTGTGGCAAGGGCAACCACTGCTGTTGCTACCGTTTACTATCCGCGTTTTATAGGTATTGCTGCCGCCATGCTTTTTCAGAAAAAGCATGGCGGTTTCAGGAAAAATTGTGGCAAATAACGAAAAACGTCTCAATGTAGACAAACAAGCCCAACAAAAATTTGAAAATATTCGCCGTCTGGAACAGTTACAGCAATTGGATCCTGTCGAATTTGAGCAGTTTGTGGGCTATCTGTACCAAAAGCAAGGATTTAGCGTCGCCATGACGCCCACTTCCGGCGATCAAGGGATAGACTTGATTTTGCGTAAAGGACGGCAAATGGTAATTGTGCAGTGCAAACGATACGCCGGCGCCGTCGGTCAACCAACGGTGCGTGATTTGTATGGCGTACTGATGCACAACAAGGCAGATGAAGCGGTATTGGTCACAAGCGGCGTCGTCTCTCGGCCAGCCGAAGCGTGGGCCAAAGGTAAACCAATTACTTTGATAGATGGGCCTGAGTTGCTTAGTTGGGCGCGGCGCGTGCATGCCCAAACAGGGGTGTTTCCGGCTATTCCCTGGTTTACAATTGGCGCCGTTGCGTCTGTGGCTGTGGCCGTGGGGCTGCTGGTTTTGGGCATGGTTTGGGCGTGGCTTACCTTCAGCGGTCGCACCACCACCCCCCCGCCCCCCACATTAATTGCCGGGGGCACTAACCCGACGGCCACACCCCTGGCGACGATACTGGCAATGGCAACCGGAACGGGCGTTCCCGACGGAACGGGCGTTCCCGACGGAACGGGCGTTCCCGACGGAACGGGCGTTCC
>JACSRF010000244.1 GCA_014879875.1 Anaerolinea sp.
GGCCAAATACCCGGCCGTGAAATTGGTTGCTTTACCGGAGAATGTGGGCTTTGCGGCGGCGAATAACCGGGGGGTGGCGGTGGCGAACGGCCGTTACTACCTCTTTCTCAACTCCGACACCCGCATTGAGCCGCAGGCATTGGTACAGCCGCTCGCCTACCTGCACGCGCATCCCACAGCGGGCGCGATCACCGTCCATCTTGTTTATCCCAACGGCCAACGCGACCCAGACAACCATCGCGGCTTCCCCACCCCCTGGAACGCCTTCTGCCACTTCACCGGCCTGAGTAAATTGTTTCGCGCCAACCCCCGCTTCAACGGCTATTTCCACGCCTATGCCGATTTTACACAAACCCACGCCATTGATGTCACGGCCGGCTCCTTTATGATGATGCCCGCCGCCCTGTTTCACCAGGTTGGCGGGTGGGATGAAACCTACTTCTTCTATGGCGAGGATATTGACCTCTGTTACCGCATTCGCCAGACCGGCGCCGAGATTATCTATTACCCACACGTGCAGGTGTTGCACTACAAAGGGGCCAGTTCCGGGTTGCGCAAAGAGTCGGCGGCCATTGCCCGTCCACCCAAAGAAACGCGCGTCCGCGTCGCCAAAGAGTCGGTGCGGGCGATGCAGCTTTTTTACCGCAAATTCTACCGTGACCAATACCCGGCGGTGGTGACGGCCGTGGTGCTTGCCGGTATTCAACTGCGCGGCTGGCTGCGCGTATTGAAACACCAACTGACGTAAGGGATGAGGCCATGACCTGGTATGAGACAATTGACGAGAAGCTGGCCCGCTTGCGCGCTGAACTGGCGCAGGCGCAGGATGAGCTGATCGAAGCTGAAGCCGAATTGGCCGACCAGAAGGCGGATATTGCCGCATTTGAATATGAGTATAACGCGCGCGCCGGCTATTTGTTGGACAAATTGGCGGCGCTGGAAGATGAGGTGAAGCATTATTTAGACCGCATCAAGCTGCTGCGCAACAAGCGTATTTTTGGCACAGAACACGTGCCGGTTGAGGAGCAGTACCGGCGCGTCTGGCAGCAGCCCCCGCCGCCGCCACCTCCTCCACCACAACCGTCCAGCCCGGCAACCGAGGCGCAAATTAAAAAATTGTACCGGCAGCTCGCGCGCCGCTGCCATCCTGATTTGGGCACGACGGAGGCGGATCGGGCCTGGCGCACGCAGATAATGGCGGCGATTAATGATGCCTATGCGGCGCGCAGCATGACGGAACTGCTGGCGATTGCCCGCCAGGTAGACGCCGCCCAACCGGATACGGCCGTGCCATCTGGGCAAACGGCCGCCGAGATGCTGCAAGTCTTGGAGGCAGAAATCGGCCGCTGCCGCCGCCGCCTGCGGGAAATTGACCTGGAAATGACAAATTTGCACCAACATCATCTGGTTGAGTTGATGCTGGAAGTGAAATTTGCGCGCAAACGAGGCCGGGACGTTTTGGGCGAGATGGCGCAAGATCTGACGCGCAAAGTGGCGCGCAAAGAAGCGGAACGGGACATGCTGAAAACACAGTTTGAGAGCATGGGGCTGGGGGGCAGCATCCGTTGATGGGCGTGGGACGTGACGCGATACGGAAGATTGGACAAATCTTCTGAGATTTGTCCAATCTAAACGCTTCACCCATCGCCCCACGGCAGCTGTAACTGCTGCGCCTGGGCGGCGACGGGTTTGTCGGCGCGCAGGCAGTGAATGAGACCGCTCAGGTTTTGCTCGCGCCGGATGACGAAGCCGGCCCGGTGCAGCAGTTCACGCCAATGGGTCAGAGGCGCCAGGCTGAGGCCAGCCGGCCCCATGAGCAAGATGTTGTTGCGGGTGCGGGTGCGTTCGGCGATGAGCAAACGGCCGTTTGGCGTCAACACACGTCGCACTTCCCGTAACAGCATTTCCTGGTCACCCACCTGCCAATATTGTGACAGCACTTCGTAGAGGATAACGGCCGAGACGCTTTCATTGGGCAGGGGCAGCAGGTCAATGCGGCCGTTGCGCCAGACAAAACGCGGGTCGTTGAGCAATGGCTGCGGCAGCCGTGCGCGGCTGCGCGCCAACCCCTGGCCCGGCGTCAACTGCGGATTGTAGACGTCAATGACCGTCACCTGCCCACTGGTCAGGCGGCGTCCCAGGGCCAAAGCTTGCGGCCGTTTGTCAAGGTCTATAAACGCAAGCCGGTCCGTCTCCCGAATTTGCCCCATGTCGAACAGGAGTTGATGTGGCTGTAACCCGGCGGCGTCATACAGTTGATGCACAGCCCACAGCGCGCCCGCCAAAGCGTAACACAGGGTAATGAGCAGGGCCACAGATAGCAGCAGCAGCCCCATCCACCCCTGGTTGGCGCTGATCCCAATGAGCAGGACGGCCGTTATCAACCCCGCATACAACAGGGCATACCTGGGCCAATAGGCGTAAATGTGTCGCAGCGCGCCTTGATACCGACTTACCTGGCTCATTCTCTCTTATCCATTCCCTCATTTGTCTCGTTGTGGTATTGTAGCGAAAAAGTCATCATGTAGGGCAATTTGTCAAATTGCCCTGCACATTAGCGTGAACAAGGAATTGGCATGACGACTATTTATGAAAGATTGGTGGAGCGATATGAGATGGGGCAGGTTCCCTGGGACGCCGAGCTGCCCCCGCCAGAGGTTATCGCGACGCTGTCCACGCTGCGGCCAGGGCGAGCGCTGGATTTAGGGTGCGGGTACGGCCGTGCCAGCATCTATCTGGCGCAGCAGGGTTGGTGTGTAGATGGGGTTGATTTCATCCCGCAAGCCATTACAGAAGCCACACGCCGCGCGCAGTTCGCCGGCGTAGCTGACGCCATCACTTTCCACGTGCATCCGGTAACGTCGCTGCCATTTTTAAGTGATCAGTACGACTTTGTGGTAGATGTGGGGTGTATGCACAATTTTGACGTGGCGCAGACGCAGGCATATGCCGGTGAAATCAGACGCTTGTTGCGGCCGGGTGGCTTGTACCTGTTGTTTGCCCATTTACGTAATGAGGGCGACGTGGAGGATGAAAGCTGGCGTTGGATCACAGAAGATATCATCCTGACGATGTTTACAGATGGGTTTGTACTGGAGCGGGTAGAACATGGTACAACCCAGGTTGCCGACAATCCACCCTGGCGCTCTGCCTGGTTCTGGTTGCGGCGGTTGGAGGTATAGAACATGAGCTTTTTAGGGAATCTGATCTGGTTGATTTTTGGCGGATTTTTGGCGGGTTTAGGCTACATTTTGGGTGGACTGGTGTTATGCGTCACCATTGTCGGCATTCCCTTTGGAATACAATCCATCAAACTAGGCTTTGCCACCATGGCCCCATTTGGTAAAGAGGTGTCTGAGGCTAACAATGGTGATGGGTTTTTGCGGATGTTATTTAACGTTCTCTGGATTGTCTTGTTTGGCTGGGAGATTGCCCTGGCGCACCTGGTTGGGGGGCTTATTCTGGCGATAACGGTGATTGGGCTGCCCTTTGCCCGGCAGCATTTTAAGCTGATTCCGGTGGCGCTTTTTCCATTCAGCTACTCTTTGCGTTGAGGATAGATGGGTTCAATCTCCCAAATTGAACCCATCTGTCAACGAAATCAGCCTATGGCCTACAAAATACTTGTCGTCGAAGACGACGCAACCTTGTTGGAAACATTGACCTATAATCTGGCGCGTCAGGGGTATGAGGTGATTAAGGCGGATAACGGCCGTCTCGCCCTCGACCTGGCCCGCAAACAGAACCCTGATCTCCTGCTGCTTGACGTGATGCTGCCCGAACTGGATGGGTTTGAAGTGTGCCGCATCTTACGCCAGGAAATCAGCGTCCCCATTTTGATGCTCACCGCGCGCGCTGATGAAATTGATAAAATTGTCGGCCTGGAAGTAGGCGCAGACGATTATCTGACAAAGCCATTCAGTATGCGCGAGTTAATGGCGCGGGTGAAGGCGCTGCTGCGGCGGGTGGAATTGATCCGTGAAGAGATGTCTGCCACCCAGCAGCCCAATGCCGAACAACCTGCACAAGGTCAGTTAGCGAGCTTAACGTTTGGCAACCTGGTCATTGATCAAAACCGGCGTGAAGTGCGCCTGGATGGGGCACCGCTGCGCCTGAAACCAAAAGAGTTTGACCTGCTGCTTTTTTTATCGCGTCATCAAGGCATTGCCTTGTCCCGTGACCTGATCTTGGAGCGGGTGTGGGGATGGTCCTATGATGGCAACAGCCGCACGGTGGACGTACATGTGCGCTGGCTGCGTGAAAAAATTGAACCAAACCCGGCCGATGCGCAGCGCATTGTCACGGTACGCAGCATTGGCTACCGGTTTGATGGTTAGGAATGGCACTTAAACAAGTTGGTCAAGATTGGTTCAATCTCCGAAGATTGAACCAATCTTCCGTATCTTAGTTTGTATGTTACGTGAATTACATTGGCGTTACGTGGTGGGGTATCTTTTTCTGATCATGGCAGTCATGATCGTGTTAAGTTACCAACTGGCGCGCCCTGATTGCCTGGCAGACCTGGCCTGTATGCGCCGTCACGTGACCCTGGCGACTGGTTGGCTGATCGGTTTGGGTTTGTTATTTGGCTTCTTGTTGAGCCAACAAACGACGCGCTTGCTGCGGCCGTTAATTCACCTGGCGCGTCGTGTGGCCGTAGGAGACGTGCGGGCGCGAATGCTGCCACAGCAGCCGGGTGAATTTGGGGAACTGGTACACGCTTTCAACGAGATGAGAGACCAATTGGTTAATCAAATTAATGTATTGACCGAGCAGCAGCGCCAGTTAGCTTTGGTATTTGAATACATGGCCGATGGGGTTTTGATCGTAGATCGGCTCAGTTACGTGCGCTTGATTAATCCGGCGGCGGCAAAGCTCCTGAAAACGAGCACAGAAGCAGCCTTGCAGCGCGCTTTTGCCGAGGTAGCGCGCCACCACCACCTCATTGAGTTGTTCCAGCAGTGCGCCGCGCAGCAGGAGCAGCAGATTCAAGCGTTTGAGATGGGCGACGGCCGTTTCCTGCAAGCCACCATGACCCCTTATCAGGAACAGGGCGCACGCGGCTACTTGGTCATTTTGCATGACCTGACGCCTGTGCGCCGCCTGGAAATTGTCCGCCGCGATTTTATCAGCAACATCTCCCACGAACTGCGTACCCCGCTCGCCTCCTTACGCGCCGTCATTGAAACACTCCAGAATGGGGCATTGGAAGAGCCAGAAGTGGCCGAACGCTTTCTGGATCGCGCCCTGCGCGAGGTAGACACGTTGACGCAGATGGTGGAAGAACTGCTGGAACTGTCGCGGATTGAGTCTGGGCAGGTTCCGCTGCGCCTGCTGCCAACGGCCGTTGCCGACCTCGTATTGCTGCCCTTAGAACGGTTACGCAGCCAGGCTGAACGGGGTGAGGTTCAGCTCATCCTCAACTTACCAGGCACACTGCCACTGGTGTTAGCCGACGCCGCACGCATCCAGCAGGTGATGACCAACCTGCTGCACAATGCTATCAAATTTACGCCGCCAGGTGGCCGCGTTGAAGTGAGCGCAACCTCCCAGGACGATGCGGTTGTCATTGAGGTCAAAGACACCGGCGCTGGCATTGCCACCGCCGATTTGCTCCGCATCTTTGAGCGTTTCTACAAGTCAGATCGCGCCCGTACTCGTGGGCAGGGGGGAACAGGGCTGGGGCTGGCCATCGCCCGTCATTTGGTTGAGGCGCATTACGGCCGTATTTGGGTCAAAAGCAAAGAAGACCACGGCAGCGCCTTTTATTTTTCACTGCCCATTGCCGAGCATGTATTACCACCCTCAACGTGACGTTTGTCATGTTATCCGCATGACAAACGTCACGTGACTTTAGTACCAATGGCTGCTAAAATTAGCCTATCCTATTGGAGTAAGTTTTGCACAAGAACGAACTTCAGAGGATGTCTGAGGAAGCCCCCAGAAATTGGATGGCTTTTTACCAAAGCAGCAGCACTTATTGCCCAAACGGTTGTCTCGAGTGAGATAGATAGCTTCTATCCTGAGAAACCAAAAGCAATTAGTGAAGCAGCACTTTCAAAGCTGAAAACAATGGCATTCACTCAGGGAACAGTGATTATACGACACCCTGACGAGCCAACGTTAACGGCAGCGAAAGAAAGTCTGCGAGTCTATTCTAAACCTCAACGTTGTCCCCACAACAATGAGCAGCGAATAACTCCCGACCAGGTAAAAAGTACAGAAGGTTACTAGGGGCTCCTCTTTTTTTTGCTCTTTGGGAACTCAGATGACTGCGAGTCCGTGAAGTGCGCGACGTGACCAGACGCGCCTCACGTTTCACGTTTCACATCTACCCATTTGGCTGAAACACTTCCGGTTTTAGCATCCCCACAAAGGGTAGATTGCGGTACAGTTCACGACAATCAAGCCCATAACCCACTACAAACCGATCTGGCAGGTCAAACCCCTTATACTTTAGCGGAATAGGGATCAGGCGACGCCTGGGTTTATCGAAAAGGGTGCAAACGTGCAAACTGGCCGGTTCATGCGCGCGCAAGGTACGCAGCAAATAGTTCAACGTCAGCCCCGTATCAATGACATCTTCAACGAACAAAATATGACGGCCGCCCAGGGGAATTTCAATGTCTTTTTCCACGCGCACCACCCCCCGATCACGCGCTTCCGCTGAATAGCTGGAAATAGCCATGTAATCCACTTGTACTGGAATGGTGATGGCGCGCAGCAGATCTGCCATAAAGGGGACGACGCCTTTGAGCACGCCGACTAACAAGGGCGTCAGGCCGGCGTAATCGTGGGAAATAGCCCGCCCGATTTCACGAACCCGATATTGAAGCTGCGTTTCCGTGTACAAAATTTCGCTGATGCCGGCGGCCAGTTCACCGTAGGCGGTCAACGAATCAGACTCATTCATCATGGGTTCTCCTGGGCATCTGTTCCCAGTAAATTGGCAGCGTGGTCATCCATGCCAAACTTGATCATCAGATCGCGTAAATCGCTGCGCTTCCAAAGTTGAATGTTGATGTCTGGGTACAGTTCCCGCAGGCGGCGCAATTTGCGATTTTTGCGGGTGACCAGTTTGGGGCGCACGGTGGTTAATTCCACGTAGAGGTCTTGTTCTGGCAGGTAAAAATCGGGGGAGAAAGCTTCGGTGACGGCGCCATCGGCGTCCCAATGCAAGGCAAAGGTGCGTGGCTCATATTGCCAATGGATGCCGTAGTAGTCGAGGATGCGGGCGAATTCAGCTTCGATAGGGTGGATAAATTTGGGCGAGTTGGCGTCGGATGTGTCGGCCACGCAGGTATTCCTCAGCTTGCTTGTAGATGTTGGCTAAACTTGTCGGCCCAGGATTGGAAATGGCTGCGGTCTTTGTCTTCAAGGAAAGGATTGGCCGCGCCTGCTGCACAGACCCGTAACGCATCTTCGTATTGCTCGCGACGGCGGTAGATAATGCGCAAATGTTCGTAGGGGAAGCGGGTGGACATCTGGTCGGCAACGGCCGTTTCATAATACGTCACCGCTTCATCCACCCGCCCATTCATTTCCAGGATGCGTCCCGTTTGCAGGTTGCGCATCAATTCATCGCGCAGGTCACCATAAATGAGGTCATAGGCGCGCAGGCGACCCTTTTCATCGGGCGTGGCCTGCGCCTGTTCCAGGGCAATGGCTGTCGCTTCAACGTCTCTCAAGATCGCCTGCCGCGACACGCCGGCCGCCATTTGCTGCGCCAGGTGTTGGCGCAGTTCTGCTTCATAGGCGCGGAATGCCTGCTCCTCTTGTTGATGAGCAGTTTGTTGTGTTTGTTTATCTTTCTTGAGCGGCCACCATTTTGACATATCTAATGTGTAAACGACGTTTTCGTCTTTGCTTGTGTAGGGCAATTTGACAAATTGCCCTACATGATGACTTTTTTCCTGATGGAATGTCAAAACGATTCTACGCGATTCGACCGTTTCTGCAAAAGCCAGCATACTTATACCATGCAACTTATCATCTTTAGCGGTTTACCGGGAACCGGTAAAAGCAGTGTTGCCGAAGCAGTTGGGCGAGAATTGGGGACGCCGGTTTTTGCCAAAGATTGGTTGGAAGCAGCGCTGCTGCGTTCCAATTTGCAGGGGGAAACGGGTTATGCCGGATACGAATTGCTCACTGTGCTGGCACAACGGCAATTATCGCTGGGGCAGTCGGCGATTTTGGACAGTGTAGCCAGCTTTGCCCGCATTCGCGTGCAGTGGCGATGGCTGGCAATAGATTACGGCGCTGCATGGCGTGTGGTAGAATGCGTTTGCAGTGACCCGGCGCAGCACCGCCAGCGGGTTGAATCGCGGCAGCGCCATATTCCCGGTTGGCATGAGTTGACATGGGCGGAGGTGGAGCGGGTGCGAGGTTATTACGAAACCTGGCAGGAGGAGCGGTTGGTGTTGGATGCGACACGGCCGTTAGCCGCCAATATCCAGTCCGCCCTGATCTACTTACAAGGGGTTCCCCATGAGCGGGGCGCGCACCATGATGGATAAAAACCGTAGCCCGATTTTTCCCCAATCGGGCGGTCCCCTTCTCCCCCAATCTCCGGGGTGTGCAGCAGCCAGGAGAAGGTCAAAGCCACCTTTGCTCTTCCGTCAGCGCCAATTCCCAGGCCGGCATCGTCGAGTTAAACGGCGCCATTTGCCCCCCTTTACTCACTCGCCAAAACAGATAGCCATCGCTTAACGTACCCATCATCATTCCATCGGCCAGCGACGCCGGTTTAGGGTTCAAGCTGGCGGCCGCCGGGCCGTCACCCGCCCCTTCCGCCCCATGACACGTAACACAATTGGTCTGAAAAATCAGTTCCCCCGCCTCAGCGGCTTCATGATCGTCGGCATAAGGATTGATTAAAGAAACAAATTCTGTGGGCGCTTCCGCATGAATGTGGCCGGCGCCCGGTTCGTCATCGTGACCATGAGGCTCAGCATCATGATCAGCGGAAGCCCGGCTGCAAGCTACCAGCAGCAGGAGAAGGATGGTTAATAACGGGAATAATTGTTTGTAATTGTTCATGCACGGTCTCCTTGTAATGGCAGGACAACCTCTAAACAACAGCCTTGCCCCGGCGTTGACTTAATTTGCAGATGGGCGCCAATTGTTTCGGCGCGTTCTTGTACCCCTAGCAAACCAAAATGACCGGCTGGGGCCATTTCGGCCGGACTTTCGGGCACGACAAACCCGCGCCCATCGTCAGAAATCAGCAGTTGCACTGCCTCGTCGCTAAATTGCAGGCAAACTTCCCCCTTGTTGGCCTGTGCATGGCGGGCGATATTGTTTAGCCCTTCTTGGGCAATACGGTATAGTGCCAGTTCCGCCTCCGGCGACAGTCGGCGTTCACGGCCGTTTTTCACAAAAGAAACCGGCAAACCAATTGTTTGGCTCATATCTTTAGACAACATCTGCAAGGCGGGAATCAGACCCAAATCTTCCAGATAAATCGGCCGTAAATCTCGTGTCAGGCGGCGCAAATCGGCCACAATCTGCTCGGCCATCTCCTGCATGGTTCCCAGCCGGGAGGCAATTGCTTCGTCAGTTGCCGCCAGTTGTGCCAGTTGGATCTGCTGGTTCAGGGCGATGAGTGACTGGATGGTGTCATCATGCAGGTCGCGGGCCAGCCGCCGTCTTTCCTCCTCCTGCCCGGTGGTGACGGCGCTGAGGTAACTCCGCAGCCCTTGTTGGGATAACTGTACCTTGTGGGCCATGTGGATCAGTTCCGTTTGCAGTCGTTGGATTTCGGTGATGCCGCCGACCGGTTCGGCAATGGCGGCAAAATCGCCCCAGCCTAATTGGGTTGCTTTTTGTTCCAGCGATTGCAACGGCCGTACTACCTGACGCACCCCAAACCACAAGGCCCCCAACGTAATGGCTAAGGCGGGAATGAAAATCAGCGGCGTCAACTCCGTTGCCCGCAGCAGCGGGTCGGTGACAGTGTGCCATGGTTCGGCAATAACCAGCGCCCACCGAACCGGGAGAATCGGGCTAAAGGCGATGACATGCTCTTCACCGGCGATGGATAGATAGGTTGTGCCACTTTCGCCCCGCAGCGCATCGGCCGCGCCCGGCTGCTGCGGCGGGGGTATATCTACCCATGGGAGCGGTCCGGTCTGGTAGAGAATATCCCCCTCCGGCGTGACGACATAGGCGATGGAATGACCGCTGCGCCCGAAAATATCGGTCAGCGCCCGGCGGGCCAAACTGACCGGCGAAAATGCGCCAACGGCCGTAACCCCGTCACGCATTGCCGCCACCAACATCAACATCTCACCGCTCACCGGATCAATCAGCGAAGGCAAAAAATAAGCCGTTTCGCTGGCGGGGGCAGGCGAAGTAAGCGCCAGCCGGCCGGGAATATCCGGCGTCAGCCAGATTTCAGACTCATTAGAAGCGGCCAACAGCGACCCGTCAGCCGTAAACAGCCCCATCCCGCCTTCAAAATCCGGCAGCAAAAACGACACATCAGATAACAGTTGGGCGGGATGAGCGGCGTTGGCCGCTTGTAGGGCAACGCTGCGAACGGCCGATTGGCGGTGACTGATCTGCTCGGTAATCGCCGCGGCGGCGGCGCGGGCGGCGCGTTCGTCCCGCTCCCCAACCATCATGCGCATTGCCCGCTGATGGAGCAGCAAACTACCAAAAGCAATCGCCACCAACAACACCGTCAACGGCAGAACGGTGATAGCGAAAAGCTGCACCGGCAAGCCCGGCAGCTGCCGCCACTTTACCAGCCTCACCCGGTTAGCTCCGCCGGAATAAGCGTCAGCGAGACGGCTTTCATCACCGCTTCCGTGCGGCTGCCGGCGTTCAGCTTGTGGTATATTTTCGCCAGATGCCCTTGCACGGTACGGTCGCTGATACCCAATTGTACGCCGATGGCTTTGTTGGTGTACCCTTTGCCGGTTAGCGCCAGCACTTCCAGTTCCCGTTCGCTCAATTCTTCATAGGCGGGCAGGCTGATGGGGGTACGGCCGGCGAGATGCGCCATTAAACGACGGGTAATAGCCGGGTCTAGCACCGATTTGCCTTCATCCACATCCCGCACGGCCTGCACAATGGTGGCAGGTGAGGCGGTTTTAAGCACATATCCGTTGGCCCCGGCTTGTAAAACGGCCGTTACATACGGGTCATCATCATAAGCCGTCAGCACCAGCACCCCCACGTCCGGGTGATTGTCGCGCACCCAGCGGGTCACTTCAATCCCGGTCGCCAGTGGCATCTGAATATCCAGTACGGCCACATCCGGTTTGTGCTGGGCAATAAGCTGACGCGCCATCTCGCCGTCATCAGCTTCGGCTATCACCGTAATATCGGCGGCTTGTTCCAGAAATTGCCGGATGCCGGCACGTACCACTGCATGATCATCGGCCAAAAGCACACGAATTAGGTTACTCATTATCACCTCTGCCAGCTAGAGGATGGGGCTAAAGCTACAGGATGCACGCGAGTTCACTCCGCGCTCTCTTCCGCTAGCCGCTACACTCTATCGCAGACCGGGCATAACAACCAGCGCCAAATGCCCGGCCCAATATAGGCCATTTGGCTTATGACATAAGCCGTTTTGTCATAGATTTGGGCATGATGCGCCATTTGGCGCTCCTGTCTCAGGCCACCTTCTCTTATGATTGCGGTAGTTGAGTTCTGTCGGGCAAGATTCATTCTTGTCCGGACAAGCAACAAACTTGTCCTACATTTACGGAGGCGATGACGATGAGTGGAACAGCAACAACATTAAGCCGCAAGGCACGCCGGGAAGAGGCACACCGGAAGCTGCGCCAGCGAAAAATAATGACAACGGCCGTTTTCGTTATCGGTTTTATGCTGGTTGTGTGGGCTGTTTATACCGTAGTCAGCATCCAGCAGCGAAATAAAGCCGCGCTGGATTACACAGCGGCGGATATTGTCTACGACAAACCGATTCAGGCCAGCCATGAAATGGGCGCCGGGGCGGCCATCCCCTTTTTACCCCGTAATCAACCGCAACCGGCCGTTTTAGCGCCGGAAAAATTTTACGATTTTGGTCAAGTTGGCCCGCAAGATGTCGTGGAGCGGGAGTTTAT
>JACSRF010000166.1 GCA_014879875.1 Anaerolinea sp.
AGCCGGGCATTGCGCGCAATGCCCGGCTTCGCTACCCCAGGCGATTTAACAAATCGCCCTACAAGGATGATTTGTTAAATCGTTCTACAAGGAGCAGCCAATGACAGCTTATATCATTCGCCGTCTCTTAATTTTGCCGCTGATTATGGTCGGCGTCTCCATGCTTATCTTCGCCATGATGCAGTTCCTGGGGCCGGTGGAACGTTCGGCGTTGTATATCCGCGATTTTCCGAAAACCCAGGGGCAGATTGACGCCGTAATCAAACGATATGGCCTCGACGACCCTTTCCTGGTGCAGTATTGGCACTGGTTGGTGGGCAAAGAGGATACCGTAACCGGGAAAACTGTCGGGGGAATTTTACGCGGTGACCTGGGATTCTCACGTACCGGCCGCGAACCGGTGATTGACCTGCTCAAGCGACGGCTGCCCGTAACCATTGAACTGGCGCTGGTGAGCATGATCCCAATTATCACTATCGGCGTCTGGATGGGTATGCAGGCTGCTCTACACCATAACAAGCCAATTGATCAGGCGGCGCGTGTCTTTGCCATTCTCGGCTATTCTTTCCCGACGTTTGTGTTTGGCTTGTTGGTTTTGCTCATCTTTTATGCCAAATTGGGATGGTTTCCCCCTGGCAGGCTCTCCACCCAATTTGCGCTAGAAGTGGGACGTGGCGGGTTTACCAACTACACCAATATGCTCACCGTTGATTCCCTCTTAAACCTGCGCTTTGACATTTTCCTGGATGCGCTGCGCCATATGGTGCTGCCGGTGGTCACGCTCTCTTATTTGTCCTGGGCATTGCTGCTGAAAGTGACGCGATCTTCCATGTTAGAGGCGCTGCGGCAAGATTACGTGACGACCGCGCGCGCCAAAGGGTTGAGCGAACGAGTGGTCACTAACCGGCACGTGCGCAAAAATGCCCTGATTCCGGTGGCGACCATTGCCGGGACTACTGTCGCCAGTTTGTTAAATGGCGTGGTGATCACAGAAACGATTTTTGACATTCCCGGCTTAGGGTCAGCCGCCGCGGCCGCCGCGTTAAGCCTGGACGTGATGACGATGCTGGCGTATGCTTTGTTCACGGCCGTTCTCTTTGTCTCTGTGAATCTGCTGGTGGATATCATGTACGCCGTGCTCGATCCGCGTGTGCGGTTGGGTTAATTGGAGAGAGTGAGAAGATGACCACAAATACACCCTCTGTTTCGCCGGTAGCCATTCCCCTGGATGACCAGGATTTCCAGGAACAAAAGTGGTTAGAGCGCCTGGTTGGCCCAGAATGGGCGCGCCTGATTAAGGGAATACTGACGAACCCCTTATCGGTAGTCGGTCTGTTAATCATTTTGGGGTTTATTCTGACGGCGATCTTCGCCCCGATCATTGTCCCGCCGCCTAACGCCGTTTGGGATACAACGTTGATCCCCCGTGATGGCTTTGGCCCTGAGCCGAAAGCGCCGGGCGCAGAATGGCGACGAAATGCGCCAGGTACGATCCCGTTTTGGTATACGCCGCTGACAGGACATGAGGAGTGGGTGCATTTGTGGGGCACAACCAGCGGGCAGTATGACATTTTTTATGGCGTGATTTGGGGCAGCCGCACGGCTCTGATGATTGGGGGCATTGTGGTGCTGTCATCGGCGCTGATCGGTATCGTTGTTGGGGCAACGGCCGGTTTTTATGGCGGCTGGATTGACGAAATCTTGATGCGCGTGGTGGAGATTTTTATCGCCTTTCCCTTCCTGGTGGGGGCGCTGATTTTGGCCTCCATTCTGGTGCCGGTCATGGGGCGCAGTGTCTGGCCAGCCTCTATTGCCCTGATTGTCTTTGGCTGGACGGGCTACGCACGCCTGCTGCGCGGCGATATTTTGGCGACGAAGGAGCGGGATTACGTGCAGGCGGCGCGAGCGGCCGGGGCGAATGATTTTCATTTGATCCTGCACCACATTTTGCCCAATGCGATTTTCCCAACGCTGGTGGTTTTGTCACTGGATATGGGGGCAATTGTCTTGAGCTTTGCCGCCCTCAGCTTTTTGGGGATTGGCGTGCAGGAAGGGTACACGGATTGGGGCCAGATTGTCAGTTTTGCCCGCTCCTTTATTTTGAGCCTGGATCAATATTGGTACATCATTGTCTATCCGGGCATGGCGCTGCTGCTCTATGGACTGGGTTGGAACCTGGTTGGGGATGCGCTGCGGGATATTTTAGACCCGAAGTTGCGCGGGAAGCGGTAATCGGTAATCGGGAAGCGGTAATCGGTAATCGGGAAGCGGGAAGCGGTAATCGGTAATCGGGAAGCGGTAATCGGTAATCGGGAAGCGGTAATCGGGAAGCGGTAATCGGTTTACCGGTTACTGGTCACTGATTACTGGTTACTGATGAGTCCGCCTTTGTTTTTTGTGATGATGAAACGGCCGTTCCCCTCTCTCATCCTCGCCTTTTTGGCCTTCGCCCTGGGTTGGTCGCTTGTGTCAGCCCAGGAGCCAATCTCCCCTACGCCGACGATTGACCGCCTGGCGCCCCCGCCGACCGTGCCCAGTCCGACGCAGGCAGACGAGGGCGCGTACCTCTACTGGCTGAACTGCCAGCCTTGCCACGGTGACTACGGTCAGGGGTTGACCGATGAATGGCGGGCGCAGTACCCGATGGAAGATCAGTATTGTTGGAATTCGGGGTGCCATGGGCAACGGCCGTATGAAGATGGCTTCATCCTCCCCACTTCTGTCCCGGCTGTAGTTGGTGACAACAGCCTGGCTCGTTTTCAAACCGTCGGCCAGCTTTATGCTTACATTCGCGTCGCCATGCCTTTCGAGTACCCCGGCGTGCTGCCCGATGATGAGTACCTGGCGATAGCCGCCTTTCTCATGCGTGAAAATGGCCTGTGGGATGGGACAAGTCTCACGGATGATACTATTTATGAGCTGAACTTGCGCACAGCGCCAACGGCGACGCCCGCAGTCGGCTCCACCCCAACCCCGATCCCAACGCCTACCGTCGAAGCCGCACCCAGGACAGGTGGCGGCATTCTGTTTGTGGCCGGCCTGTTTTGCTTATTGCTGGCGGGAGCTACGTGGTTATGGCGACGAAAAATGGGTTAGTCGGAACGCAGCTAGAAGAGTGGGGCGCACGACCAACGCATGAGCGGCTGCGGCTGTGGTTGGGGGCGCTGAATGGGCTGTTGTTGGGCACGGCCGTTGCCGTGGGCGCATGGGGGACAGAATGGTCACGCCTGCGCGCTTTGCCTGTTGCCAATCCTTATGGCAGCCTGGCGCTGGGCAGCGTATTGCTGCTGGGCCTGTGTACCCTGGTGGGTTGGCTGACCACGCGCTGGCGCATAGCCTGGTTGACGGTACTGGCCTGGGTGGCGACGGCCGTTGTCGCCGTCATCACCATTGCCCACACGACCACTACCTTGCAAACGGCCGTTTTCTGGCTGCTTGACCGTCGTTTTTGGGGGCTGCAATTGTTTCCCAAGAGCGAGACCTCCTTTGTGGCTTACCTCGTCAGCGGCATTTTCATGATCCTGGGTCTGCTGCTGCTGGCCTTGTTTCAAGATGCGCGGCTGCAAAGCATTGGGCATGAATTTCTGGGAGGAGGGCGTCCTGGTTTTTCCGCCTGGATCAAGTTTATGCTGCCCCTGCTCATCGCCACCGCAGCCGGCGTTATTACCGGCAGCATGTACCCCAACCCATATGGCGCCTCTTTGCAAGCCGTCCAGCAAACCATCCAGGTCGCCCGCGCGTATGATGGCGACTTATTTGCGTTAGGGCTGGAGGATGGCGTGAATTATGCCGCCATCAACGCCGTGCGTGACCAGATGGACGGCGCGTATACGCTTCAGGTGACGGCCGTTGATCAAACAACCAGCACAGTCGTCGTCATGGCTTATTTCGACAGCGGGGTCTGGATCAAATGCCGTCTGCTCAATGAGCAGCTTTCATTTTGCGAAGACGCCAGCCTGCCTTATACGGTGGGATTTGCCCATTTGCTGACGGGCGCGCCCCTGCCGGAAGATTGTCGCGGCTGCCTGGTCAAAGCAGCGGCAGAATGGGCAACCTGGCTGGCAGCGCGGGGAGAACAATTTGCCGGGGAGCCGATCATCACCCGCCAGGCCGCCGTGGGAAGTTATATTTTAATGCGGGCGGAGTCGGGGGACGGCCGTTACGCTCTGCAATGTTGGTTCACGGGCACGAGCCTGGTGCAATTGGATAGGTGTGCTGACGTGAATTAAGGATAACACTGTGCCATTCTTGAAATTTCTTATCCGCCGCCTGTTATCCATTCCCGTGACGCTGTTTTCGATCACGGCCGTTCTCTACGCCATCATCATGGTTGCCCCGCCAGAGGAACGCGCCGCGCTCTATTTTCCGCCACGCCAGCCGCGCATCCTCACCGCTACGCAGATCGAAACCATGACGAACCGCATCATTGCCGAACATGGGCTGGATAAACCTTACCCGGTGCAATATGCCAATTGGGTGGGCGACTTGCTGCGCGGCGACTGGGGCTGGAGCCCCACTTTTAACGCTGATGTGCTTAAACTACTGCTGCTGCGTACTCCCGTCACGGCTGAATTAACCTTATACTCCATGCTCATGCTCATCCCCCTGGGTCTGATTAGCGGCGTCATTGCTGGCTGGCGGCACGGTGGGCGCGCGGACGCCATCTTTCGCTTCACCGCATTCCTGGGCACATCTATTCCCCCCTTCATTTTAGGACTTATCCTCATGTCAATTTTTTACGTTGGCCTGAGATGGTTCCCGATTGGTCGCAGCGGTATCCTGGATGTGACCCTGCGTCGCGCTACCTTCACCCCGTACACCGGTTTGCTCACGTTGGATGGGTTGCTAAACGGCCGTCTTGACATCACCCTCGACGCCTTCCGCCACCTCGTCTTGCCCGTCTTTACCCTCAGCCTGAGTCATTGGGCTACCCTGGGGCGCGTCACCCGCGTCGCCATGATCGAAGAAATTGACAAAGAATACATCACCGCCGCGCGCGCGCGTGGATTGTATAATCGCTCCATCATCTGGCGGCACGCCTTTCGCAACGCACTGCCCCCTGCCCTCACCAGCAGCATCCTCTCCGCCGCCTCGCTCGTCACCGGCGTTTTCGTCGTTGAAGTCATCTTCAACATCAAAGGATTGTCGGAGTTGATTACCAAAGGCATGGGATCCATTACCCCAGACACACCGCTTGCATTGGGGTTTGCTGTCTACAGTGTGCTGTTGGTCATGCCGATCATGCTCATCCTCGATTTGCTCAAAGCTATTGTAGACCCGCGCCTGCGTGAAGGAGAAATGTCGTCATGATGGTCAGGCGCTTCTGGCACATCTGGCAAAACCGCCTGGCATTGGGCCTGATTGCCTTGTTTGTTTTCGTTGCTGCGGCCGCTCCTCTGCTGGCTCCGCAGCCTGATCCCGCGAACCCTTCTTATTTCAAAGTGGTCAGCCAGGATTTTCGGCGCGATCCCGAACCCCCTTCAGATGAGAACATTTTGGGCACAGTGCCCCAGATCACCAACCTTCCCATGTTTGGTTTCATTCCAGGGCAGGATGCCTCTTACCGCTGGGATGTCTACTTCACGTTGATTTGGGGAACGCGCTCGGCGCTGCGTTTTGGGCTGTTGGTGACGTTGGCAACGGCCGTTCTCGGTATCACCTTGGGCGCGATCAGTGGCTATGCGGGCGGGTGGATAGGCGGCTTGATCATGCGCGTCAGCGACGCCTTCCTCGCCTTTCCCCCCATCGCCGCCATCTGGCTTATCCGTCGCCTCTTCTTCCAGCAAATCCACAACCCGTTCATGCTGCCCGAACTGCTGCGCCCCTGGGAACTACTGCTGGCCCGCTGGCAAATTGACCCGGTGATGATCGCCCTCATCCTCTTTTCCTGGATGCCTTACGCCCGTCTGCTCAACAGCGCCATCAGTCAACTGAAAACGACCGAATTCGCACAAGCGGCCAAAGCCATCGGCGCCACCCACCCGCGCATTCTCTTTCGCCACCTGCTGCCCAATGCGCTTGCGCCAGCCATTGTCCTGGCTGCCCGCGACGTAGGGGGAGTGGTCATCATGGCTTCCGCCTTCATTTTTATCGGCATTGGTGGCAACGTGGCCTGGGGCGTCATCCTCGTCACATCCCGCGATTACGTCATTGGGCTTGGCGGCAACCCGTTTGCCTACTGGTGGACATTCATGCCGGTGACATTGGCGCTTATTCTCTTTAGTATTGGTTGGAATTTGTTAGGGGATGGCCTGAACACCATGCTCAACCCCCGCACCAAACGACGCCGATCCCCTTGAGATTCGTAAAATATTGAAAAATATGCCAGCTACAGAAGTGGATTTTGTGAGATGAAATTATGACCTTAACAAGAGCGGATTCATGAGTGGGCTGCTTTTAGCCCATAGCGCAAGCGCCCACAAACGTATCGCGCAGCCAATCCACAGCCTGCACGTCATCCAGGTAAACCCCATTGCGCGGGCCAGATGAGTGGATAATTTGCCAGCCCCCCAGGCTGATGCCCACGTGCGAAATAGAGCGATGCCCCTGACCACTGCCAAAGAAAAGCAAATCGCCAGGCTGGAAAGGCGGCTCGACCGGTTGGCCGGCGGCAAACTGCATGTCGGCGTCGCGGGGCAGGGTAAGGCCAACCAATTTGTGCAGCAGTTGTGACAGGCCAGAGCAATCAATGCCCAACACCGAGCAGCCACCCCACTGGTAAGGCACGCCAATGTAGGGCAACGCATCTTGTAATATTTGCTGGCGACGGCCGTTTGCGTCCCCCGGTAAACTGGCTAATTCACGCAAATCAGCCAGGCGCGCCCACCCACTTTTGTCACCGGCCAGGGTTAAATACACCCAGTCAGCCGATTGGTTGGTGATGGTGACGGCCGTTCCCGCCACCACCCGGCTGATCAATGGCGATGCCGAGTCTGGCTCCTGATGCAGCATACTGACCGGCGCGGCGACCAGGTGCGCGGGGGTTTGCGCCGGCCAGGCGCACAGGTAACGGCCGTTGACCCACCCCAGGTAGCCATCTGCCTGCTGCACATACGCCCAATCGCCCGCCACCATCAACTGCGTCACAACCGCGCCGTTCACCAATTGGCTGAACTGTTCGCTGATACGCGACGGCTGACGGTGCAGCCCGGTCAGATTCGTACAAACTGTTTTGTGCGGTGTATTCACCTGGCGCAGGCGCGTCACCGCTGCCGCGTCAAAATCCAGCGCCGGGAAATGAGCGTTGAGTTGGGTGGTAACGGCCGTTAACGTTGCCTCATCCAACACCGTCCCGGTCAGCACACACAAATTACCCGTCTGCGTCAGCGCCGTCACCTGGCAATGCTGCACGCGAGAATCAAACCCCTGTCCAATTACGGTCAATGCTCCCTGAATTTGTGCCAGCATCATCTTCTCCTACATGTAACCCAGGTTGGCAACCTGGGTTAAAGCGCCAATGCCGGGGCGTTCGGGCAAATGCAGCCGCGCCCCTTCAGCAAATGTCACCCCGGTAAAGGGATCATTGGCGATCAGCAGCGGCGCGTCCAGGTCCAGCCACTCCGCCAACCCGGATAAATGCGCCATCGCCGTCACCCCCAGCGACGTTTCCACCATGCAGCCGAGCATGATGCGCAATCCCAATTCCTGCGCCCGTCGCAGCATGTGCAAGCCAGGGGCCAACCCGCCCACTTTCATCAACTTCAAATTGATCCCTTGCACGCCAACAGCCGCCAGCCGTTCAATGTCCGCTGCTGTTTGTACCGACTCATCAGCGATTACCGGCACGGCCGTTTGCGCCTGCACCCGTCCCATGCCGGTAATGTCCGCTTTCGCCACCGGCTGCTCCACAAAGGTGATCCCATAGGGCAGCAGCGCCGGGATCAGACGCAGCGCCTCCGCTACCGACCAGCCGCCATTCGCGTCCACGCACAGCTCTGCATCCGGCCGCGCCTGGCGCACGGCCGCTACCCGCGCCACATCGTCATCTGCGCCACTGCCCAGTTTGATCTTGAGAATGGGGCAGTGTATCGCCTCCGCCGCCAGCCGCGCCATCTCTTCCGGCGTATTGATGCCAATGGTAAACGAGGTGGCCTTGGAGGTTGGTTGAGGCAAACCGAGCAGCACATACAGCGGCAGCCCGCGCTGACGACCGAGCCGATCATGTAAGGCCAGGTCCAACGCGCAACGCGCCGGAGCCGGGCCGTCCTGCCCCACCCAGGCCGCAATTTGCTCCGGGTCATCCGGGAAAGGGTCGGTACGCTGGCTGGTGGCTTCCCAAAAGGCGATCATGTCGGCCGTCGCCACGCCATAATAAGGCGGAATCGTGCCCTCGCCCCATCCGCTGTCATCGGCCAGACGCAGCCAAAAAGCCTGGCGCGTCTCACTGACGCCATAGGACACACGAAACGGATTGTTCAAGACCAACGTCAGGGATTCCCAGGTACAGCGCGGGGCAGTTGTACGCATCATCATGAGATACTTTTCCTGGTTTATGGGCCAAAGCGATCAAGCACAGGGGCATAAAAGCAGCGGCACCCGTCCGGGTGCGAACAACCCTCATGGGGGAGTTCCGGTACATCATCAAACTCGTAGGCGCCCTCAAATGATTTGCACAACGGGCAAGAATCCCGCGCCGCTAAAATCCGCACTTTGGTAGCAATTCTCCCGGCGCGGATTTTTTGCAGGGCTGTTTTCTGTTCTTTCTGTTTCTTAGCGAAGTCGTACACAATCCACTCCTTGAAAATGGAACGCAGAGTTATGCGGTGGGGGCGTAAAGAAGGGCGAAAAATCCCCGCGTTACCCCCTCTTTTCTATACATGTTACTCTGCCACATTTTGATTATACCTGTCGCTTGAATTACCTCATAATGCAGTCGAAGAATGAACTACAGCTAACTGTATTATCAATCTTCACAAATTGCAAAGGACGTTTTCAGATCCCCAAATCTCCTAACCTGGACAAGCCAGAAAAGAATTTAACGCAAAGGCACAAAGAAACAAAGATGCAAAGAAAAGGAAATCCTTTGTGCCTTTCCCCCTTTGCCCCCTTGCGTTAAAAATTCTTGCTCGTCGCGCAAGCATCTGACTTATACGGCGCTAATCCCCGCCTTTCATTTGGGTGTTGCACCATACCCATGAAATCCCCTTTTCAAACCAGAACCTGTACAGTCTGCACCGTACCCGGCGCCGCCAGCGGCAAAAAGTCACCGTCGTAGGAACGGCCGTTCACTACACAACCTGGCGTTTCTTCCGCGCGAACACGTCGCACTTCAATATGATAGACAGCGCCGCGAAAGCGTCGCTGCAACCGGAAACCATCCCACTCCTTGGGCAGGTCGGCCATGACTTGCAGCCCTTCCAGATGGGCGGTCACCCCTAGCACCCCTTCTACCAGGGAGCGCAAATACCAGCCAGCAGACCCGGTATACCAGGTCCAACCGCCCTGCCCTGGTTGGGCAGCGTGTGGGCCGTTCACGTTGCCGGGCATGACATAGGGTTCGGCCACGTAGATTTCGGGCGACTCGGCGCGATGTGGGGGACAGAAGCGCCGCCACAAATCGTAGGCAGCCTCAGCGCCTGCCAGCTTTCGTTCGGCCAGCACGGCCCAGCACGAGGCATGGACGTAAACCCCACCATTTTCGCGCGTGCCGGGCGCGTAGCGGGTCAGATAGCCCACGTCTGGATCAGGTTTGCTGTAAGCGGGAAAAAGCAGCAGTGCGCCATAGTCGGTGTACAAATACTCTCGTGCTGCCCTCATGGCTTGCTGCGCCCGCTCTGGCGGCGCCATGCCGCTTAACACCGCCCATGTCTGGGCATTAAGGAAAATGCGACCCTCCTCGCGTTCGGCCGATCCCAACCGCACACCCTCATCGGTGGATGCGCGCCAGTACCAGGCCTGGTCCCAGCCATGCTGATTGGTGATCTCCCGCAGCGCTTCCGCCTCGTGGCGAAAGTGGTTGCGGGTCTCCTCCCCGATGGGCATCTCTACCCATCGGGTGAGGAGATAGTAAAGGAAGTGCGCGATCCAGATGCTTTCACCCTGGCCGTCAGGACCGGTGGCATTCAGGCCATCATTCCAATCACCTTCCAGAATCAAGGGCAGCCCCCGCTCGCTGCGGCGCGAGAGAGCAACCTGAAAAGCGCGTAGACAATGTTCCCCCAGAGAGGCTGAACCCCCGTCGAAGAAAGGCATCTCCTCCTCCAGAATGGCGAAGTCGCCCGTTTCCTGCAAGTAGTGGAGCACGACAAATGGCAGCCAGAGCAGGTCGTCGCTGTAGTTTGAGCGCAAGCCGGATTCCGCCAGCGGATGCCACCAATGGAGTACAATGCCCTCCTGAAACTGGTGGGCGGCGTGCAGGCGAATCTGTTCTAACGTCTTTTCCGGCCGTCCGAGCAGCAGCCAGACGAGGCTGTCCTGAAGCTGGTCGCGGAAGCCATACGCGCCGCCCGTTTGATAATAGGCAGAACGCCCCCAGAGTCGTCCGACGATGGTCTGGTAGACGAGCCAGCCATTGGCCATTACGTTCAAGTAGGGATCTGGCGTTTCGACAACCAGACGGCCGGTCATTTCATGCCAAAAGCTGCCCACGTTTACCAGTTCCTGATGGGCGGCGGCTGGCTCTTTGTATTTTTCGGCCAGGGCCAATGCCTGGGTCTCATCGGCCACCGCCCCCAGCGTAAAGACGACTTCAACTGCCTCCCCAGGGGCAATTTCCAGGGGTAGCTGCAAACTGGCGATTGCGTCCAGGCCACGGCCGGATGTGTTGAATGAACGGCCGTCGCGCAGGGCACGCGGCGTCGCCAGCCGGCCATTGCGACCCAGAAAAGCCGCCTTGTCGCCATCGTAGCCGGTCGGTGAGATAGAAGAGCTGTGGAAGGCCACGTAAGGCCAGTTCCGGTTGAGATGGGGGCCTTTCTCACCCGGTAACTCCCACAGAACTTTGGTCGCCAGCATGGCATGGTGAGCCTCATCATAGCGCGTTTCAATAAAGAGGTGGTGAAACTCGCGGTGCCAGTCTGGAGCCGCGCCGAGCAGCCATTCCAGGTAAGTAAAGAGTTGTAAACGCCGTGGTTTATCCCCCCGGTTTTCCAGGCGCAGCAGCCAGACCTCACAGGGATCATCCAGGGGAACAAGGATGGTCAGCGAGCCGTGAATTGTCTCGCGCTGCCACTCAATGATGGAATAACCGAACCCATGCCGTACCTGATACGCTTCCAGGTCACGCCCGGCCGGATGCCATCCGGCAGACCAAAATGCGCCGTTGTCCATGTCGCGGATGTAGAGGTATTTGCCCCAATCGTCACGCACCAGGTCTTGTGACCAGCGGGTGATACGATTCAGTGAGGCGTGAGTCCGCCAGCTGTAGCCACTGCCTGTCTGTGAGAGTACCAGGCCGTAGTCGCCATTCGAGAGGACATTGATCCAGGGCGCGGGCGTATCAGGGTTGGTGATGACATATTCACGGCCGTTATCGCTGAAGTAGCCAAAGTCGTTGGGTAATAACATAAGCTGCTCCCTAATAGAGTTGTCAAATCTTTAAGATTTGACAACTCTAAACCTTAACGGATTTCCAGAAATGCTGGCTGCCAGGCGCCCGGTTGAGGCATCAGGGTCGTTGCACCAGCGCCGCTAACGCCCGCGGTGAACTGCTCCATCGCCAGGAGTGGTCTGATAGCCTGCTCGATCTCACCGTGGGTAAAATAGTGCTGCAGGCGGTCGTTGCGCAGGTAGTTGCCCAAAGCGGCCATGATCATGCCCTGGTCCAGCGCCAGGTAGTATTGAGCCACCTCGCCCGTTTCGACGTTGACGGCGTCGTAGAAACCCAGTTCCGTGTAAACGTCGAAGTCCTCGCGCAAGTTTTGCAGGTTCTCCAGCGCGTAGACCGGATGCGCGGCGTCGCCGTAGATTTTGGTCAGCGATTGAGTATGGACGATGGACATGGTTCTACCCCTGTCTCTTATACACATCT
>JACSRF010000336.1 GCA_014879875.1 Anaerolinea sp.
CGTTGTCGTCACCGCGAAGATGAGATTTGTCAGTCAATCAGCGTAACTTATTTAATCCGCGTTCCTTAGGGTATGGTCTTCGTTTGAACCAACGGTGCCCCGTCATTTCCGCGAAGGTGGGAATGACGGGCAACAGTGCAAACATAATGGTTAATTCTGAGTCGGCGTTGGCGGCGAATGCGCCCACTGAATGCGTAAGGTATACTCAAGTGATGCACACATGGACACGATGTTTATTTTTGCTTGGATTTGCCTTGTTAGCCGCTTGCCGCGCGCAGCCCACGCCACCCACACCATCGCCACCAACGGCCGTCGCTAATGAGATACTGTTCACGGCAACGGCCGTTGACGCGCCAACGGCCGTTGCCACCTCATCCCCCGCGCCTGGCAGCGTCTATCTCCCCCTGGTCGGCGACATCATGCCATCGCCCACACCCACGCCAGCGCCGACGGTCACACCTACTCCAGCCTTTCCCGCCTACGCCGGCCCACCCCTGGCGCGCGCGGACATCGGCGTCCAGATTCACATCCATCACGAAGATCTGAACGCCATTTTCACCCACCTCCGCACATTGGGCGTGGGCTGGGTGAAGGTGCAGCTCTCCTGGAAGCTGTACCAACCCGCCCCAGACCGATATGACGCCGACCATTTTGGCGAACTGGATCAACTGGTGCATCAGGCAAACGCCAACGATATAGCCGTGCTGATCAGCGTCAGCAAAGCGCCAGAGTGGAGCCGCCCCACCACGGAGATGGATGGACCGCCGACCGATTTTGCCCTGTTCGCCGACTTCATGCGCTACCTGGCAGCCCGTTACCAGGGTGACGTGGCCGCTTACCAATTGTGGAATGAGCCGAATTTACAGCGTGAATGGAATGGGTTTCCCCTCAATGCCGCCGACCTCGTGTCCCTGATTCGCGCCGGGGCCGATGGCGCGCGCCAGGCCAACCCGGACGCCATCCTCATCAGCGCCGCCCCGGCGACGACGGGGATTAACGATGGTGTGATCGCCATTGACGACCGGCAATTTTTGCGGCAGATGCTCCAGGCAGGCGTGGGGGACGTAGTAGACGCCATTGGCGCCCATCCATATGGGTGGGGGAATGCGCCGGATAGCTCAGTAAGTGCGCCGGATACGGCCGTGCCCAGCCACAACAACCACCCCAGTTTCTTTTTCTACGACACCCTACACGATTATCGCGCCATCCTCGGCGAATATGGTGTTGACAAACCGCTTTGGGTGACGGAATTTGGGTGGGGCAGCTTTGACAACTTCGGCGCGCCACCGCCTGTCGGGGCCGAGTTCATGGCTTACGTCTCTGAGTGGCAGCAGGCGGAATACATCTTGCGCGCCTATGAACTGGCGCAAACGTGGGCATGGGTTGGCCCGATGATGCTTTGGAATCTCAACTTCGCGCCGCTGCTGGATACGGATTTCTCCGAATCTGGCTACAGCATTTTACGTCCCGATGGCGCCCCACGCCCCGCATATCTGGCGCTCGCAGCGGCGGAGAAGCGGTAATATGTCTATTAGCGCCTAGAGGAGATTGCGGTAAACGTGTTCCAACTGTGTCGCTAATTTATCCCAGGCAAAATTGGCTATGTAATGGGCGCGGGCATTGGCGGAGAGGCGGGCGCGTTCGACCGGATGTTGCAGCAGGTGAATTAAGGCTTGCGTCATGCCCGGCACATCGCCGCTCGGGTACAACAAACCGGTCTGGTTGTGCCGCACATACTCTGGCGTTTGCCCCACTGCTTCGGCGACGACGGGAATGCCCAGGGCAACCATATCGGCCAGTTTGACCGGGCATTTGGTGCGGTTGAGCAGGGTGTCTTCCATCAAGTAAATGCCTACGTCGGCGGCCGTTAGCAAAGCGGGTAAAGCGGCCGTTTCCACCCACCCGGCGTCCACGATGCTGTCCAGCAGCCCGGCCGCGTCCAGTTGAGCGCGTAAGGCAGTGGCGTCCGCTTCATACAATCCCGCGCCGACGGTGAGAATGGTGAGATTGGGTACGGCCGTTTGCACCCCGCGCAAAATCGCCACCAACCGCCCTGTGTCAAACTCAAACAAGCGGCTGTACAGCAGCAGTGACGGCCGTTCAGACGCCTGACTGCTGGTTTCTGATGCCCACCGTTCAACCCCACTCCCATTCGGCAAATAGATTACCCGTTCGCGCGGTACGCCCAAACTCCAGGCAATACTTTGCAGGGCGCGGCTGGCGACGGTGAGCGTGTGGTTGTGACGCAGCCCCCACTGCTCCTGCCAGGCAAAAAACCATTTTTGCGACCGCGAATAAGGCGCCAGGTCGTTCCAGCCGCCCCAACCCTCCCAATCGTCACTATCCACGACAAGCGGCAGCCGCGCGCGCCGGAACTGCCACAGCCACCAGGCGGCCAGGCCGCTGTACGCTTTGGGTTTGAAGCAGTGAACAACATGGGGCTGCCAGGCGTGCAGTTCACGCAGCATGGCGCGGGTAATGCCAGGGACACCGCCGCGCAAGGGGACGTAACAGAGATCTACGCCATCTTCTTGCCAGCGCCGTCCCGCCTCGTCTGGAGTTTGCCAGGGGGGCATGATGAGGATGACCTGATGACCGCGTTGGGTTAACGGCCGTGCCAGCCCCAGCGCCCGGCTGTGCATTGTCTTATTGGGATGAAAGCCAAACGGCCCAATCATGGCAATGCGCATATGGCGCTCCGTTGCATCAGGCTATGGGTTTTGTGAATTTTGCGAGATTTTGCCCGAAACGTGAAACGTGAATTGGTTCACGCTTCACGTTTCACGTCATTCCACCATGTCACTGCGTTGGTGGAATTTTAATTTCCTGGCCGACATAAATTGTGTACGGATAGGCAATGCCATTATAGACGCCTAGTTGCTGATAGGTGAACCCGTACCGTAAGCCAATACGGAACAAATTTTCACCTGACTGCACCACGTGAATTCGCTCCCCTTGCGGCGCGGCGACGGGGGCCGGTTCTGCCGGTGTTTCCACCGCTGCTGGCGCTTCCGGTGACGGCTCGACAGCAGGAGGCTGTTCCGTAACCGGCTGCTCCGGGGCTGTGCCGCTGCCGTCGGTGGGGGCAGGATACCCTTCCGGAGGCATGCCTGGCTGTACCGCTTCAGTTGTGGGAATAACAATTGCTGGGGATGGGGCTTCATTCGTTTGCGGCGTTGGTACTTCTTCTCTTGGCGCAGGGCGCTCACAAGCAGACAGCGCCAAAACTAGCGCCAGTACCAACATGAACCATAAATGTCTTTTTGTTGATTTCATGGGATTCTCCTATGACGTTGGCTTGTTTTACACGAGTCTTGACCAGGAATTGTCAGATGTTTGCTGATTACCTGACGCCGGGTCAACATAAGAATTGGTAAACATAATGCAGTCTATCATATGCGAAATTGAGAGTCAAGCGAACATATAGCGAAAATGCACAACGCAACAATGCGTGTGGTCTGCACTTGGCGCTGCTTGCGGTATAATTTGCAACCATGTCACGGCAATTACAGGCAAATTCGTTAAATCAGGCGGCGCGGCGCATTGGGATCAATGCCCATTTGCTGTCTGGAAAAGCAGGGTATCGGCGCGCGGGGATTCATCAATACATCTACCAGGTATTGCGCCACCTGCCCGATACGCCAGATGCGCCCGATTATTTTGTCTTCACGCAATATGCAGATGAGGCGCTGCGGCAGCAGCGACGAATGCAATTGTACGCCAGCCGTTGGCGCGCCGAGAACCGGTTGGCGCGAATTTTATGGGAGCAGGTAAGCTGGCCGCTGCTGGCGGCGCGGCACAAACTGGATCTGCTGCACAGCATGGCGTTTGTGACGCCTGTTTTGACGCGGACGCCGGCCGTTGTCACGGTGTATGACTTGAGTTTTCTGCACTACCCGGACCGGTTCCCCCCACTGCAGCGGCTGTATCTGAGCAGCCAGACGCGGCGGTCATGCCAGCAAGCGCGGCGGGTCATCACCATTTCGGAATCGAGCCGCCAGGATGTGCATCAATTTTTCCACACGCCGCTGACGCACATTGATGCCGTTGTGCCCGGCGTAGACGCCAGCTACCGGCCACGACCGCCGGCAGAGGTGGCTGCATTTCGGCAGCAGCGCAATTTGCCCGACCGCTTTATCTTGCACGTGGGCACACTGCAACCGCGCAAGAATATTCCCACCCTCATCGCGGCGCTGGCGCGGCTGCCAGATGAGATTCCATTAATTCTGGTGGGGGGCAAGGGCTGGTTGTATGATGATATATTTGCGCGAATCACCCAATTGGGGTTACAAAAGCGGGTGCATTTTACGGGATATGTAGCCGATGCGGATTTACCGCTTTGGTATAACGCGGCTGCACTGTTGGTCTTTCCATCATTATATGAAGGGTTTGGCTTGCCGGTGGTGGAAGCGATGGCCTGTGGGACGCCGGTGGTGGCGGCCAATACGTCTTCGCTGCCAGAGGCGGCCGGGGATGCCGGGCTTTTGTTTGATCCCCATGATGCAGCGCAGTTGGCGGAAAGGATAACGGCCGTTTTGACCAACCCAGACCTGGCGGCAGCAATGCGGGAAAAAGGGTTGCAGCAGGCGAGCCGTTTTTCATGGGCACGAGCAGGGCAGGAAACGGCCGCCGTCTACCAACGCGCCCTGAGGAATCTATGACGCGACGAACCATTCGTAATCTCACCATCATCACCGACCTGGTTCTCATGAATATCGCTTTTGCTCTGGCTTACGTTGTGCGCTACCGTTTCGAGTGGCTGCTCGAAACGACCTATGCTGATCCTTACAGTAACTACTGGTCGCAGCAGTTTTTGCTGAATATCCTGCTGATCATCACCTTTGCGCAAAACAAAGCGTGGCAGCGGCGGCGCGGGGAGTTTTGGATTGACGAAATTTCGCGCGTTGGCTTTGCAACGGCAACCAGCATTGCCCTGATGATGGCTTACACCTTCTGGTTTCGGCCACTGACCGTCTCGCGCCTCATGCTGGTGTGGGCGCTGCTGTTTATTGTCGTCTTCGTTGGTCTGGCGCGGCTGCTGCGGCGCGTGGCGCTGAGTATTTTGTACAGCCGTGGCAAGTTTGTGGATCGGGCGTTGGTGATTGGCTCCGGTGAAGTTGGGCGCGGTGTCATTCGTACCCTATTGGCGCGGCCTGATCTGGGATACCACGCCATTGGTTATCTGGATGATGGCTCTGATGAGAATAATGTCGGTCTGGGGCGTATTCCCCATCTTGGCTCGCTGGCGGACACAGAAAAGATAATCGCCGCACAGCCCCACCTGCATACTGTTTTCATCGCTCTCCCTGGCGAAATGCACCGGGAAATTCTTGATCTACTACAAATTTGCCACAAGCGCAGCGTGCGCGCCCAGGTCGTGCCGGATTTGCTGCAATTGAGCCTGAACCGGGTGGAGTTTAATAATATGGCGGGGATTCCGATGTTGGGGATACGGGACGTTCACATTAACCGGTTGCAGCAGGCGTTGAAGCGCGGGCTTGATTTGTTGGTCATTATTTTGGGGAGCATTCCCGCCTTGCTTGTCGGGTTGATCATTGCGGTGAGTATCAAGCTCGATTCGCCCGGCCCGGTGTTGTACGCGGCCGAACGCATTGGACGGCAGGGGAAACGGTTCAAAATGTACAAGTTCCGCTCGATGATTGAAGATGCGGAGCAAAAGAAGGGGATGCTGCAACATTTGAACGAAGCGGATGGCCCTATTTTTAAGATTAAGGATGATCCGCGACTGACGCGGGTCGGCCGTTTCATTCGCCGTCTTAGCCTGGATGAATTGCCGCAGTTGATCAATGTGCTGCGTGGAGAAATGAGCCTGGTGGGGCCACGGCCACCGCTGCCAGAAGAAGTAGCAGCCTATAAGCCATGGCACCGGCAGCGGTTGGTGGTCATTGGCGGCATTACGGGGTTATGGCAGGTAAGCGGCCGTTCCGATCTCACCTTTGACGAACTGTGCCTGCTGGACATTTATTACATTGAAAACTGGTCTTTGTGGACTGATTTACGTATTTTGTTGCAAACCATTCCCCACGCCTTGTTTGGCAAAGGTGCTTATTAAATATCGCCTTCATCATCGGGAACGGCCGGTTGGTCCAGGCGCACCAGTTCACCATGATAGTTGATGACAACACGAAACCCCATCATGCCCAACATATCGCGGGCCTGCGCAGGGATCCCTTGCGCAATGATTTGGTCCATGTCAATATTGCGCAAAGAGGCGTCAATCGCCGCTTTGGTGAGCAGATCATCCTTGCCCATCATGGTCAGCATTTGCGACACGGCCATCTCCTTGTTGCCTTCTAACTGCTCCAAGAAGATGCCTAATACCTGGCGGTCCACTATTTCCGCGCCGATGTGGCGCAGAAATCCATTGTCATCCACCACGTACTGCGCCTCTCCACCTACGTACTTTACCGGAAGCAGCCGTTCGTCTTCGTCATAAACCAACCCTGCAAACAAAGCTTGTGTTGCCATACCATTCTCCTGAACCGGTCCAATTTTGAAGATTGCACCAATCTGGGGTTACACGGAGTTGCACAGAGAATACACGGAGCGGCACGGAGATCAGGAGAAATCAAGCGCAAAAACTCCCCAATCTCTCTGTGTCTCCTCTATGTCCTCTGTGTAACTGATGACTCAGTGTAACTGTATAATACTCACAACAAAGCGCAAAGCAAGCGCCAGAACAGGGAATGGCTCATGTGACATTAAGATTCCCCGCTTATTTGGTGGCAGATTGGCGGTATTTCCAGGCAAAATTTGTGCCCATCGCACATGTGGTATAATCCAGCGGTTAGTTTGAACTTTGTGAAATTTAGAACACAAATTGGGTTTTCCCAAATAAAGCAGGTATTGAACGTTGTTTAGACCATTAGACTGGCTGCTCGGACTCTTCTCTTTAGACATTGGCATTGACCTGGGAACGGCCAACACGCTGGTATCCATTCGGGATAAGGGCATTGTCATTAATGAGCCATCCTGGGTAGCGATCAACAAACGAACACGACGGCCGTTGGCGATTGGCGCCGAAGCGCGTGAAATGGTGGGCCGCACGCCAAGCGACATTGTGGCGATACGGCCGTTGCGTGATGGCGTCATTTCTGAATTCGAAATCACCGAGGCCATGCTCGACTATTTCATCAAAAAAGCCCACGAGCAGATGTTGGTTCCCTTTCCGCGCCCGCGCGTTGTCGTTGGCGTGCCCAGCGGCGTCACCGAAGTCGAAAAACGGGCTGTTTATGACGCCACCATGTCCGCCGGCGCGCGGCAGGCATTCCTCATTGAAGAGCCGATGGCCGCGGCCATTGGCGCCGGGCTGCCGATCAATGAAGCGCGCGGCAGCATGATCGTAGACATTGGCGGCGGCACTACCGAAGTCGCCGTCTTTGCCATGACGGGCATTGTCGTCAGCCGCTCCATTCGCGTCGCCGGCGACGAGATGAACGAAGACATCACCAACTACGTGCGCAGCAAATACAACCTGCTCATTGGTGAACGCATGGCCGAGCGCGTCAAAATCGGCATTGGCTCCGCGTTTCCCTTGCCCGAAGAGCGTACCATGACCATTCGCGGCCGTAACCTGATCAATGGGTTGCCGCAGGCTGTCGAAATCAGCAGCATTGAACTGCGGGAGGCCATGTCCCCTTCCATCAATATTATTGTGGACACCGTGCGCGACACGCTCGACGACACACCGCCAGAGCTTGTCGCCGATCTTATGGAAGCCGGTATTTGCCTGGCCGGCGGCGGTGCGCAAATTCAAGGGCTGGCCGAACGCATTGAAGATATTGTGAAAATGCGCGTGTGGGTTGCCGAAGATTCGATGACCTGCGTTGCCAGAGGCGCCGGCCGCGTGTTGGAAAATCTGGACTTGTGGGAACGGGCGCTTGTGGGTCTGCATCGTGGCAGCACACACCATTGAGTAAGGATGAAAGATGAAGGGTGAAGACCTCCTCACCCTTGTTGAGTTATGAACCTGAATAACGCACCACAACGCATTCGTTGGGGCGTCATCGCGCTTCTGATCGGCCTTGCCCTCCTTTTATCTATCTTAGACAACACCGGCAATCTGAACAGCGCCCTGGCTTTTTTGCGCAATCCGTTGGTAGCCATCCTGAATTGGACAGCCGCGCGCACGAACACGCTGGCGAGCGCCCTCGCCGGTCCGCGTGACTTGCAAGAAGCGCAGGCTGAAATCAATCGGCTGCAAGAGCGCGTAGATACGCTGGAACGGGAAAATGAGGAATTTCGCGAACGACAAGGGGAAGTGCAGTTACTCATTGATATGTTTAACCGCGCCCGGCAAACCCCGGAATTAACACGCCTTACGGCCAACGTGATTGGGCAAGATACCAACCCGGCCATGCGCAGCATTATCATTGACAAAGGGTCGGCCGATGGGATATTGGTGGGGATGCCGATAGAAAGCGCGCGCGGCCTGGTGGGGCGAGTGTTCCGTACCGCTACCAATTCCGCACAGGTCGTTTTGATCACAGACAGCGCCAGCGCCATTCCGGCGCGGCTGGGCACGTCACGCGCCACCGGAATCTTGCGCGGCGGCGGCCTGGGGGGGGGCATGTCCATTGATTGGCTGGACTTGAAGTACCAGGTGGAAATTGGCGAGGTTGTTGCCACATCTGGGCTGGGTGGCAAGTTCCCGCAAGGGATTGTTATCGGGCGCGTGATTGAAGTGGAACGGCGCGAGGCGGAATTGTTTCAGCGGGCCATTGTGCAGCCGGCCGTTGATTTGGAATCGTTAGAGATCGTCTTTGTGATCACCGATTTCCGGTCCATAGATACCAGTATTTTTTCTGATTCGCCTGGGCAGCCATGAGAGCGAGCGTCTACCTTGCCCTACCCGTTATGATCCTGTTGGCAATTTTGCAAACGGCCGTGCTGCCCCATTTACCCATCTTGGGGCTTGTCCCTCAGTTCCCTTTTCTGGTGGCGCTGGCCTGGGGGCTGCTGCATGATACTGAGGAAGGCGTCACCTGGGCCTTTGTCGGTGGTTTGTTTGCGGACCTGTTTTCGCTGACGCCGTTGGGTCTGACGGCGCTGATCTGGATGCTTGCGAGCCTGGCGGTCATTCAACTAACGCAGATCTTCCCCACCAGCCGCTTCATCTTACCAGCATTAGCGGGCGGGTTGGGGACATTGTTTACCATTCTTTTGTCCTTTGTGTTGCTGCGCTTGTTTGGCTACCAGACCAGCGTCGAAACGATAACGGCCGTACTTCCCTTAGCTATTTTACATGGCATACTTATCTTACCCGTTTACTGGCTGATGTATACTATATTGCAACGGCAGCGGCCGCGTCGGTGAAACGAAACTTTGTAGCGCAAACTGGAAAGTTTGTCCTACCTCTTTGAAGGAGACGAAACAATGTCTCGCATGGGTTGGGAACGTATTGAAGATCTAGAATTACAAGAGCAAGATGATCCAGGCACGCGCGGCCGCCTCTACTTTATGCGCATCCTGATCGCCATCATCTTTGGCTTGCTGCTTTACCGCGTTTACTGGCTGCAAAACCTGAGCGGGATCGAATTGGCGCAGTTAGCCGAAGACAATCAATTTGCCATTTTGCGCACCACCGCCCCACGCGGCGTCATGTTTGACCGGTATGGGCAGCCGTTGGCGATCAATGAATCCAGCTTTAACGTCACCATCACCCCGGCATTTTTGCCCAATACCAGAGAAGAAATACAAGCCGTCTACGAACGCCTCTCCCTGTTGACCGGCGTCCCGGTCACGAATACGGTGCAGCAAGAAGCATTAATCGCGGCCGCAAACCCAGAATTGGTCAGCTCATACACACGCATGGCCCAAATTTATGGCGAATCGCCATCAGCCACGTTGGATCAGGCCGGCGTTGTACCCCGCCTGCCCGACAGTATTGAAGCCATTGTGAAAGAAAACTTCTACGCCCAATATGTACCGGCCGTGATTACGTCTGGCATTCCCATCACGCTGGCCTACACCATTGAGCAAGAGAGCATCTTTTTACCAGGGGTGCGGGTGATCCCAGAACCACTGCGTTACTATCCGGCCGGCGAATACACGGCGCACATCATGGGCTATATGGGGCCGCTGCCCAATGAAAATTGGCTTGCACTGCTAGACGCCGACGGAAACCCTCGCTACAGGCGAAATGATCGTGTCGGTTGGTCTGGGTTGGAATCCTCAATGGAACTGGAGTTGTCGGGCGCAAAAGGGACGCGACGTATTGAGCAGGATTGGACCGGGCGCGAAGTTCGGCAGATTGGCCTGGCGCAAGAACCCATTGCGGGGCTGAATCTGCACCTGACGCTGGACGTAGCCTTGCAGGAGGTGACAACCAACATTTTAGGACAATATATGCTTGCCGACCAAAACACGGCGCGGGTTGATGAGATCACCGGCGAACGCACGTTTCCAGAGGTACAGCAAGCGGCCGTCGTTGTCTTGAATCCGCAAACTGGTGAAGTGCTGGCCCTGGTAAGTTATCCATTATTTGACAATAACCGGTTCCAAACAGAAGTGCCTGTAGATTATTACCTGGGGCTGGCGCGTAATGATTACACGCCGCTGGTGAACCATGCGATCACCGGCACGTATCCCCCTGGCTCGACGTTTAAGATGGTGCCGGCCATCGCCGCCTTGCAAGAAGGGACCATCACCGCCAACCGCGTATTAAACGCGCCCGGCCAGATTGTGATCCCCAACCGCTTTGCCCCCAACGACCCAGGGCGGGCGCAGCAGTTTGTCTGTTGGATATGGAATACGCCCATCGGCAGCCATGGCGCAGTGAATGTGTACACGGCGTTGGGCAACTCGTGCGACATCTATTTTTACAAAATCACCGGCGGGTTTGATCAGGATGGCGAATTTGTCGAAGGCGTCCGGGTGGAGGGGATTAATGTCTATGGCTCCCAATTTGGTTTTGGGCGCATCCAGGGGATTGAACTGCCTTTGGAATCGGCCGGCAACCTGCCCACCCGCGCCTGGAAAACCCGCACACAAGGGGAACCCTGGTCAACCGGCGATGATTACAATTTGGGAATTGGACAGGGGTTCATGACATCCACGCCGCTGCAAGTGGCGCAAATGGCAGCGGTGATTGCCAATGGCGGTTTTCTCTACCGTCCCGCCATTATTCATCACATGACCGACGAAAATGGGAATGTGGCGCTTGTTGATGACGACGGCCGTGTGACAGCGCGCGCGCATGTGGGGGAAAATGGGGAGACGATTGTGACAGATGTTGCGGGAAACCCCATTGAAAATAGTTTCGGCATTCGCTTTAACAGCAATGGAGAATATGTTTTCCAGCCGGAAGTAATAGACACGCTGGCTGTTGACCGGGTACACATTAATGCTGTGGCTGAAGGGATGCGCCTGGTTAATATGCGCAACGATGAAGGTGAATTTTACACGGGCGCGACGTATGTCAATTGGTTGGAGAGGGATTTTGGCATTGTCACGGCCGGAAAAACAGGCACGTCGGAGTATTGTGATAATATCGCCATTAAACGGGGTTGGTGCCGTTATGAAGATATTGTGCAAAAGAAAATTCTACCTACCCATGCTTTTTACGTGGGTTACGCTCCCTTCGACAACCCAGAGATTGTCGTCTCTGTGTTTATTTTTAATGGGGGTGAAGGGTCAGCCTGGGCGGCGCCGGTGGCCTGCCACGTCATGGCCGCTTATTTCAAAGTAGGTCAATATGCAGATCCGTCTACCTTTATAGATGGGCAGCCGGCCACACGCGCCTGCACGCCGGTTTATGATTATGGCGACTTTTCGATTATCCCCACGTGGCCGCTGGACCCTGATACGCCAATTGAGACGTACCGGCCATAATGGCGACACGGTAATAAACAAGGCTCTTTGGGAACTCAGGGGGTTGACAGGCCGTGATGCGTGACGAGTGATGCGTGACCAGAGAGACC
>JACSRF010000325.1 GCA_014879875.1 Anaerolinea sp.
GAGTTTACAGATTGGGCCAATCTTGGAGATTGGCCCAATCTCGCCAAGTTAAAAACGGGCAAACCCTAAGGAATGAGAATCAAATAATTTGCCCATTTAGATTGGTTCAATCTCCGAAGATTGAACCAATCTTGACCAAAGCTTATGAACCGTTTATGGGTACGCTCGGCGCTGATCATCACCAGCGTCATTTTCATGACCTCACTGCTGCCAATGCTTTATGGCTTTCTCATGGAGGTGGGGCTTGTGCCGCAGCCGCGCTTTTTCCAGCAAATGCGTGACCTGGCCGCCTATTTGCCTCCCGACGTGCAGGCTGAGTTTATGACGCGCATCCAGCACTTTATGCGTGAGTATTTCCTGCGCTCCTTTTTGTCGGCGGCCGTCATTGGCATTCTCGCCGGTGTCTGGCTCAGTCGCGTGCAGGCTGCGCCGCTGCAAGACCTGGAAAAAGGGGCCAACGCCATTGCCGCCCAATCCCTTGCGCATCGCGTGACGCCGCGCGGCAGCCAGGAAATTCAGGCAGTCGCCCATTCTTTTAACCAGATGGCGGCGCAGTTGGAACAGGCGGAAACGCTGCGCCGCAATTTGCTGACCGACGTGGCGCATGAACTCCGCCATCCGCTGCACATTTTGCATGGCAATTTGCAGGCGATTTTGGATGACGTGTACCCGCTAGAGAAGGAAGAAATTGCGCGCCTGCTAGACCAGACGCGCCACCTGACGCGGCTGGTAGCGGATTTGCACGAATTGGCGCTGGCCGAGGCGCACAAACTGCCGCTGCACAAACAGGTTACGGACATCGCCGCGCTGGTGAAGGAAACGGCCGTTCCCTACACCCCTCTCGCCCGCCGCAAACAAATTGACCTGCACGTCGAACTGCTAGGCGCCATCCCCCCCGTCAACGTGGATGCCGACCGCATCCGCCAGGCGCTGCACAATTTGCTGGATAACGCCCTGCGCCACACGCCCGACCAGGGCAAGGTGGTGGTACGGGTAGAGCGGCAAGGGGATGCACTGCGCATTGTCGTGCAAGACAGCGGGCCGGGTATCCCTGCGGAACAACTGCCGCACATTTTTGACCGCTTCTACCGCACGGACAGCGCCCGCAGCCGCGATAAAGGCGGCGCGGGGCTGGGGCTGGCAATTGTGAAGGCGATTGTGGAGGCGCATGGGGGGACGGTAACGGCCGTCAGCAGCAACCAGGCTCCCCCAAATCAGGACGCCGTTGACGACCAAAGCGGCAGCCAGTTAAGCCTCTTTCTGCCACTATAAACGGCCGCTCTCAAAAACTCGGTTTCTGTGTAGAAACCGAGTTTTTTCACTGGTTACAGACGTGCGCGCCACCGGACGCCCAGCGCCCGCCTACTGTTTCCCTGGCAAAAACACCCCGCCGACGGGCAGGAAGTCATATCCCCGGTCAACCAATGTTTGGAAGTCGGGGATCATGCGACGGCCGTCAATGACCAGGTAAGGTGGCTGCACGGTGGTATTGATGGTGTGCGACAGACCGCGAAACTCTTCCCAGTCGGTGGACACGTACACGGCCTCACTGCCGCTGATCGCTTCCTTGGCCGAATCAAAATATTTGATACGGTCAAAGAGATGGTTCTTTTCTGGGTTAAACCAGTAGCTTTGCGCCGCTGCGGCCGCCAGCGGATCATAGGCGCGAATCTCGCGTACCCCTTTCGCCAGCAGCGATTCCACCACTTTCAGCGCCGCCGAATCGCGCATGTCATTGGTGCGCTTCTTGAAGGCCAACCCCAACAGCGCCACACTTTTCTGGTTGAAGTTGAACCCCGCTTCATGAACGGCGCGGTCAACCAGGTACGTTTTCTGGTACTCGTTGATGTTGTACACCGCTTGCAGCAAATCGGTGCGGCGGCCGGCCTGGTTGAGCTGATAAATCATGGATTGGATGTCTTTGCCGAAGCAGCTGCCACCCGCGCCATTGCTGACGTAAGACCCCCAGGTGCTGATACGGTTGTCTGAGGTGACGCCGATTTTCAGGTCTTCCATATGGATATTGGGGAAGGTTTCTGCCAGGCGCGCGCCCACGCCGTTCCAGTAGGAGATGTAGGTGAGCAGCAGGTTGTTGGCGACGTATTTGATGGATTCGGCCGTTTCCGGGGTTGTTTCCAGGTAACGAATGCGCACATGGTTCACAAATTGGGCATAAATACGGCGGATGATCTGGAAATCTTCTTCTGTGTCCGCGCCAATTACCACACGGTCTGGCTTGCGCGAGCCGTCAATGGCATTGCCCTGCGCCAGAAATTCCGGGTTAGAAGCGACGCCAAAGTTTTCGACGTTATGCTCCTTCATCACATTTTCCAACACGCGCGCGGTGCCAATCGGTACCGTGCTTTTGTTCACCAACACCACCCGTTTCTTATCCTGGCGCTTGGCCAGCAGGCCGGCGACGGTGTGGCCGGCGTTCAGGTAATAGCTGAGGTCGGTGGAGCCATCCCGGTTCGGGGGCGTGTTGAGGCAAAAGAAGAAAAGGTCGGTCCCTTCGACGACATCGGTGATATCGCTGGTGAAGAAGAGGTAACGATCTTTTGTCTCTTGAATAGCGGCGACCAGTCCCGGTTCGTTCACGTACCGTTCAATGGTTTCCGCGTCGCCGGTTTGGTAGGCGGCAATGCGTTTGGTATCAATATCATAGGCGTGTACTTCGTGGCCGTATTCGGCGAGAACGGCCGCATGGGGCAACCCCACAAAGCCTGTACCGACAACGATAATTTTCATGTAAAACTCTCCTTAAAATGATGAAATGTTGTCTTGTTCGTATTGACCTCTCGATACGCAATACGTAACATGCAATACGGACAAAAGTGTAAAAGCGACATTAACTATACCACCGCCTAAAGTAATCCACCCACCTTACAAAGGCGCTTAAACGAAGGCATCGGCGAGCATCATGGCGGCGGCGCGACGGCCGATTTCCACAGCAAAATTCGTGCCCCGATCCCAAGGATACACCTGGCTCATGCTGGCAAGATACAGCCCTGGCAGCGGCGCGCGGATGTCGGGGATGTTTTGCGCATGGTTCACCAGGGGCACGGGTTGGGCATAGGGAGCGCGAAAGAGCCAGCTTTTGCGCACCCAATCGCGGCGAAATTCTGGGTTGATTTTGGGCAGCGCCGCCAAAAACATCTCTTCAATTTCGGCCTGGCTCATCTGGAAATACGCATGGTCGGGCTTGACGTAATCGCCGCAGTAAATGATATGGTCGCCGCCATAGTGGCTTCTGTCAATGTAGTTGGTGTGTTCCACCAGCGCCAGGAACGGGATGTCGGTTTGCGTTTTGTCGGGGGTGGTGGCGGGCAGGTTGAGCCAATAGGTGTGCGAGGCGGCCATGAGCGGCTGTTTCAGCGCCAACACCAAGACGACCGCACCCATGCTGTTGAGCTTTTGCAGACCGCTGAGGTAATCAGAGGATAAGTCAGGCGCGATGTGGCCGAGCAGTGCGGGCGCGGTGGTGAAGAGAACCTGGTCGAAAACGGCCGTTTCCCCCCCACTCGTCACCATCAGTTTACCGGTCGCCGGTTGAATGCGCTCCACCGGCCTGTTTAGATGAATCTGCCCCCCTTGCGCTTCGACGGCCGTCGTCAGCGTATCCACAAAAAATTGAAAACCCCCCTCAAAGTAACCGAGGCTGAAACTGCGCACATGCAGCCGCGCCCACAGCCAGGCCATGTTCACCCGGTCGTAGTAGCCGCCAAATTTGCCGATGAGCAGCGGTTTCCAGGAGATGTCGTGGATTTTTTGCCCATACCAGCGGCGCGTCCAGGCGACGGCCGTTTCCCGTTCCAAATAGCGCCAAAATTTAGTGTAGCGTAAAAACGCCCCCACCACGCCAAAGCGCAAAAAGTCCCACAAGTTGTAGCCAGGGAACTTGAGCCAATCGAGCGGATTGCTAAAGGGGTAAATTTGTCCTTCGTGCCAGATAGAGGTGCGCGGCGTCGGGAAAAACACCTTATCGCGGATGCCCAATTCATCTACCAACCCTAAAATGGCGCTGTCAGATTGGAAGAGATGATGGTAAAAATGTTCCAGGTACCAATCCCAATTGTCGTCTATGAAGCCGGCCGCCAACCCACCGGTATGGTCGCTGGCCTCAAAAATGGTTACGTTATGGCCTGCTTTGAGCAAATCATAAGCCGCCGACAAACCGGTCAGACCGGCGCCCACAATGGCTACGTTCATGCCCCCGCCTCCTGTTCGGCTACCTGTACCGCTTTGCCAAAATCAGACCAGCGCATCCCTTCGCGCATCATGTAATAAGCGCCGAGCAAGGTGATGGGCAGCCAGAGGGCGGCGTGCAGCACCAGGGTATAGGCGGCGGCGATGTTGTCGCCGATGCCATAGAGTTTGAGGACTTCGATGCCCGGTTCGTCGAACGTGCCCACGTAGCCGGGGGCCGAGGGCAGGGTGGTCGCCAGGTTGACGACGCCATTCATCAGCATGAGGGCAAAGAAGCTGACTTCAAAATTAAAGGCGTGCATGACAAACCAATATTTGACCGTTTCCAGCAGCCAGATAATGACAGAGGTGAAGAAGATCATGAGGACGTTGCGAAAGTGGCGCAAGGATTCCAGCCCTTGCAGAAAGCGTTGCAAGAAATCGAGTAACGGCCGGGCCACACGGTCAGGCAGCAGGCGGTCGCTGAACCAGTTTGCCAGGCGGTAAAATTGGGCGGGGAAGGCGGCCAGGCCAAAAAAGAGGACGAGGGCGGCAAAGAAGGCGATGCTGGCGAAGATGACGATGGCGCGGATACGGCCGTTGTCCCCCGGTATCGGCGCCAGGGGCAGCGCGGCAAACACAAAGACCAGCATCACCAGGCCATCAAATACCCGCTCCACAATCACCGTGGCCAGGCTGGCGCTGATGGGTATCGCTTCACGCCGACGCAGCACGTAGGAACGCAGCAGTTCCCCGGCGCGAAAAGGATAGACATTGTTGCCCATGTAGCCAATGACGACCACCGGGAAGAGGCGGCGCAAGGGAATGTGCTTCAATGGGCGCAGCATATAATCCCAGCGCCAGGTGCGCGCCCACACGGCCACAAAATAAACCGCCACGCTGGGGATGAGCCAGATGTAGTTGGCCGCGCGCATGTTTTGCCACACTTCGTCTAATTTTAGACCGCGCAGCGCCAGCCAAATGAACAGGGCGCTGATACCCATGCCCAACCATAATTGCCATCGTTTCAAAATCGTTGTCCTAACCTGGACAAGCCAGAAAAGAATTTAATACAAAGGCACAAAGTTTGTATCTTTGTGTTAAAAGTTCTTGCTCAACGGGTAAGCATCTGACTTGAAAGGTACTATTTAACGCAATGCTGCAAAACTTGTGTCTTGTGAAACGTGACCAGAAAGATTTCACGTATCACGTTTCACGCTTCGCTGCCGACTGTTGCTAAACTGCGATTTAACAAATATACACGCATTGCCAAAGTTGGGCGCAATTGTATCATGCCAGGCAGACAAGCGCAGTGGAATAGGTGGTATCTCCGCCCATTTATGGCTACAATGCGCGGGACTGTTCACCATTCACCGTTCACCGACTACCGACCATGTGGATTTTCGCCTTATTGCTAGGATTACTATTCTTGGGCGCGCTGCTGTACTGGCTGCTGATCATCACCGAGGGCGTTTACCTGGGGCGGCGGGCTGTGGTGTGGATGTATGACCTGACAGCGCGTCAATATGATGGCATTAAACAGTATGATGTGTATGCCGAGGAACTGTTTGTGGTACGGCCGTTACTCCATCACCTGCGCGCCATCCCCGCCCCACGCATTTTAGACGTAGCGACCGGCACCGGCCGTCTACCCTGGTTTGTGTTACAGCAGCCAACGTTTCAGGGGCGCGTGACGGGGTTGGACGCTTCGGCAAACATGTTGGCGCGCGCGGCGGAGAAATTGGCGGGGTTTACGTATCGGGCAAATCTGGTGCAGACAACGGCCGTTCCCCTCCCCTTCCCCGACAACAGTTTTGACGCCATTACCTGCCTGGAATCCCTCGAATTTTTCCCATCGGATACGGCCGCATTACGCGAAATGGCGCGCGTGCTGCGGCCGGGTGGCGTGCTGCTGGTGACGCGCCGTCGGGGGTGGGAAGCGAAAACTTTTTTCGGCCGTTACCGCGACGTTGACCAGTTTGAACAACTTTTACGAGGAATGGGGCTAGAAGATATCGAAACAAAAGCGTGGCAGGTTGATTACGATCAGGTATTTGCCATGAAGCCACGTAACCCATAACACGTATCAGACCAAACCCCACGAAATCCTAAAGAGCCTTTATTTTTTACGGAGTCGGCGTCTCTGTAGGGGAGGGCGCGGCAACGATTGGCGCCATCTCCGCATATCCCCAAACTTCTACGCCATCATTAATCACCCAACCGATCGCGCCATCAGCCACACAACAAATTTGCCACCAGGAACCATCACGCAAACGGCCGACCATATCAACAACCGCTCCTTCCTCCAAAACCTCGATAATGTCATAATCAATGCCGGGGCCACTGCGCACATTCAGGCGAGAGGCCAGAACAGCGATCTGCGGGGGCGGAACGGGCAGCACAGGGAGCGTCTCTGTATTGCCGCTAATGACGACGCTGCTGGCCGCAACCCAGCCCATAGCGCCATTGATGCAGCAAATCTGCCACCATCCCCCAATGCCTATTTGACCGATTACGTCAAAACGCGCGCCAACCTGGTCGGCTGCATGCAAGATGGGGTAAGAAGCCGCCGGGCCGGTATGGATATTGACCATCGTTTCGCTGATCACGGCCGTAATCGGCGGTGGCACAGGCGTAAAAGTCGGCGGCAGTTCCGCAATGGGAACCGGCGTGATGGTAGGAGATGGTGTTGCTGTTTGGGTCGGTGTAGCGGGGACGGCCGTTGCCATCGGCGTCGAGACAACGGTAACGGCCACCTCTGGCAAAACAGCCACAGCCGCTTGCGTAGGAATCACCGCTTCCCCCGTGAAGGGTTGGTCGGTAATCCAGATAATGGCCCACAACAGCAGCAGGGTCAGCGCCAGCAGCACAACAACACTCCCAAGCACTCTGACCCCCCGGCCACGCCGTCGTGGTGTTGTTTCCTGTTGTATCTGACCATTTTTGAGCAAGGGGGCGCGGCCTTTACCGGTAAACACCGGGCAGGTAATGTGCTGCGCAGTCAGGCAAAAACGTTCCTGATGGCCTATCTGTACCGACACAGGAGGATGAGCACGGTGGCAATATCCCAGTGAGGAAGGGAATAAAAGGGAAGTGTCCGGATCATCTAGCAAAGCAAAATGGGGGCACCCTTTTACATATTTATCGTTGTTGGCGGCCGATACTGCTTCCCAGGTCATGTTATTGATATTAACTCATTTTTTATTATCTGCTAAACAAATTTGCCACTTACGGTTGAGCCGGCCGAATCTGACCGAGCCAATACCCAACTACCAATCCCAAAACGGCCGTCATCTGGTTATCTTCTGTCGGGAAACGAAACTGCACTTCACCGGTTTGCACATTGCGCACAAATGGCCCCTCCTCTGGGCGCGCCTGCTCCTGCATCTGCCCCAGGTAATTACGTTGAAAACGAGACTGCTGTGTATGCGGTTGTACCTGAATACTGCCGGTCAGATTAGGGCTGTTACTGCCAATAATCACCAATTCTCCATGCCGAAACAGGCGCGCTGACGTATCTACCAGCAGCCAGGCATGAGCGGGAATCGTGTGCAAAAAATCACCGCCGCGCCCCATCACCTGGTACCATTGATAGGCATCGCCGCTGGGAATGGGGGAAAGGACGGGGAGCGGCACGGCCCGGCCGTCATCGGGCACATCCGTTTCCATGGGCATATCAGGAAATGCCTGGCGCAGCAGTTCGCGCAGCGCCATTTGCGCCTGCGCCACGTCCGTCGCCAGCGCGGCCGTAAAACGATGCAGCGACTCTTGCGCCGACCCCAACGGCGCTCGTGGCAGCCATTGGTCTACCTTGCCATAACAGGCCATTGCCGCCTCATAATGCAGCGCCAATTCTTGTCCCCTTCCTTCCGCATAATAAGCCAGGCAAACCGACGCCGTCTCATTCACAAACGACCACTGTCGCCGTGCTTCGGCAAACTGTTCCACTGCCCCATGAAAATCATGGTAAAAAAGGTAAATGAGGCCAACGTGAAACTCACACAGGCCAATTTGCTGGTAATTGCCCACTGCGCGCATAATGCGCTGCGCCTGTTCAATGGCCCGCATCGCCGGCGGCCCCATCTTGGTGAGCGGATAGCGCCGCTCTATGTCGTTCAAGGTGATGATGTCCAGCGGGGGCTGACCGGGATACAACATCTCCAGCAGACGTGTCAGGGCGCTTACTACCATTTGGCCGGGAGACGGTGTGGCATTAGCGGGCTGGTCGGGCATCATTGTCCTTGCCAGATTGGTGCAATCCTGGCGATTGCGCCAATCTCATTTAATCTTGCTGTTGTGGCGATAAAAGCTGCTGCCGCATGTGTTGCAGGCGTGGCAGCAGCTCTTGCGGCAGCGGATACAATCGCTGTGATTGGCGCGCCATCTGTTCCAGCGCATCTACCAAACGCAGCGCCACAATTTCACTCATGTTGGCCGGCTGACCATCGCGCCGGGCGCGCTGTACCCCCTCAACAATGGCCTGAATCATCGTCATTTCCGCCTCGGCGCGGGCGATCTCCTTTTCTTCTAAGACGGTAGCCTGTCCATCAGCCTCGCTAATGCGACGGCGCGTTTCCCAATCCACCTGCCAGAATTTAATGTAAAAGGCCGTTACTTCGGCCGGTAAAACCATGCGCGTGACGTAGGCGCTGATCAATTCAAGGCCATTGGGTTGTAAGGCGGTGCGTATCTGGAGCGTCAACTCGTTTTGAATGGAAAGGTAAGGCTGCGTCGTCGTCGTTCTGGTGAGGTACAGAATTTCATCCAGCCGGTAGCTGGAGACGATATTGATGAGTCTGGCGCGCCCCAGGCGTTGTGGCAAACTGTCCCAGTACCCTATTTTGTTGTTAGGCAGAATGGTTTGCGCATAAGCGGCCGCGCGCACGGCCGTTTCGTCATACGGGTAAGGGTTAGCCGGCGTGGACGGCTCGCCGCCAGTGTGAATGCGGTAGTTGAGGTGTAAATCAACGATCAACTCGATACCATCTTTCGTCACGAGTTTGATGTCAGGTTCAATCCGCTCCTGTTGGCGCAGGTCAAGGAGGATAAGGACATACTCAAAGCGAGCCAACAGGTGTTGGCCCGGACCAAGAACACGCTGGAAACGGCCGTTCAACTCCGTTACCGCCACTTCTCCCATCTGCACCTTGACGGCGCCGGGGCCGCCCACCCGCAGCAGCACCAGCTTTTGCCGTTCGGCCAACAGATTCATGCTTAAATCAACTGCTTTATCGCCGCCGCCCCCGGTTTGCAGCCGCCGCAAAAAATCTGCGGCCGCGGCGCGGTCAGGCATCTGGTACAACGACTGCACCAGGCTCACCGCTGCCCGCTGCGCCAGCAGCCAACCCACCACAATGGGCAGCAGGTGGCGCAGTACGCGCGGATGCAGCATCTCCGCAACGAAAATGAAGAGCGAGGGCAATGGCAGCATTGGCAGCCAATCGTTCCAAAACTGCTGCATCGTCAGCGTTAAGTTCAGTCTTTCCAAGGACCAGGCAAACAGCCAATAGAGCATGAACACAAACAGCAGCAGCCCCAGCCACCAGCTATTGGGGGCAGGTTCAGGCCAACGGCCGGCGGGAAGGATGCGGCGATTATTCATCATTATCTTGTCGCGGTGGCGCAATCCAGGCGCGCATCTGGTTGGAAGCGTCCATCACCCAATTTGCCACGATCTGCTCCGGGATAATCGCCTGTACCGAGGTGTCGGACATAGCCTCTTCCAGCGCCTCGATCATGCGCAGCATCACAATATCCGCCAGATCTGTTTTATCGGCGCGGCGCATGGCAGCGATGTTTTGCGTGATACTCTCAATGATTTCCACCTGCACCCGCGCGCGCGCTTTTTTAATGCGCCGTTCTGCTTCGGCTTCACCGACCGCCTGGCGTACTTGAATCTCCCGCTCCCAACGGGAGCGCCACGTCCTGATGCGCTCATTCTTGATGTCTTCGGGTAAAACCAGGTAGTCAACGCCCACGTTGAGCAGTTCTAGCCCTTGCGCAACGGCCGTGCGCGCCAACTCGCGCTGAATGTTCCGTGTGATCTCATCCAGGGGGAGGCTGTGGCTGTCATCTACCCGGTAAAGGTCATCCAACGTAAAATGGGCCAGTTCCAGGACCAACAACGCCGCAGCGCGGGGGGCAAGCTGCTCGCTCCAGGCCAGCGCGCGCGCCTCTTTATCAATGCTGATGGCATAACTTACCTGGAAAATAGCGTCCTTGTCATACGGGTAGGGAATGGCGTCATCGGCTGTGGCTGTGGCCTGGCGTACGCGGAACGTGATGAAAACATTGGTTTCTATGGGAATGCCATCCCGTGTGTTGGCGGTAACAGGCTGCCGCCGCACGTGCGGGCGCAAATCAACGACTTGTCTGATCGTTTCCTTCTGGTAGAGCAAAACAAGACCAGGACCGGCCGCCCGTTGGAAGGCATTGGCGCGCCCCAGAGAAAGGGACTGGTGACTGCGCACCATGCCCGCGCCAACTTCGGCAAAACTGGCAGGCAGCGCATCTGGGTCAACGATGGGTTCGTCGGCCTTCATGCGACGACGCGGCCGTTTCGGTTGGGATTGGAGTAGTTGGTTCAGGTAACGCTCAGCTTCACGGCCGTAATGTCGCCACAGCAGCAGCAGCCCGCCAGACCACCCTTCCCCGCCGCGCAAGGAGAGAATAAACTGCGAAAAGTAGAGCAGCCCAAACATGAAGGCGATGAGCAGGGCAATCACCCAGATCATCGCGCCGGCACTGCGATAGGCAATGCCAATGGCGTCTTTGAGCAGGTAACCAATAACGCCCAGGACAAAAGCGGCCACCACCAACCCTACTGCGCCCATGCCTGGTTTTTGTTCGCGTTGCTTGTCGCTTTCTCTTGCCACAACCACCCTCGCCTGAATGACTGTGGCGCAAGTATACCATCAATTGCCGGGAAGGTAGAACGGGTGTTGGGCGTCGGTTAATCCGGCGCCCAACGCCCAACGGTCAATCCTTACAGTTCAATCTTCGTGCCCAGTACTTGCAAAAATTGGGCGATCCAGGCCGGGTGGGCCGGCCAGGCGGGGGCAGTAACCAGGTTGCCGTCGGTGTGCGCTGCGGTGACGGCAATGTCCATATACTCGCCGCCGGCGCGGGTTACGTCAGGGCCGCAAGCAGGGTAGGCGGAGCAGCTGCGGCCATCGAGCACCCCGGCGGCGGCCAACACCTGCGCCCCATGGCAAATAGAGGCGACGGGTTTGTTGGTGGCAAAAAAGTGGCGCACGATGTCCAACACGCGCGGGTTGAGGCGAATGTATTCCGGGGCGCGACCACCGGGAATGACGAGGGCATCGTAAGTGGTTTCGTCAATCTCGTTAAAGGTCGCGTTGAGCTGGAAATTGTGGCCTGGTTTTTCACTGTAGGTCTGGTCGCCTTCAAAGTCATGAACGGCCGTGCGCACGGTTTGTCCGGCCGTTTTGTCTGGACAAATGGCGTGAACATGATGCCCCACGGCCAGCAGCGATTGAAACGGAACCATGACTTCGTAATCTTCCACGTAATCACCAACGAGAAATAAAATATTCTTTGCACCCATCTTGACATACTCCTTTTTGTCAACACAAAATGATGAAACGAATACCAAAACTGACCTTTAGGAACGAGAATTAAACAATTTGCCCATTTAGATTGGTTCAATCTCCGAAGATTGAACCAATCTTG
>JACSRF010000019.1 GCA_014879875.1 Anaerolinea sp.
TATGCTTGATTTCTCCTGATCTCCGTGTCACTCTGTGTATCCTCCGTGCAACTCCGTGTAAACGCAGATTACGCATCTGGTAACTCTACGCCGCCGCGTCTCTACGCCAGCTTCTTTCAGTGAACTCAGGTATGTGGCTGCGTTTTGGGGCTTATTGTAACACAAGACGACCCCTGTATCGGAGCGTAACCGTTCACCCCGCCGGTTGCGCGTTCGACTGAGCTCACACCGAAGTGTTGCCGAAACCGGCGCCTCCTTTCGACAAGCTCAACCTACAGGGAAATGGTTACCCTTTTGGTGACAAATGGGCCGTAATAAATCCAGACAACAAGGGATCGTGATGTTCTGAAAATTGGATTTTACAAATAGCGGCGTTGGGCATCCAGACAGATTCGAGGAAACGGCCGTAACGCCGCATCGTCTCTGGGGTGGCTTCCTCTATGCCGGTCAACAGGGACCAAATGAGCGCGCGTGAAAACATGCCGTGGCTGAATATGGCGATGAATTCGGCGGGGTGCGCCTGCAAGCGGGCGCTGGTCTGGCGCACGCGCCGCAGCAGTTCGGCAAAGGATTCGCCACGGCCGTCGTCTTTGTGCTGCGGATCGTTGCGTTCCCAATACGCACGGGCATATGGCTCGCGGTCGCTGCCGGTGGTGTTGTGGTAACGTTGTGGCGCCAGGTAGGTGAATTCGTGGACAGGCCACTCTTCGACGGAGATGGGGGAGAAGTGGGTGATGGTGGGGACGGCCGTTTGTCGCGCGCGCACATACGGGGACACCACAATCAAATCTGGCTTATGCGCAAATGCCAGGGGGATATACGCCGCCTGCTGTTGTCCCTTCTCCGTTAACACCGACTCCGCCGGATCTGTCGTGGGCAGATCGGCATTAGAAATGCTTTCGCCATGGCGAATAAGCCAAACTGTTATCATAATGAACCCGTCTGAATTACAGCCCCCGTTCGCCACGAATGTAAGGCACACCCAATGCCGCCGGTGAGCCTAACCGCTTACGCGCGGCCGCCCGCGACCCCAAGATCAGGGCAACAATGGTTAAAATATACGGCGTCATTTGCAAGAAGAAGCCAAAATTTGAGTTAATGTACAAAGGATTCGTCATCCCCAACAACTTCGACGGCCCCTGCAAATCCAAAATACCGCGCCGCAATGCGCCAAACAAATAGCCACCCAGCGCCGCCTGCAAGGGATTCCACTGCGCAAAAATGACCAACCCGACGGCAATCCATCCTTGCCCCGACGTCGTTTGCGTGCTGTACCAACCGGGCGACACCGACAGGCTAATGGTAGCGCCGGCTAACCCCGCCAGGCAGCCACCGACAAAGACGTACAAATAGCGCAGCCGGTACACGTTAATGCCCATGGTATCGGCCGCTTCTGGTTTTTCCCCCACAGCGCGCAGGTGCATACCCGGCCGTGTCTTGAAAATGTAATACCAGGCCAGCGGCGCGAAGAAATAGCCAACGTATACCAACAGGCTGTGATTGGTAAAAAACACCGGGCCAACAAAGGGAATAGACGCCAGCAGTGGGATATCGAAAGAGGGGACTAATGGTGGGTTTTTACCGGTCAACCCTTCCCCCAACACCAACGCCAATCCCGTGCCGAGGAACGTCAACGAGAGGCCGCTGACAACCTGGTCTGCCTGGAAATGAATGGTCACCAGGCCGTGCGCCAGGCTCAAGGCGCCGCCGGCCAGAATAGCAGCCAGCAAACCGAACCAAACATTCCCTGTCGCCAACGACGTGCTGAATCCGGCCATAGCGCCCATGAGCATCATGCCTTCGACGCCCAGATTGAGGATACCGGCGCGTTCGGAAAAGATTTCACCAATAGCGGCAAAGAGCAAAATAGTCCCCGTAGCTAACCCCGCATGGAGAATGATGATTGGGTTCATATTGAATTCCTGTTGCGTGCAAGATAAGGAACGAGAATTAAATAATTTGCCCATTTAGATTGGTTCAATCTCCGAAGATTGAACCAATCTTGA
>JACSRF010000360.1 GCA_014879875.1 Anaerolinea sp.
ACGCTTGATTTCTCCTGATCTCCGTGTCACTCTGTGTATCCTCCGTGCAACTCCGTGTAACTGGAGGTTTCACAGATTTTAGCTCCGTGATTAAGCCGCGTAACGCCGTTGGCCTCCCCCATGGATTGTGGCTATACTTCCAGGGAAATGAAGCAGCAGACGGCAATTGTTCAAAATATCGGTACGGTCGTCGCCGTGCGCGGCAGTGTGGTAGATACACAGTTCCCCCAACGCCTCCCTAATCTGTACCAACGGTTAAGCGCCAACGGCCCCAATGGACCCATTGTCATTGAAGTGGTCGCTCACCTGGATGGGCAGCGGGTGCGCGGCGTGGCCCTGACCCCCACCCAGGGATTGGCGCGCGGAGATGTGATGGTGGATGAGGCACGGCCGTTGCAGGTCCCCGTCGGCCAGCACATCCTCGGCCGTATTTTCAACGTCTTCGGCGAAACGCTAGACAACCTGGACCCCATCACCGGCGGCGAATGGCGCTCCATTCACCAGCCCGCCATCCCCCTGCACCAGCGCGTCGTCAAGTCCGAAATCTTCCACACCGGCATCAAAGCTATTGACGTATTATCCCCCCTGGAACGCGGCGGCCGTGCCGGGCTGTTCGGCGGCGCCGGCGTGGGCAAAACAGTCCTCATCACCGAGCTGATCCATAACGTCGTCGGCCAGTACGAAGGCGTCAGTCTCTTTTGCGGCATTGGCGAACGCAGCCGCGAGGCGGAAGAACTGTACCGGGAAATGAAAGAGGCGGGCGTGCTGGACAACACCGTCATGATCTTCGGCCAGATGAACGAGCCACCGGGCGCCCGCTTCCGCGTGGGGCATGCCGCCCTGACTATGGCTGAATACTTCCGCGACGACGCCCAACAAGATGTGCTGCTGCTGATTGACAACATCTTTCGCTTCATCCAGGCTGGCTCCGAAGTCTCCGGGCTGATGGGGCAAATCCCCTCCCGTGTGGGCTACCAGCCCACGCTGGCTACCGAACTGGCCGAGCTGCAAGAGCGCATCTGCAATACCACCTCCGGAGCCATCACTTCCGTACAGGCCGTCTACGTGCCCGCCGATGATTTCACCGATCCGGCAGCCATCCACACCTTTGGCTACCTGACGGCCTCTATCGTCCTCTCGCGCAAGCGCGCCAGCGAAGGGCTGTATCCGGCAATAGACCCGCTGCAATCCGGCTCAAAAATGCTGACGCCGCGCATTGTCGGCGAGCGCCATTACCAGATCGCCCAGGAAATCCGCCGCACCCTGGCGGGCTACGAAGAGTTAAAGGACATCATCGCCATGCTGGGGCTGGAGGAGTTATCGCCGGAGGATCGACGGGTGGTGGCGCGGGCGCGGCGGCTGGAACGCTTCCTGACGCAGCCCTTCTTCACCACCGAGCAGTTCACTAGCATGGCGGGTAAACTGGTTTCGTTGGCAGAGTCTCTGGATGGCTGCGAGCGCATTCTCAATGATGAATTCGCCGATTACCCGGAACGGTCGCTGTACATGATCGGCGCGATTGACGAGGCGGAGGCGAAACGGTGATCTTGAAGGTGCTGCTGCCGAAGCAGGTGTTGGTGGAGGAGCAGGTGCGCAAGGTGATCGCCGAAGGGCAAAATGGCTCTTTTTGTCTGCTGCCGCGTCATGTGGATTTTGTGTCGGCGCTGGTTCCGGGGCTGCTGGAATATGAAACGGCCGTTGGCGCAGAATTTTACCTGGCCGTTGACGAAGGTATCCTGGTGAAATGCGGCGCGGAGGTGTTGGTCTCCACGCGCAACGCGGCGCAAGGGGCCGACCTGGGGCAGTTACAAAGGCTAATCCGCGAGCAGTTTGCCGAATTAGATGAACGGGAGAAGCAGACGCGCTCGGCGTTGGCGAAGATTGAAGCGGATTTTGTGCGCCGGTTCATGGAGTTGTAGGCAGCTAAGATTGGAGCAATCTGGGGTTACACGGAGTTGCACGGAGGATACACAGAGTGACACGGAGATCAGGAGAAATCAAGC
>JACSRF010000165.1 GCA_014879875.1 Anaerolinea sp.
ATTTTTTAGCCCATTAGGCTACCACAGGGAAGCTAAATTGTGCAATGCTTTCAGAACTGAACAGCCCTGGTACACAGTAGGTGATCGTATTGCATTTCAGCTACGAGTCACTAATTTGACAGAAGCACCAATTGAGATTGATAATCCTATATTTTACCAATATACGTTAGATATTTTCTATCCGAACGAAGTCCATCTGATAGATCCAAATGGGGAGGATTTGTTCCTCCTATACCATTACTCCCCCCCACAAGAGAACGAAGCAAAGCATATTCAGGTTAAAGCCCATGAAGAGACATGGTTCCATTTTCCAATATCGAGCTATCTTCTCTTGGACCAACCAGGCGAGTACATTTTCTGGGTTAAACTTGTTGATAGTCTGGGAAATGCGTACACTAGCAATCAATCAACTTTTTCTATTACCAAACCGGTCTCTACAGTTTCACCTGAACTTCTTAGTCTTCACATACAGCCACAGGCCACAGTGGTTTCTAAACGAGATGTCATTAGCATAACGGTTACGTTTAGGAACAACTCAGGACAAACAGTCAAATTCTTTCTCCCTCAAGAAGGTTCCTCCCAAGGCTGGAGGAATCCTATCTATTGGTTCACTGTAATAAACGAAGAAGGACACGCCTTGATCCCACCCCTTTCAGAAGCAATTTATACGGCTCCAGTATATGACGATACAACTATTTTTACCCTCTATCCGAATACAGTCCATCAATTTGAAGTAAGAATAGCACGTTTTGCTCAAATGCAAGAACCCGGCCAGTATAAAGTTCAACTTTCCTATATTGTTAGTAAAACAACTTGGGAGGGCCAACCCATCATATGGCCGGAAAATGTGTTTGTCGGACTACTTACTTCAAATGAGACATTCATTGAAGTTGTAGATTGACCCTAATTCTAAATTTCCTTTAATCGGGAAAATGTTGTATCTAAAAAGCATGCAAACTCATAAAGCAACTCAAGTAGTTCAACCGTACAAAGCAAATACAGATAAAGGTTTTTAGATGCATCTATACCGTTTGGGAGTGGCTCTTGTTATTTTTGCAGCCCTGGCCTTGACCATCCTTATTCCTCACGACCAACGCCGTCTGCATATGCCAGAACCCTGGTCTTACGCCCTGGCGGCACAAAACTTCGCCCAGGGCAAATGGACTTTATCCAACGATGAAATAGCCGCCGCCCGCACCGAGGTGCGCCTGCAAGGCTCCCGCCTCACCCAATACGTGGAAATCGAGCCGGACCGCTGGGCTTTCCGCCAATCCCCCGGCCACCCGCTGCAAATGGCGCCTTTCACCGCCATCGGCTGGCCGCGCCTGGCCAACGTCACCCTGGCCGTCCTGGTCGCGCTGGTTTTGTATCCCGTCCTGGCCGCCTGGCGGGATGAACGGCTGGCTTTCCTCGGCGTCACCTTACTTTTGTGGACGCCCATCAGCCTCCTGGCGCTACACTACACCAACATGGACACCTTCGGCGGCGGCATCTGGCCGCTTATCGCCGGGGCGCTGCTCTTGGGTTACGAGCGGCTGGACAGGGAGGTGGTTATCCGTCACCCGTTGTCCGTCTTCCGTCAACGTCTAGCAAAACAGGAGTCGGCTAACGGCTTACGGAATTCGGTTTACAGCGGCTTGCCGGTATCGCTGCCCATCCTGTTCCTGGCCGGGTTTGCCGCCGGGTGGTCGGTAGTCGTGCGCATCACCAGCCTGCCCTTGTTCGGCGTCTTGGTGGGGTACGGACTGTTTCTCATCTGGGCCAAACAACCTCAACCGCGCTCTCGACGCCGGCAGCGCCGTAATAAAGAACGCCGCCCATTTCGCCTGGATCGCACCGGCTGGTGGCATCTGGCGGCCTTCGGCCTGGGCCTGTTGGTATCTCTGGGCATCCTGGCCGCCTACAACTATCTCACCTTCGGCTCCATTCTGGACAATGGCTACCTGTATCCCAGCCCCTACGAAGAACATAACTTATGGAGCGACAACCCACTCACCGAAGTGCCAGGCGGCGTCTCTACCTGGCTGGCCGGAGGCACATTCTGGGACATCATCGTTACTCTGTTTGACCACGTGCGGCTGTGGCTGCGGCCGGCTACGTCGGCCTGGCCGCTGTGGCCGCTGGCATTTTTCGGTCTCATTCAACTGCTGCGCCAACGCAAAGTGGAACGCTCTACCTGGTTTATCCTGCTCTGGCTGCTGGCCGCTTATGTGCCCTACGCCGGCGTCGTTTTCTTTGGCGTGACGCGAGCGCTGGCCGTGCCTTATGACCAGGGGTGGGGATACTTTGTGCCAACGCGCTATCTGTATACGTTCATGCTGCCCTTTGTTTGGACACTGACCTATTTACTTTCCCGCTGGCGCAGCCGTTGGGCTTATGGGCTGGTTGGCCTCTACGTCGCCGGCAGCGCCTGGCTGTTCCTGGCGACGTTGCAGCATTGACGGCTGGTTCGGGGCGCTTCATGGACAGCAACAGCGAAACCGGCCTCACTTCGGCGATACAACCAAATTGGTATTCCCGACTCTCCTGGCCTGTCGTCAAACGGTTAATTTCTGCTTTGGGCACGGCCCTGCTCGTCTGGCTGCTGCTGCGACAAATTCATCTCGCAGACATCTGGCAGTTGTTGGTAAGGGTAGATGTCAAGTGGATGCTGGCCGGCTTTGGCTGGTATCTGCTGACCAACGTCCTGCGCTCTTATCGTTTCGGAACGCTTATGGGCGTCACCGGCATCCGCCAACCGCTGCGCCTGCTGCCAGAGATGATCGCCCTCAGCTTCTTGAACAATGTCCTCCCGGCTCGCAGCGGTGAGTTATCCTTCCCCTACTTGATGCAGCGGCGGCATGGCACGCCTGTTGGTGACAGTCTGACTTATCTCCTCATCGTCCGCATTTTTGACCTGGTGGCTGTGTCAACGCTTTTCGTCATTTTCGCTATGGTGGAGAAAGACACCCTCGACCCGACCGCCGGACAAGCTATCACCGGCGTCAGCCTCTTGCTCTTGCCGGCATTGTTGTTCCTGGCCTGTATACCCTGGCTGGGCGAACGGGGTCTTCGGGCCGGGGAATGGGTATTGGGCCGTCTCAATCTGGCGGGACGTAAGGGAGGGCAATGGGCACTTGACATTGGCCAGCGTGCTGTCAATGCCATGATGCAGGTACATCACGTTGGTACGTATGGCCGGGTTTTCTGCTGGTCTGTCCTGGGTTGGCTGGCCACCTTTGCCTGGTTTGCCGCCTTTTTGCAAGCCATTCATGTGCCGGTGCGCTATCCATTGGTCGTCGTGGGCGCAACGATGGCCACGTTGTCAAAGGCTATCCCGTTAGTGACGGTTGGTGGGTTAGGCGCACACGAGGCCGGCTGGGCGTTGGGGTTTCGTCTGGTGGGGATGCCGTTGGCAACGGCGATTGCCAGCGGATTTGTCGTGAATATTCTGACACTGTTGGCTTCGCTCGTTTTCGCTTTGAGCGTATTCTTGTATGGGAAGACCTCCCGATCGCGACGAATGGCTCCTCCAGCATAATCCCTGTCGAAAATCCCGCCTAAGCGTCCAAGAAAACGAGGGTTATTTTGGATGCTTGTTAGCTCTGCTCCTCGTTTTTCTTCTGCCTGGAAGGGGTATCCAAAATAGCGGTCTAATTATTCAATGTGCAATAAACTATCCGTCATACCTTTTTAATGGATAGTTACGATGAAAATTGGCTACGCCCGCGTGAGTACCCAAGAACAGAATTTATCGCTCCAACTGGATGCCCTCCAGGCTGCCGACTGCGCAACGATTTATCAGGAAAAAGTCACCAGCGCCAAAAAAGAACGGCCCGAATTGCAAAAACTGATGAGCCAGATTCGTGCCGGTGATGTCGTCGTTGTCTGGAAATTGGACCGGTTGGCGCGTTCGTTGAAAGACCTGATCAACCTGGTGAATGAGATGCAGGGGAAGGGGGCGGAGCTTCAAAGCCTGAATGATCACATTGACACCACCACGCCGCAAGGCAAATTTACTTTTCACCTGTTTGCGGCTCTGGCGGAGTTTGAGCGAGATATCATCCGGGAGCGAACCAAGGCCGGCTTAGCCGCGGCGCGGGCGCGCGGGCGCAAAGGGGGACGGCCTAAAGGGTTGTTGAAGGAAGCGCAACACACAGCCATTATTGCCGAAAAGCTGTACCAAGAAGGCGAACTGACCGTGAAGCAAATCTGTAAACAACTCTCAATTTCAAGGGGAACCTTTTACAACTACCTGCGGCATCGCGGAGTGGAAATTAGGACGAACCGTCAACAGAGCCGCTGAATCCGGCCAAAAGTCCAGGGGAAAGGCATCCAACGGGACAGGCAGAATCTGTCGGCAGCGCAGCACAATCTGGTCAACTCCTATTCTGTTCTCATCAACTTTTCGGGCAATAGACAAAATGGCTTACCATTCCTCTCGCAGGCTACGCCAGGTTAACAGCTTGTCCCGTATAAACGAAACGGCCGTTCCCTCAAACCTGATAAAGTCCCAAGCGCAAAGGCGCTCATCCTTTGCGTGTCACCTGCTTGCGAAAAGTAACGGTCAGGACGCCATCCTGCACCTTCTCTTCGGTGGTGGAATGGGCCAGGGAGGGGAAATATTGGAGCAAATGTTGGCGCACCTGCTCGGCGCTAAACTCCGCGCCGGGGTCGGCAAAGGTATGCCCCTCGCACTGGAAAACACGTTTCTGATACTGTTCCTGGTTTGTGCTTGTCATGGTTCATGTCTCCTTACCAAAGCTAGAGATAGAGATAGAGGAGCGTTGATTCCTCTCGCTCTTTTTATTCATCGGCTGACACCGCGCAGCGGTGTGTTGCCTTTGTGGAATTATCTTGCTTATCATGATGAAAACCGCCGCGAGCGCCGGTTGCGGCCCCGCCCCGCTTGTGACACCGCGCGCACCGGCTTCGCCAGAGGCTTGTATAACTCTTCTGGGTCAACGCCCAACCGCGCCGCATTGGCTTCGATGATATTTATCTGCCCCAGCAGTGCCTTATTGCGTGTTTCCGCCAGCTTTAATTCTTGCCTGAGATGATGAACAATATCGGCAAGGCGGCGTTGTTGTAAGGCAGCGCCGCTTAAGCCCACGCTTTCGCGCTGGCGGCTGGCCGCCACCTTAATCTCGGCAGCCAAATCATACTTGTACAATGAGGTGCGGCTGACGCCCACAGCAGCAGCCACGCTTTTGACGTCAAGGGTGTATTCGTCAGGCGGCCGGGTAACGGCCGTTGCCAGATAGGCGCGTACAGCGTCGGTTACTTCCGCTTGCTTACATTTCCTGCCCATGATTCGCTCCTTGCTCCGGTTTGACCAGCTTCCCGTTTGGCTCGTCGCCTTGCTCATCCACAGCCAGCGCCGCTTCGATACCGGCCAGCGTTTTTTCGTGGTGCGTGACCCAGGCTACGGCCGTTTCCACCTGGTGGTCGGCCGCATACTGGCGTGCATAGGTCAACGCCTTTTCCGTGTCGGCCTGCACTTGCAACAAGCGGCGACGTTCCATTGGCGAACCCTTTGTCCGCAGGTAATCGGGGCAGCCACGCACACAGTTGAGGTGATACGGGCAGGGTTCGATGGCGAAGTCGTGGACACAAAGACCCATGGGCGTAAAATGGACAGCCTGCACCTGCCCTTCCAGAAAGGAATCCCGTTCGGCAAGAGGTAACTCGAAAAAAGCAGCCGATACCATGCCTTGAATACGGCCGTCTCGAATCCCCTGTCTGACCCACGCCAGCCGTTCATCGGGTGTGGCATGGCGGTAAGCCTCCGTCTCCTGCCAGCTTTCCCGCCCCATCCAGCGCGAAATGTCGTCCACCGGCATCCCGCCCTTATCGGCCAGGTCGTTGAGCCAATGCCGAAATTGGTGGCTGGTCAACCGGCACGGCGACCCATCTGCTTCGCGAATATCCAGGCGCTCAAAAATGGATTTCACCCCTTGCCCTGTGGCCAAAAACCGCTGCAAATGCCCGGCTTTTATCGGTTCAACCAACAACCACTGGGGATTTGTTCGGGAATCGAGGAAGTTGCGCGGCATAATCAGCAAGGTTTCCGACAATAACTGCTGCGAGTTGTCGCCCCTATCAATAACCCACAGTGGCGTATGCCGGAAACGTAACAGAAATGTTTCCACGTCCCTGATCCGGTAATGGTAGCGCGTTTCGCCATGCTCTCTCTGGCTGGGTAATTCTATCCAAGGGTGATTGCGAATGGAGCGCCAGCTTTTCAGCCCCACAATGTCGGCCAACGTTGGGGAATCCACCCGGCCGTCTGGTTCGTAGCCGGGAATGGGTACGCGCTCAGGATGCGCCTCTAACACGCTGGCTCGTTCTCTGGCGCGGGCCGTTAACTGGCGAATTTCACCAATCGCTTCCTCAGCCAGTTCAGCTTGCAGCGGCGTCAGCCAGCGCACAGCCAGCATCTTTTCTCGTCCCCGCGTCTTTTCCTTGTAGTAACGCAAACCATATACCTCCTGGCCCTGGTGCATCTCCCGCACTTCGCAGTCTTCCGGCAAAGTCAGTAGTTCCGTCAGGCGCAGCCCGGTTACAACCAAAATGGCTGTGGCTGCCAGCAGCAGACGATCGGCTGGTTCTCTCGCCTGCTGTTGGTACAAATCCGCTAACGCTTGCAAGGCGCGGGGCGTTGGCAATTTTTCTTTGTCAGCTTCCTGCCCGGCCAACGTCAGTTTCGCGACTGCCCGGGGAGAGGACGTTTGGATCACATAATACAAGGGGCGACAAATATTGCGAGCGGCCAGGAAACTACCCAGTTTTATGATGAGGGATAGACGATGATGGACGGTGGTTGGATGGTATCGGGCTGCTAACCATACCTCGAATTCATTGAGAACGGCTTCACTGAGGGACGACCAGGCAAACGATTCTTTCTGCCCCTGCTGCAGGCTGGCCCACAGGCATTTGGCCGCCTGCAAAGCGTGCCACAGCGTCCTAACACTTGTGGCATACTGCAACAGCATCCAGCATTTGACAATCTCCACATATGCTGACGGCAGCGCTTCCTGGCTTTGCAAACAAGAAAAGCGCAGATAGCGAGGTAGGCCGCTCACGGTCTCTTTTTGTAAACTACGCGTATCCCAGCGCAGATTGTCAAACCCTTGACCGGTATCGCCCAACAAACGCTGAAATTTGCGGCGGCCGATTTGAAGTAGTTTGACAACGGCTGGTGGATGTATTTCACCGCCTTGTACCGTTTGCGTTCCATTCATCCGACCACCTCCAGCGTTTGACATTGTTGCGCTACTTCTTGAATTGCCTGACGGACTTCATCTAGCTGTTGCCAGATGCGCCGGTCTGTCAATTCCTGGTTCAATTCCATGAACTGCTCAATGGATTGTAAAATCTCTGCATGAGGCCCATCGCGCCAGGCGGCAAAACTAGGGCACACATAACAACTGAGGGGTGGAAACATCTGGCACAAACCATCGGCGCGCACGTTGCGCCCGCAAATACCCAGGCCGCCCGTATTCAGCACCGGCAAACCGATATGAGGCGCAGCGGCCGGGATAATTGCCGGACTGGTTTCATCTACCCCGACAGTGTCAACAATTTTGCCCAGAAAACGATGGATGATGGGTGTCAGCGCCTGGTCGGTGGCTTTAGCGGCCTGGTCGATAATCGCCGGCGATGTTTCCACATAGACATCAATGCTCTGCAAGTCAGTATGGTCCAGCAGTTCGGCCAGGTGGTATTTGGAAGCGCCGGCATCGGCGATGCGGGTGGCATAGGTGTAGCGAAAGCGCCGCGGCCGTACCGACAGCAACGCGCCAGTGCGCGGCGAGATGAGCTGCGTCTCTTCCGCCCAACGTCCCATGCTCCAGCGAATGCTGTCGGTGGGGTGGTCCGGGCTGAGCCAGTGCAGCAAACGGGATTCCGGCCCGCCTTGCTGCAGGCTGGATAGCAAATTACCCAGGCGCGGGCTGATGCGCCGTCGTTTTCTTTCCTGGCGGCCGCGCTGTTTTTTAACGCGGGGAACATCCAGTTGATACCAAAGACCACCGCTGGTTTCGATACGCTTCAAATCCTGGTTGAGTAAGCGGCAATAGGCGCTGGGGTTGGCCCCCAATTCCAGGTGCAGCATGATGATGGCCCGGTCGAGAGACTGGCCTTGCTCCTGATCGAGCGCTTGCCGAATGAGGTAAAGCTCGTCGGGAGAATAGGGGCCATAGGTAACGTGCCGAAAACGGACGTGATGTCCCTTGGCGTGGGGCGGTATTTTGATGGTTTTTAGCGCCTTCAATACAGGCCATTTGAAACCTGGGAATTTGCGGGTGACGCCCCATTGGTACAGGACGCGCACATTGGCAAATAACGAATCAGCGTTGGCTGTACTGGTAGAACACCAATGGGCATACGCCTGACCCAGTTGTTCATCGAATTGGTCCCACTCAAAGCTGTCACCATGCTGTGAAGGATGATGGGCTATTCCCTCGGTGGCCAACCATCGTCCAAATGTGCGCAGCCGTTGGATGTCTTTCAAGGTTGTAGCGGGGCTTTTGGTTTGCAGCCGGTGGACCAGATACAGTTTCATAAGATGCACGGCACGGGGGCTAAAGACGGGGATTCCTCCCGCAGCAATCTCTTCCAACATCGGCCAGTTGAGAGTAACCAGCGTACCCGTGTGCGCATACGTTCGCAGCTGCCAGACGGGTAACCGGGTCTCGACTTGCTGCCCATCTCGCGTTTCTACCCGGGTCGGGATGGGCGGTAAATCTGGAAACGCGCTTTTTGGTGTCATCGGATGTCCTCGGCAGTAGATGGATACAAATCATTCTGGTATTGAGCCAAAAACTGTGCCGATTGCCGGGCCAGCGCGTTCTGGATGTACCGCTTGGGCGAACCGGGATGGCTCCAGCCGCCCAGGTACATCAGGATGTCCATGCCGTTGGGCTGGTCGAGCAGCGCCTCTGCCATACGCTCGGCCCAGGTGTGACGTAAACGATGCCATGACAAAGGCTGGATGCCGCTGTGTTGGCCGATGGCTCGAATGATGTCTTGGGCGGTATCAATGGCAACCGGGTTGCCCTGGCGGGTGACAAACAGGTATGGGCTTTGTCCATGAATCCGGCCTGCTGGCGGTGGCGCCGTGACGTAATGCCGCAGCGCTTGCAGGAGATTGCGGGAGGCGGGGAGTTTGCGTTCGGCCGTTTTGACGGCCGGTTCGCGGGCGCGGTTATCATGGGGATCGTCGGGTAGGCGGCGTACCAGGATGCTTTCTTCACGACCTCGGGGCAGCGAATCCAGGCGCAGTTTCAGTAATTCGCCACGGCGCAGCCCCAGTTCATAAGCCACCTCGAACATGAGCCAGTTTCGCAGCGCTGTCGATGTTGAAAAGGCATTGTTGGGAAATATCCATTCGCCCTTGCTCCCTGGATGAGGCTGGATGGCGTCTCGAATTTGCTTGATTTCCGCTTCTGTCAGGGGCTGGAGCCGCTGGCTTTGACCGCCGCTCACCCTGATTGAGTGGAAGAAGAGGGTCAGGTATTCACGCTCAGCGCTCAGCTCTTCCAGGCTAAATGATGTAACGCCGCCCCGATTGGCCGGATAGAGGCTCCATTTAAGGAAATCTTCAATGACGGAAATATGCGTGTTGTATGTATGGGGCGCGATGGTTAAGCCATCCAGTACTGTCGCGTTTTCACGCAGGTGGGCAGCCAGGGATTCTAGCTGCTGCGGGGTGAGTAAACGGCCGTCAGTTAGATACTGGTCCAGGTCTAGCTCCGCGATGCGCCACGCCCAATCGTACATCTTGCCCAGCACCCGTAGAATGCTGGCTAATGTCGAAGCCTGGACGCGATACCGCCGCCATCTGACGGCCCAGCGGGTAGCCAGACGAGCAGGCAGCCAGGTTTGCTTATCGACCAGGCATGGCAGACGTTCACCTGTATCCAGGACTAAATTGACCAAACGGAATTCTGGTGGGTTCATGATGACCTCCTAAAGGGATTGGGAGAATTGTCACATGAACCGGGAAGATTTGGAAAGGGCCTCTCCCCACCAATACGTAAGTAATGCCTTAATTTGGTTGTGTTCATCTTTCTATCGCTCCTTGTCGATTGAATAAATGAACACTTCACGCAATACCCTTTTTAAAATGTCTGCAAATGCCGCCGCACATCCTCGCTGCTGTACGCCGCCCCTGGGTCGGGGAAGCTCTGTCCTCCATACCGAAAGATGCGGCGGGTATACGCCGGCGCAGTCGCCGTTTCTGGGACAGCGCCCGCTTCTGTGGCAACGGCCGCTGCCTCTTCATGTGGTCTATCTGTCATCGTTCGTCCTCCTGGAGAAGCGAGAGCAAGAGAAAGAATCCGATCCCGCTCCCCTCTTCCTCTCGCTCCTTTCGCCTAAAACAAGGATAAATTGTGCGCCTGTGGGCGCGGCACGGCCGGGGGGATAGCAGGGTCAATCACTTCCTCGGCAACCAACGTCGCTTCCTCTTCCTCGGCCGGGGCGGCGGCGGTCAACTGCGCCTGCAAGCCATAGGCATTCCACGCCGCGTCTATCAGGGACGGCAATTGCCCAAAGAGACCGGCCGTCAACGCCGGCGGCCGTTCCGCTGCGCCCACGCTCACCAGCGCCGGACGCTCCGCGCGCGGCCGCTCTCCCGCCACCAGGGTAATGACGATCGTCACCGCTTGCTCCGCCAGGGGGTCACTCACTGTCAGGTTACTGTTCATACAGCATCCTCCATCCGCCACGCCTTTTCTTCGACCGTCACAAACTGCATCATCCCATTGACCGGCGCGCTAAAAGGCTGCCGCTGCGCCCGCTGCCATTCCGCGTGCGCCCAAATGAACAACGTGAACATCTGCGCGTCGCTCAACTCGCCCCCCTGCGCCGCCAACTGCTGCCGGAACCACTCCCCGTAACGCTCATCGCCCCCCAACGGCCGTCCCGTCAGAAACTCGAAGCTGTTTCGGTCGTAACCGCCCCGGTCACTTCCATGCCGGTTGCTCTCCCCCACCAGATGCAGAATCTGTTCCTGCAACCAGGCGCGGGGTATCTGCGGCGGGTGTGGATGCGCCGGTATCCGCTCCCGCCACCCCTGAACCGGCGCAAACTGCCGGCAAACGGGAATGCGCGGACCGTTCTTCTCCGCCGCCGTCAACACCGTGAATGCCACGCTGCGCAGCCGCCCCGCCCAGGCGCAATGGGGCACATTCTCGTCTTTCGTCGGGCTGGCCTCCAACCGGTGGCGGCATTGCCCGCAAGGAGTGGCAAAGGGATGATTGGCCGTCATCTGCTCATGCCGCGCCATGAAGTCCGCTATCTGCGCCCGCTGTTTGGCGACGGGCGACTCTTTGGCCGGCGTCGGGGGAACGGCCGTTGCCTCTGGGGGCGTCTCTGTCATCGCTGCGGGCTGCGGGTGCGTCTGGGCCGCCGCGGTCGCCGCGGTCGCGCGCGGGGGGATGGCCGCTGTCTGCGCCGCTGCCACGGGGGACGTCACCGCCATTTCTCTGGCCGCCGCCTCCCTGGCCGCCGCCTCATCCTCCGCCTGCTCTTTCGCCGCCTGCGCCTGCCACGCCGCCAGCAAATCCTCATAGCTCTTGACCCGGTAATCGCCCCCTTCATGGACCACTCCCGGATGCCCGCTCCACGTCCACGGCACGCGCGCCTCAAAGCTGTCATTGGGCGCTAACCCGTGTATGCAGCGGCTGGCCTGCCCATGATTGTCTACCTGGATGACCGCCTGCAAACGCCAGTACCGCTGCGCCCCCGCCCCCGTGATGATG
>JACSRF010000170.1 GCA_014879875.1 Anaerolinea sp.
ATCAGCAGCACACCACGAAAAAGTGGAATAGTTTCATAAAAATAACGAAAACAGGGGATAAGACCTGATGACGCCTGCACAAATTGAAGCACACCTGGAACGAATACTCCCGCGCGTGGCCAAACCCGGCCGTTATACCGGCGGTGAATACAACCAGATCGTCAAGAACTGGGATGAGATTGATTACAAAGTCGCCTTTGCCTTCCCCGATATTTACGACATCGGCATGTCCAACTTGGGGCTGATGATCCTATATGACATCGTCAACAAGCACCGCAATCTGCTCGCCGAGCGCGTCTATGCCCCCTGGACGGACATGGAAGCGATTATGCGCCAGCAGGCCATTCCTCTCTTTTCGCTGGAAACGAAGCGCGCCATCCGCGATTTCGACATGCTGGCGCTCAGCCTGCCCTATGAACAACTTTACACCAATGCTCTCAACCTGCTTGACCTGGCGGGGATGCCGGTGCGCAGCATCGAGCGCGACGCCAGTTACCCGCTGGTCATCGCTGGCGGGCACGCCTGCTACAACCCGGAACCGATGGCCCCCTTCATTGACGTCTTTGTCATTGGTGAAGGGGAGGAGGCGGTTCTGGAAATCATCGGCGTAATGCGCGCCGCCGCTCATCTCGACCGCGAGACGCAGTTACGCTACATCGCGCAGTTGGATGGCTGCTATGTGCCCCGCTTCTACGACGTGGCCTACCATGAAGATGGCACAATTGCTGCCATTACGCCCAACATGCCGGAAGCGCCAGCGAAGGTACTAAAGACCATCGTGCCGGTGCTGCCCCCACCTGTCACCGATTTCATCATCCCGTTTGTGGAGACGGTGCATAACCGCGCGCCCATTGAAATTATGCGCGGCTGCACGCGCGGCTGCCGCTTTTGCCATGCAGGGATGGTGACGCGGCCGGTGCGCGAACGGCCGGTTGCGGAAGTGTTGGACGCCATGAGCAAAATCTTGGAGAGCACCGGCTACGAAGAAATCGCCCTGCTCTCGCTCTCGTCCAGCGATTACACCAACGTCCTGGAACTGACGGAAAAGATCGGGCAGCGCTTCGGCCATTTGGGGCTGAATATCTCCCTGCCCTCGCTGCGCATCGAGTCAGTTTCGACTCAGTTGATGGATAATTTGGGCGACGGCCGTCGCGGTGGCTTCACCCTGGCGCCCGAAGCGGCGACGGAGAAGATGCGCAACACGATCAACAAATACGTCTCCCATGCGGAACTGCTGGAGACGGCGCGCGAAATTTACCGGCGCGACTGGCGCACCATCAAGCTGTACTTCATGATCGGCCACCCGCTGGAGGAGCTAGAGGATGTGCAGGCGATAGCTGATTTAGCCAGAGCAGTGCTGGCAGAGGGGCGTAAGTTTCACGGCAATAAGGCCGGCGTCAACGTTGGCGTCAGCACTTTTATTCCCAAACCGCACACCCCATTCCAATGGGAGCCAATGGACGACACGGAAAATGTGTACGAAAAGCTGGCTTTATTGAAAGTGGCGTTTCGCGGCGCGGGGCTGCACCTGCGCTGGAACGAACCGCAGGAGTCGGTGTTTGAAGGGTTCCTCAGCCGTGGCGACCGGCGCATCGCCGAGGTCGTGGAATTGGCCTGGCGCAAGGGGGCGAAGTTTGACGCCTGGATGGAGCATTTTAAGCAGGATGCCTGGCGTGAAGCTTTGGAGGAGATGGGGTTGGACGCACATTTTTACACGCATCGCAAACGGCGCATTGATGAGGTGTTCCCCTGGGAGCATATTGACGTGGCGGTGACGAAGAAGTTCCTGACGCAAGATTATTTGATGAGCCAGCAGCAGGAGACGCGGGTAGACTGCCGCCATCACTGCTTTGCCTGTGGTATTTTGCCTAAGCTGAAGGAACTGCGCCGCGTGACGCCGGATGAGGCATGGGAGTGCCCACCGGTTCCGGCGCGGAAGCAACATAAGCCATTAGAGCGGCCGGTTCCGGTGGTGGAGCGTATCCCAAAGCATGACAAACAGCGTCATGCCGCGTGACTTTCTTCACTGCTGCTCTGCTTTAACATCCCGTACAATGTTTTTATAGAGCCTATGGACACATTTGCCCATTTACATGCTTCAAACGGTTGAATCATGCGGGAACAATTTACATGGCGCCGGGGACCGACATCTTTGTTTTACCGGTTAGAGACAGCTATCTGCTGTATGCCCCTTTGCACGCATTGGTCGCCCTGGTTGATCGCGCCGCAGTCCGTCACCTCACGCGCGCTTTACAAGAACCCGCCACCCCGGTCCCGGCAAATCTCCAACCCCTCCTGACACAACTAGCACCATCTGTTCCGCAGCTCCAGGTACGCACCGGCGCCGTCGCCGCCCCCCTGTTTTTAGGCATCATTCCAACACGTGGCTGCAATATGGCCTGCGCGTATTGCGATTTTGCCGCCCCCAAGCAAACCAGCCCGGTGATGGATTTGCCATTGGCGCGGACGGCCGTTGACGCTTACCTGAAGCTGCTGCCCCCAGAAAACCGGCGTGCGGCCGTTCATTTTTTCGGCGGTGAACCCTTTTTTGCCGCGAACGTCATTCATTTTGTGGTAGCCTACGCCACCCTGCGCGCGGCCGAACGGGGCGTGGCGCTCCGTTTTGAGGTAACGACCAATGGCTTGTATGGGGCGCGGCAGTGCCGCTGGATCGGCGACCATTTCGATACAGTTGTCTTGTCGCTGGATGGCTTGGATGAGGTGCAGAACAGGCAGCGCCCGGCGCTAAACGGCCGTGCCACTTTTGCCACCGTCGCCCATAATGCGCGTATCCTGTCAGAGAGCGCGGCTAACCTGGTGCTGCGCGCCTGTATTACCCAACAGAGCGTCGCCGACCTGGTAGACTTTGCTCATTGGGTGCGCCAAAACCTGCTTGTCGAGGCGGTCTGCTTTGAAACCCTGATACCCTCTCCTTTGTCCATTGCCGCGGATATGTCGCCGCCAGACCCGTGGACGTTTGCGCAGGAATTTGACCGCGCCGCCGCCGTGTTAACGGCCGCCGGCATCGAGGCTGTTTTATCCACCGCCGTTACCACTACCTGCCACCTCAGCTTTTGTCCCGTTGGGCAAGATGCGCTGATCGTCACCCCCGATGGCGCGGTGAATGCCTGCTATTTGCTGCCGGAGCAGTGGCAGCAGGTTGGCCTGGACATGCGCCTGGGGCAGCTTCAGCCGCAGCTTTCCACCTTTGCCCTGGACGATGCGGCCGTCCAGCGCGCGCGCCAGCTTCAGGTGAACAACAAACCTCGCTGCGCAGACTGTTTTTGCCGCTATCATTGCGCCGGGGGCTGCCACGTCAATCACGACACGGCCGTCTCGCCTGGTACATTTGACGCCTGGTGCATCCAGACGCGGCTGATGACAATGACCCGGCTGCTGCGTCAGTTAGGGCAGCACGACCTGGCCACAGCCTGGTTGGCCGACAGGGTGGGGGCGGAAACGGCCGTCTACCAGTCCACCGACCGCCTGCTGCATCAGGAAATTTGATTATGAACACCTTGCCTATCATCTACTCCTGTTCCCCGCGCGTCTCCTGGGCCGTAGACGCCGGGCAAATTATCGTGGTAGATGAGCAGCGAGGGCGTCATTACTGCTTGCGCGGGGCCGAGGCGGCCGTTTGGGATTGGCTCACATTGGCGTATCCCTATCCCCGCCTGCTAACCCTGCTGGCCGGCCTGCTCGCTGTGTCTCCGGCGCAGGCGGCCGTTCCCTTACACGCCATGCTGCGCCAATGGGCCGACATTGGCCTGCTTGCCCAGGAGACAAGATCAGATGGCTAATTTGACGGTGACGGCAGTTTGCAACATGCGCTGCCCTTACTGCTTTGCTACCGCGCACATGCAGGACATTCAGCAAAGCCAGGACGAGACATTTATCTCGATGGCCGCATTTGCCCGGCAGTTGGATTTTTTGCAGCGTTCACAGATTGATCAGGTACGGCTGATTGGTGGCGAGCCAACGCTGCACCCACAGTTTCCCGAATTGGTGGCCTGCGCGCGGCAGCGGGGCATGGCGCTGCTCGTTTTTTCGCACGGCCTGATACCAGAACGCGCTTTAGCCTGTCTGGAGGCGCTGCCGGAAAGCGCCTGCCTGGTGTTGATCAACACGAACGCTACCAAAGCCGCCAATGGCCCCACGTCGGCAGAGATGGCGCGCCGCCGCCAGACCATGCGGCGTCTGGGTCAACGCGCTTTGCCCGGCTTTAACATCTACACACCCCACTTCGATCTCGATTTCCTGCTGCCGCTCATTGCGGAAAGCGGCTGCCGCCGTGCGGTGCGCCTGGGATTGGCCCAACCAATCTGGAACGGGAATAACCGTTATCTGCACCCCAAACATTATCCACAAGTGGGGACATCTATTGCGCAATTCGCCCGGCGCGCGGCCGGCGCCGGGGTGCGCGTTGAGTTCGACTGTGGCTTTGTGCGCTGCATGTTTGCCGAAGATGATCTGGTTGCTTTGCAGCAGGCGCAGGCTGATATTGGTTGGCGCTGCAACCCGATCCTCGACGTGAGCATGGATGGGCAGGCCATTCATTGTTTTCCGCTCACCGGCCGCGTGCAGACCCCGCTGTTTGCGGCGCCACTGTCCGCAGTGCCACTGTCCGCAGCGCCGAATGCGACTGCCTTGCGCGCGCAGTTGGCCGCACAAACGGCCCCGTACCGCGCAGCCGGTATTTACCGTGAATGTTCAACCTGTGTCTTTAAGCAGCGTGGTGAGTGTACGGGCGGCTGTTTGTCACAGACAATGCGTCGTTTTCACCACGATCCATTTCGCGTAACGGTTTATAAAGGAAAAACTGTAACGTGATTTGCCAAATCGCGCATTAACAATTCGGTTTACAAAAGGTTCGTTCGTAAACAACTTTTGAGTTTGCTGTGGCCGCATCTCAGCCCAAGGGATGCTCTCCTGACGGCGCCACCTGAGTTAATTTTGAACGGACCCAAAGGAGTTTTTCAGAATGAATGAGGATGATGTCTTACACGAAGAGCAGGCAGATGCAGAAGTCCCACAGGTTTTTGCCGTCAGTAAAGGGAAACAAGGGATTCAATTTTCACGCCGCGATTTTATCGAGATGGCGGCCGTTTCTGCAGCGGTCGTCACAATAGCCGGCTGTAAAGGAAGTGGGGAAACGGGGGGCACACCTATCTTCCAGCCATTTGCCGAGGACCCCACCGCAACGCTCACCCCACAACCGACTGCGGCCGCAACCGCAACGGCAACGGCAACGGCGACCCCCGTGCCCACCGCTACCGCCACCAGCACCGCCACGCCCACCAAGACGCCATCACCCACCAAAACGCCCACGCCAACTTCGACCCCGGCGCCCACCCTCACCATCAACCTGGCCAGCGTCAATCTACGCGGGGGGCCGGGCACAAACTATCCGGTAATTGGCGTTTTGTACAGCGGCGATGTCGTCACGGTGATCAGCCGTTTACAGGATAACTCCTGGTTCAAGGTGCGCACGGCCGATGGAACCATTGGCTGGCTGGCTGCTTCTGTCGTCACCTATACATTTGCTCCCGATACCATCCCGGTGGAGCAGAACATACCGACGCCACCGGCGCCAACGGCGCCACCGGCGCCAACGGCCGTACCCGGCGTTATCGGTACTGTGCCCGCCGGTCAAACCGGTATCAACTACACCATCGAGGGGCGCACCTACACCTTACCCTGTGGCTCACCCTTGCCGCCCGGCGCTGTGTGCGTTTGCAACTGCGTCACCGTACCCGGTTGCAGCTGCGTCGGCCATACAACTTGCACCTGTGATACGGTGTGTACCTGTGACACTGTTTGCACCTGTGTTGGCCTGACTTCTCATTATTGGTACCCGAATTGAGGTTGACAATGGATTGGCAAGATTTACGGACTCTTTGTTAACATGGAACTACACCGCATTCCCATTCCCGATGCAGAGGGCGCGGACAAGGTGATCATTTACCGGCCACTGCCCGGCATTGCCCTTGTGGGCAACCGCGCGCTGGCCGACCTGGCGGCGGCCTTGCCGCACATGACCGATCCGCCAGATACGCCGGCCGTCGCTTTCCTCACGGCCGTTGGCTGGCCGCAGCCAGACCCACCCCCACCACCGGACATGCCGCCTGCCTTCCGCCCGACAACGGCCGTTCTCCTCATGACCAACCGCTGCCAACTGTGCTGTACCTACTGCTACGCCGCCGCCGGTGTGGGGCCACAGGAAACGTTGACGCCTGACTTGGGGCGCGCAGCCATTGCTTACGCCTGCCAGATGGCGCAAGAAATGGGACGCCCTACCTTCGAGGTTTCCTTTCATGGGGGTGGCGAACCGACCTACGCCTGGCGCGCCTTACAAGAGTGCGTCGCCTACGCCCGGCAGCAGCCCCTCCCCGCCCGCCTCACCCTCACCTCCAACGGCGTCTGGTCTGCCCGCCAGCGCGACTGGATTATGGCCCATTTCGACGGTCTCAGCCTGTCCGTAGATGGCGCGCCCGACACGCAAGACCAGCAGCGGCCGTTTCGTTCAGGTCGTGGGTCGGCGGGTGTTGTTGGTCAAACGATGGCCGCTCTCGACGCCGCTAACTTTTCCTATGGCATCCGCATGACCGCCACGGCGCCCTGGTCGCGCCTGCCCGAAGACGTGCGCTACCTTTGCACCCATACCGCTTGCCGCAATCTGCAAGTCGAACCCGCCTTCAACACCGGGCGCGGTGGTCACATTGGCGGCGCGGCCGAAGAATGCCTGGCCTTTGCCGACGCTTTTCTGGAGGCGTATGCCATTGCCGCCGCGGCCGGCCGCCAGTTGAATTATGCCGGCGCGCGCATCGGGTTGACCACATCCGCCTTCTGCCTGGCGCCTTACAACGCCCTGGTCGTCAACCCACGCGGCGAACTCGTCACCTGCTATGAGATCACCGGCGCCGACCATCCGCTGGCCTGCCTGTCACGCATTGGGTGCGTTGTAGACGGCCGTGTGCAGATCGATCACGCCGCCCGCGCTCACCTGCACACCCTCATGGCCGCGCGCCGCCAGAACTGCCGCGACTGCTTTTGCTACTGGAGCTGCGCCGGCGACTGCTACACACGTTCCTTTGCCGATGGGCCAGACGGCCATTTAACGCAAGGGGCGCGCTGCCTGATGAACCGGCGCATTAGCGCCGGGCTACTGCTGCACCAGATTGCCCACAGCCCCGGCAGCGTGTGGCGCCGGCCGCAGCGACAAGAAGGCGGGACGATGACGGCGCGAGCAGATGAGGGGATGGAAGTGGTATGAACGGCCGCAGCCCACTCGTTGTCATTTCCTGGTGGTCTAACTGCCTGGGGTTGGCCTGTCTGCACGCCCTGGCCGCGCACACACGCCAACGGCCGCTTTACCTGGTGCAGGTGGGCAAATCGGCCGCGCAGCGCGCGCGCTTGCGCCCCTTTTTGCCGCCAGGCGTGCAAGAACTGGCTTACCCGGACACGGCCCCCGCCGAACACAGCCGGGTCATCGCTTACGTGGTTGCCGCATTGCCCACTGCCAGTCTCTGGTTCATAGACCACGACGTTTTCTGGCAGGAGGATGGCGAGGGCTGGCTGGAAACGGCCGACGCTCGCCTGCACGCTGCCCCTTACTGCCTTTGCCTGCCCGCCACCAACAGCCCGGCCATCACCCAACCCGCCTTCTGGGTCTCCCCGGCGCGCTGGCCGGCGGGACTCTCCTTCGACGCGATCCCATTCCAGGCGCGCCCCGAAGCGCGCCGCCCTGACCTGTACCGTTTTGACGGCGCGATGCAGATGCCCGTTCAGGACACGCTGGCCCATGCCCGTGACCGGTTAAGCGCACAAGGACAGGTGGTGACTTACAACCTGGCTGATTTTCCACGCCACACCCATCTCGGCGGCCTGTATCTGTTGGCCGGCCCACTGCTGCCAGACGCCTGGCGTGACTGGATGCAGGCTACGGTTGATCGCTTGAATCGCTTTTTTGCCGACTGCCCGCCGGCATGGCGCGCCATTGAGGAGCCGGTACTACTGCAGCGGCTGCAAACCTTCACGGAGGCGCTGCATGTCTGACTTGCTGCCGCCGGCCGATTTCTGCCAATTTCCCCGGCGCGATCTCGCCTTTCGCCTGACGCGGCGTGGCTTGTTGCAGCAGTGCGCCCGCGAAATGGAGGTGTTGGGCGGCGAGGCGCGCGGCGGGCACGGATATGCGCTGGCGCAGTTGGGCAGCCTGCCGGACGATGCCTTGTATCTCCTCATTCCCGGCATGATACCGGGCAGCCAGATCAGCGTGGCCGAGGGGTACGTCTGGGGGCAGCCGCCAGACGCGGCGCAACCCTACCCACTTTTTGCCCTGGATGCGGCGGCGTTGGCGGTGTTTAATGGGATGAACGGCCGTACCCCCCTGCAAGCCATCGCCGCCGACCTGTCTCTGGACACGGGCTGGGAGTTGTCCCAGGCGTTTGCCTATACACGCGGCCTCTTTTTGCACCTGGTACAGATGCGCGTCTGCCTGCCCACATGAGCGATTTTTACCGCCTGCCCACCGCTTTACCCCTCTTTCGCGCCGACCATCCGGCATATGCGCTCTTCTATGCGCCCGGCTATCTGGCGGTGGCGACGACGGATTACGCCGACACGCTGGCGCAGCAGTTGGGTGATTTTACTGCGGATAGGCATCCGGCGGCGACCGCTTTACGGCGTTGGGCGGCGCAGGCGCAGGCGGCGCGCGCGGCCCTGTTCACCCAGCCCTTCGCGCCCGTTTGCCTGACGCTTTATTTGCACAATGCTTGCCAGTTGCAGTGCAATTACTGCTATGCCGATCCGACGCCACGGCCGGCGCAGCGCCTATCCTTGCCGACTATACGCGCCGCTGCGCGCCTGGTCATGGCAAATTGTCGCGCCCAGGGACGGCCGTTTACTCTTGTTTGTCATGGAGGTGGCGAACCAACGCTGGATCGGCCGCTGCTGGCGCGGGTGTTGGCCGAATTGGCGCAGTTGGCGACGGCGTATGATTTACCCACCTTTCGCTACGTTGCCACCAATGGCGTTCTGTCGGCCGCCGCTGCGCGCTGGCTGGCGCAGCAGTTTGACCTGATCGGCCTCTCTTGTGACGGCCCGCCCGATGTGCAGAATGGGCAGCGGCCGCTGCGCAGTGGGCAGGGCAGCGCCCGCTTTGTGGAACGCACGGCGCAAATCATTCACGCGGCCGGCACGCCGCTGCACGTTCGCGTCACCATCACGCCGCAATCCGTAACGCGCCAGGCAGAGATTGCCGCTTACCTGTGTACGACGCTGCGCCCGGCGGAAATTCACGTGGAGCCGGTCTACCACGCCGGTCGCGCCGCCGCCGCCGCCTGTTTTACGCCAGAGCAGGCGGATTTGTTTGTGGCTGAATTTAGCAAGGCAAAGTTGGCAGCGCAAGGCTATGACGTTCCCTGGCGCATGTCTGGCAGCCGCGCCGCTGAAATTCATGGGCCGTATTGCCATGTGCTGCGCCAGGTTTTGCAGCTTACGCCGGGGGGGGGCGCAGTGGCCTGTTTTAAGGAGGTACAAGATGGCGCTGCTTTGCTGCAAATTGGCAGGTTGGAAACGGCCGCCGCCGGGTTTCGCATAGATAGTGGAAATATCCATACCCTACGTACCCATTTGGAAACGGCCGTCGCCCCTTGCGCCGCTTGTTTCAACCAGTACCATTGCGCCGGGGCCTGCCCCGATTTTTGCCCGGCGCTGGAGACGCCGCCGGCCGCTTCCTTTCGCTGTCGTGTCAATCGGCAGTTGATGATGGCGCATTTGCGCGAGACGGCCATATACCTGTGGGCTAACTGTGCAGCTGCGGCCGTTGCCGGAAAAGTGATTCAATCATATGGATATGCTTGTTGATAATGCGGAACTGAGCGTATCATTGGTAAGGTGGCGTGATGCAAGAACAACTATTCACCACATTTTTCCATCATGCGCCGCCAGGGTTGGACGTAGACGCCATCCGCGCCCAATGGTCGGCGCTGCGCCCCCCTTACGACGTGCGCCAATGGGTGCTGCCCCTGCCACTGTGGGCCAAACGGCCGTATGACGACTCCGGCGCGCAAGCCTGGGGGCAACTGCGGCAGGAATTGACCCAGGCGGACCACGACAAGCCATTTTGCCTCTATCTGCACATTCCCTTTTGCGCCAGCAAGTGCCATTTTTGTGATTGTTACTCCTTCAAGCTTGGCGCCTATCAAGAACAGCATATCCAGCGTTACGTGGACCAACTTTGCGCCGAACTGCGTCTGTGGAGCCAGCAGGGGAACTTGCACCGATGCCCGGTTTCCACCGTGCATCTGGGGGGAGGTACGCCCACTTTTATCGGCGCAGCGGCGTTAGAGCAGGTGGCGACCTGCTGCCGCGACTGTTTTGCGGTCAGCGACGCTACCGAATGGGCGCTGGAATCTACCGTCGCCGACCTGACGCCAACGATGATCCGGGTGATGGATGACCTGGGCTTCCGCCGCCTGCACCTGGGCGTGCAAAGTTTGCAGCCTGATATCCGCGCGGCCATCGGGCGCCGCCGGCCGTCTGCTGAGGTTTTGCAGCGTATTGCCGACACGCTGGCGCTGGGGTGGGTGGTCAGCGTAGACATGGTGTGTGGGCTGCCCGGCCAGACGTTGGCCGGGTGGGTGGCGGATTTGCACACGTTGTTGGCGGCCGGCGTGGATGGCGTTTCGTTGTATGAACTGCTGGTGTATCCGCAAAACCAGAAGTGGGCGGCGCAGCAAGGGCTGACCAAGCCTGACCGGCACGTCACCAATTATTTCTTGTTCCAGGCGGGCGCGGCCTTACTCGCCGCGCATGGGTTTGGCAAAAATTTATTTAACCATTGGGCCAACGGCCGTGACGCCAACGTCTACTTCACCTTTCCCACGCGCCATGAGGATTGCCTGGCGGTGGGTACGATTGGCGATGGCGTTTTTGGTCAGTACCATTACCGGCATGGGCGGTACGCGGCTTACCTGCGCGCCGACATGACGCAGCAGCCGGGGTTGGAAGGAGGACTGCGCCGCACGGCCGTTGAAAATGCGCTGCAACCGTTGACGACGGCCGTACTCGCCGGAACGATTCCGCCGGCATTGCTCCCCGCCTTGCAGCGCGCCACTGCGCACAGCGCCACGCTGCAAGCGCAATGGCAAAGCGCCGCACTGATCACCCCAGACGCCAGCGGCGGCTTTACCCTCACGCCAAACGGGGCCTGGTTCGCCGGAAATATGCTTGGCGACATGCTGGTGGTATGATCATGGGATGAATCCATCGCTGCCGCCTACCAAAAAACCATCACGCGCCCTGTCGCTGGTCGAAGCCATCGCCACCACCATGATTTGGGCCAGCTCTTTTGTTTTGGTCAAACTGGCGCTGCCCTACGTGGGGCCGCTCACCCTGGCCGGGCTGCGTTACTTCCTGGCCTTTCTCTTGCTGCTGCCCTTCATGATCCGCAAGGGTAAGGCCATGCGGCAGTGGCCGTCACGGTTATGGCTGCATCTCTGCTTGCTCGGCCTTAGCGCCTACACATTGGGGAACGGCGCGCTGTTTTGGGGGCTAAAATATCTTCCGGCAACCACCGGCGCTTTTCTCCTCAACCTGGTACCGCTGTTGGTGCTGTTTTTGGGCATTATCTGGCTGCACGAACTGCCAACGCGCCGGCAACTGCTGGGTGTTGTGGTGGGACTGGGTGGCAGCCTGTTCTTCTTTTCACCGGGGCTGGCGGGCGGCGAG
>JACSRF010000254.1 GCA_014879875.1 Anaerolinea sp.
GAACCCACACTCCCGAGGGAACACGATTTTGAGTCGTGCGCGTCTGCCTGTTCCGCCACTTCGGCATCTCTTTTTTAAGGTGTGGGAAGTATAATTCAAGCAAGTTTTTCTGTCAATTCGATTTTTATGGACGAAGCCGCTTTAGTTAGACAGGCCAGGAAGGGTGACGTACCCGCTTTTAACCGGCTGGTGCTGCATTACCAGCAGTTGGCGTATAACGTTGCATATCGCATCATGGGGCAGCCGCAAATGGCGGAGGATATTACCCAGGAGTCGTTTATTGCTGCCTATCAATCGCTGAACCGGTTTCGTGACGGTAATTTTAAGTCCTGGCTGCTGCGAATTGTGACCAATCGCTGTTATGATGAACTGCGACGGCGCAAGCGACGGCCGCAAACGTCGCTGGATGAACTGACAGAGGAGAACGAGTCGTTTGCCTTTTTACGCAGCCCGGAGGATGGGCCGGAGGCGTATCAGCAGCGGCTGGAATTGGTGCGGGCGATTGAGAATTGTTTGCAAGGACTGCCGGATGAGCAGCGGATGGCGGCCGTGTTGTGTGACGTGGAGGGGCATGATTATCAGGAGATCGCCGATATTTTGTCCATTTCGCTGGGCACGGTGAAATCACGCATCAGCCGGGCGCGCAGTAAGCTGCGGGATTGTTTGCAGCAGGTTGAGGAACTTTTGCCCGCCAGTTACCGTCTAAGGGATGAGCCGGTGGTCGGTGAACGGTGAACGGTGAACGGTAAACGGTGAACGGTGGTCGGTAAACGGTAAACGGTGAACGGTAAACGGTAAACGGTGAACGGTGATTGGTTTGGAGAATGGCGCATTGACCAACAACCGATAACCGATAACTGATAACCGATAACCGATAACTGATAGATGGATATTTGAGCATGGATTGGTTGCGGAATTTGATGAAATCGGTGGTGGAGAAGCGGCAGGAGACGCTGAATGCGTATGTAGACGGCCGTTTATCTCCCCAACAGCAGGCGCGGTTCGAGCAGGAATTGGCGCGGGATGAGCGGCTGCGTAACGACCTGGCGCGGCTGCGGCTGGTGCGGCAGCAGTTACGCGGCCTGCCGCCACGCCGCGTGCCGCGTCACTTTACGTTGGACCCGGCGCTGTACGGCCGTCCGCAGCGAGAACCCTTGGTGCAGGCGTACCCGGCGCTGCGCCTGGCGACGGCGCTGACGGCGTTTTTCTTTGTGCTGGCGCTCGCTTTGCAGATGGTGACAATGGGGGGAATGGCGTCAACGGCCGCGCCCATCGAGCAGGTAGCGATGGAAATGGAGGCGCCCGCTGCGGCCGAGGCGCTGGATACGGCCGTTCTCAGCGGCGCAGCGAACGATATAGCAGTTGAGGAAGTGATTGTGACAATGGAAGTGGCGACCCTGGTCGCGGCGACGCCCCTGGTCGCCGCGACGCCCCAGCCGGAGTCGGCCGTTTTGACGGAAGAAGTGACGTCAGACGCGGCAGCAGAAGCGGCCCCGGAAATGCCGTCTATGGGCGTGGCGGCCGCGCCGGTGATGACCACGACCACGCCAACGGCGACAGCAACAGCAGTACCAACGGCAGCGCCAACTCCCTTAGCGACGGCGTCGGCGCCAGACTTACCCCGCCCGGGCGCTGATGAAACGGTGACGGCTAACCGGGCGGCGACGGTAACGGCCGGAGTTGCCCTTGATGGGGATATACGGGCAACGGAAGCGGGACCGGCGCGTGTGGGTCAGCCGTTGGCTGATTTCTGGCTGCCATTGGGTTTGGGGCTGCTGTTTGCCGTTTTGGGAACACTGACGCTGCTAGCGCGGCGGCGCTTTTGAGCACGGAGCAACAGGTAGGGGCGAGGCAAGCGGGTATAATTTTCATGTGGCAAAACGGTATTTTCTCCGCTTGCCTCGCCTGCTTAGGAACGCGGATTAAATAAGTTACGCTGATTGACTGACAAATCTCATCTTCGCGGTGACGACAAC
>JACSRF010000162.1 GCA_014879875.1 Anaerolinea sp.
CTCATTAATGGGTTGACGGATTAGCCACAACCACAGCCGCCGGAGCCACAGCTTGCGCCAGCGTCGTATCCCTGCTCTGCCCAGGAATTGACCGTTCACAGGGCAGACCAACGTCCACCCTCCCGGCCCGTTTAACGTCTCCCCCGGGCTAGTAGGGCGACGTTTTTACCCATTATATGGCAGAAGGTACGGCCGTTCTGGGGTTCGCCCATCCCCTAACCAAACAGTTTGATATTTCCCGAAATGAGAGCATATCCCAAAATCCCCGCACCAATTATTGTTATAACGATTCCAAATGTGCCACCTCCCGAAAATGCGCAAATGCCTGCTCCGATAATCAAAACCGCAAGGCCCAAAAATCCTAATGCCGGATTTTTGTCCTGAGCGTTGCCCGCGCTCCCCTCAACGTTGCGCCCGCAGTAACGACACACAACAGCCTCGGATTTTATTGTCTCGGCGCAGAATGGACATTGTTTTGTTCCCTCTGTCATAATATTACCCCCACGACTATTCAGTCGCCTCTCTCCACATCGGCCGTTTCTCCCCCCGCCTTGTCTGGTTCGTAAATGAGAAAGGGGATCGGCCCGGCGGGGACGTTGAAATAATGACAAATTCGCGCGAGAACATCCAGGTCGGGGCGCTGAGACGATTCGGACAATAACCGGTTCAGGGTTGTGGCGGCAATGCCGGTGCCCTCGCAAATTTCGGCCCAGGTAACGTCCCGCCGCCGCTCCACCTCAATCTCCCGTATGAATTGACGCAAATTGATCCGTATTTTTCCCATGAGGGAAATTTTATCACACGATATCATGATTGTAAATATCAAAATTATCTAATACGCTATTGAATACAACGAAAATGCTTGACTACACTAGCGTATATGGTATAATTCATATCGTAGTAGATGGTGTGTGAACCATAAATAAACAGCCCCGCCCAGTGTTAGGAGCACTGGGCGGGACCTAACCACAACACATCGGAGGTGTGTCATGGCTGCAATTATAATACCCAATTCCCCATCTGTTTTCAATGATTTCCAAACGGCCGTACTCAACGGCCGCCTCCCAACGCAAACGCAAACGCAAACCCAAGCGCGCACCCCGGCGCAATGCGGCATAGATTTTTTTGACGCCAACGGCGTGCTGGTGCGCGAGTGGGTTGCGGGTTCCCTGGCAGCGCGCGAGGCGCGTTACAGCGCCCTGGGCGCAGACGACATGCACCCGGAATGGCCGGAAACGGCTGTACGCATTGTGGCCTGGGAGCGTTATCCCCGTGTGCGCGAAACATGCCGGCGCAATCCATTGACTGGGCATTTTGTTGGCGGTGGGCGGGGGGAACGGTAATGACAAAATTAAAAAATCTCCAAACTGACGTCACCGACGGTCAACGTTTCATCCCTGTTCGTTTTCACCACGAGACAAAAACAGAAACATACGACACCCTGCAAATAGGCCACACGGAGGCTGAGGCGCTGCAGGCGGCGCTACAGTTTGATCGCGGGAACCGGGACTGGGCGGAGTGGAACCCGCTGCGGCGCATTGCGCGTGTGAATCTGCGCGTGCGGCGGCGCATTAACGTGGCCGACCTGGTCGGCGCCGATACATCGCGGCTGCACATTACGATGTGCGCGCAGACACCTGTGCCTGTGGTTAATGAACCGCGTTACATTCCGATCCGCCTGGACGAGGAAACGGGGCGTGAATTCCTGGATACGGAGGTGGTGGCGGAGAGCGCGCTGGAGGCGTGGTGGGCCACGGGGGAGCAGGATGAGGATTTGTTGGATTGGACAGCGTGGAACCCCCTGCTGTGCATTGCCGAGGTTGAACTGCGCGAGGTGGGGCGTACACTCTGGCGCGGGGGGCGGCGGCAATGAGTACGCTGCTCTCCTCGGCTATTGACCTGTTCGTGGTCAATTATTTGTCCACAAAACGGCCGTCTTATACCGACTGGATTCTCGGACGATTAGGTGATGTGCGCCCAGGGCGGCCGTTACGCGGCAATTCGCTGCTGGCGACGGTGGGCGATGTGGCGGTGACCAGCATCACCGCCACCTGCTTGCAGGGGTGGGCTAACAGATTGGCCGCTTCTGACCTGACAGCCGACACGGTAGACGGTTATCGCCGCGCTGTCGTCACCTTTTGGCGCTGGATGGCGAAATGGCCGGAGTTGCCGATAACGGCCGATGTCGTTGGCGTCATCTCCTGGCCGGAAACCGTACCCATCTCAGAGACGCCACCCAGGGCGGTCAGCGATGAGGCTGTGGAGGCGATGCTGAACACTCCTATGACCATGCGCGACCAGGCTATGCTGCGCTTTCTGCTGTTCACCGGGGTGCGTTCCAACGAGGCGGCAACGCTGACCATCAGCCGTCTGCACCTGCGCGAACGGTACGCGCAGGTGCATGGCAAGGGGGGCAAACGGCGCAATGTGGTTTTTGACCCGTTGACGGCGCAGGTTGTTGAGTGTTTCCTGAGTGAACACCGCCCGGATGCGCCTCATGATGAGGTGTTTCTCGCCGACAGCGGCGCGCCCATCACCCCTAGCGGTATCCGCCAGATGGTGCAGCGCGTGGCGGAGCGCGCCGGGGTAACTGAGTTGGTCTCGCCGCATCGCCTGCGGCATTGGTGGGCAACAAAAGCGTTGGCCGCAGGCGCCAGCCCGGCGTTTGTTCAGGATCAGATGGGGCACGCCGATTTTAACACCACGCGCCGCTATGCCCGCTTCACTCCCTCCCTGTTACAAAAACAATACGATGCGGCGTTTGGCGCGGGGTACGATGCACCGGTGGTTTCGCCGGGGTTGTTTGAGGAGCCGACGCTGCGTTCACGACGCCGCAGAACGGCTGCCGACTACCACAACCTGGCGCAATTGCGGGGCATTGCCTGGCAGGGGCCGCTGCCGCGCAATGTGGTGAGCAAAACCTCCTGGGCGTGCGCTGATGGGCACGAATGGGCGGCGACATACAGCAGCATCCAGCAGGGGACGGGCTGCCCCTCCTGCGCGGGGGTGGCGCGGAAAACAGCCGATGATTACCACGCGCTGGCGGCGGAGCGGCGACTGTTTTGGGTTGGACCAGAACCGCGCAATGTACATGAGTCAACGGGCTGGCTGTGCCGCGAATGCCACCATGAATGGGAGACAGCCTACGCCACGCTGCGCGAGGGGTCAGGTTGCCCGCAATGCGTCACGCGCGCCCTGGCGCTGACGGAGGCGGATTACAGGGGGCTGGCAGAGACAAAATTGGTTGCGTGGTTAGGGCCGCTGCCGCTGAATACGCAAACGCCAACCCGCTGGCTGTGCCTGGTCTGCGACCATGAATGGGAGATCTCGTACAACGGGCTGCGCGGCTGCCCGGCGTGCGCGGTGCGGCGGCGGCGGCGGGGGCCGGATGAATATCACGCATTGGCGGCGCGCAATGGCTATCGCTGGTTGGGGCCGCTGACGCGCAGTGTGGAGGAGAAAACGTGGTGGGAATGTCAGAATGGGCACCGGTGGGAGACGGATTATTTGAGCGTGAATGGTTGCCCGGATTGCCGACGGGCGCGGACGCTGCCGGAGTTGGCGCAGGTGCGGGGGGAAGCGACGCTGCCCGCTCCCACGCGGCATACGCCGGAGGATTACCATGCGCTGGCGGTGGCGCGCGGGTTTGTCTGGTTGGGGCCAGAGGTGGCGAATGTGCGGACGCCAACTGGTTGGCGGTGTGACCGGGGGCATGTGTGGCAGGCGAGTTTTGGCAATGTGCGCATGGGTATGCGCACGGGAACGGGCTGCCCGACGTGCGCCAGGCAGCGGCGGCGGTTTGGTGAGGAGATGTACCATGCGCTGGCGACGGAACGGGGGTTTGTGTGGCATGGACCGATGCCGCAAAATTCGCACGGGAAATCTGAATGGGCGTGTGGGCGCGGCCATCGCTGGCTGACCACTTATAAAAATGTGCGCGAGGGCAAGGGATGCCCGACGTGCGCGGGACGGAAATGATGAGTGAAATACGGATCAACGGCCGTACTCTGCGGGCGCGCACGGAGAGAAAACGTGTGTCGAATAACCGACAGAGGGCGCTGCGGCGGGGCCTGCGGGCTGACCTGAGCCTGATGGATTGGGCGCTGCGCCTGGCGCAGTTCGATTTTAGCTGCGCGTATTGTGGACGGCCGTTTTACACGATGGATCATGTGCTGCCGTTGGGTAACGGCGGGGGCACGACGTTTGTCAATGTTGTGCCCTGTTGTGAGGAGTGCAATAGCCGCAAGGGGGCGGCTGTGTGGCTGCCGGCGGTGGCAGAAAGTAACCGAACAAAACTATCGGGGGGGATATGATGGGATTGGTAGAATTTACCACTAGAAATACCCGTGTTCTTCAATCAAACGGAGAATACATGAAAATTGATCAACTACAAAATGGAGCTATGATTATTTCATTCGACGGACGCTCTTTCATCCCTGTGCTCGTATCGAAAACAGGTCAACGAAGGATGCCCGTTGTGGAGATCGTTACAAGCTTGGGGCGCACCGCTTGCGTAAATTGGGATCATCAATGTTTGACCTCAAACGGGCTAGTGCAGGCAAATAAATTATCTACAAATGATTCCATCGCTGTACCTGTCAGTCTCCCATTTTTTGGTAATGTTGCTGTTCCTGATTACGTGGCTGGTTTTCTTGGGTTATGGTTGGCAGAAGGTTCTTCTAAAGCAACAACTCCTATCATTACAACAAAGATATATGGCATTCAAGTCGCTAATTTTGCAAATTCATTTGGTTGTGTTGCCCGAAATAAAGAGCGTCGTAATGGGAAGACACCCAGTTATCAGATGTCACATTCGTCACGCGGGGGAGTTGCAAAAATTAACCCTATCCAAGCGATGTTGCGTTTATGGGAATTAGATAATTGCACATCGGCAACAAAACATATCCCAGAGCAAGCATTTTCTTGGAATAGACATTCGGTAGCAACCCTTCTCCACTGGCTATTCAATGGTGATGGATGGTTGTGTCGTCGCAAACAAAGCGATCAAAGAAACTATTCCTTCGAGCTTGGATTTGTGTCTAAATCTTACCAATTAGTAAATGATGTGTCTCATCTTTTGTTGAGATTTGGAATCGTTGGTCGAATTCGCCAACGGAGCAGGAGTAATTGTTGGATTTGGACGACACGTCGTTACGAAGAGATTTCAAGATTCGTATCATTTATAGGTATTGACCGCGAAGATGCAGCATTAGTACCATTTCATGACCCACAAAAAGGGAAACGAGTTTTTGGTGTCGTTGAGTATGATCCTGTTGTTGCAATCAGTATGCGGGATAATTGGCAAATGTTTGACATTGCAGCCTCAGATTTGAGAAATTTTGTAGCTAATGACATCATCGTTTACCATCCGGGTTGCGGGCACGTCATTGACGCCAGCGATGCAATTGTATAAAATTTAGTAATATTTAGTATTCAGCGAACCGCCCCTCTCACGGGCTTTGTGACAGCGGCACACCATATAGGTGTGCCGCTTTTTTTGTTTTATGACGCAGCAGCAGGACATCCGTATTGCGGTCACCACGTCGTACCAGAGTCAGCCTATCAGGCAGGCGTCTGATGACGTCTCCGGCTTAGAGAAGGCGGTGGGCAAGCTGGCGAAAGTGGCGAGCGGGGCGCTGGTGGGGGCGGGCACGGCCGTTGGCGCGTTTGCCGCCGAGTCCATCAAATCATTCACATCGTTTGATAGGGGGATGCGGGAGGTATTCACCCTCCTACCGCAGCTCTCTGACCAGGCGATGGGCGCCATGACCAATGACGTACAGGAGTTCATGGCGGAGACGGGGCGGTTGGGGAATGAGGTTGTCCCGGCGCTGTACCAATCCATTTCGGCCGGCGTGCCAGCGGATAATGTTTTCGATTTTCTGAGAACGGCAAATGCGGCGGCGTTGGGTGGGGTGGCGGATTTGGAAACGGCCGTTGATGGCCTATCCTCGGTGGTAAATGCCTACGGCAGTGATGTCATTAGCGCTACCGAGGCATCGGACCTGATGTTTACGGCCGTGAAGGGCGGCAAACTAACATTCGAGGAACTGTCACGCTACATGTTCCAGGCGTTGCCTACATTTGCGGCTGTTGACCTGGGATTTGAGAACCTGACGGCGGCGGCGGCGACGCTGACAGCACAGGGTACGCCGACGAGCGTGGCAATGACGCAAATCCGCGCGGCTGTGGTGGAAATGAGCAAGGAGGGAACAAAGGCTGCAGAAGTCTTTGAGCGCATTGCCGGAAAATCGTTCCGTGAATTTGTAGCAGAGGGCGGCAATTTGCAGGATGCGCTGGCGATTATGGTTCAGGGGGCGGCCAAAGCCGGCGTGGGCGTGAACGATTTATTCTCGTCTGTCGAAGCGGGCAGCGCGGCGTTGGCGCTGACCGGTTCGGGGGCGAGAAAGTTTGCCAGCGAACTGGATGCCGCCGCGGCCTCGATGGGGGCAACCGAGGGGGCAGCAGAAACGATGTCCGGGTCTCTGCAACTCTCGTTTGACAAGGCAGCGGCTTCCCTGGATGTGCTGAAAACGAAATTGGGCGAACAGTTGGCCCCGGCGCTTGTACCGGCGCTGGAAATGGTTGTGGCCGTAGTGGATGAATTGCTGCAAAAGCTAAACTCGCAGGAAGGGCAGGGATTTTTCAAAGACCTGCAAACGGGCGCGGAGGGCTTTTTTGGCAGTTACCGGCGACAGGCGGAGGAGATGGTTCAGGCGCGCATGGCGGAGGCGCAGTCGGTGGAGGATTATATTGTTCTGCTCAATGATCTCTATGCCATTCAAGATGACCTGAAATATCTGGATGCTTTTACCCTGGGAGGAAATACGGATGTGGCGGCGCGGGCGTTGGATGAGGCCATGCGCGGGCTGATCACGACGATGGCGCAGCAGTCAGATGGTTTCCGGGATTGGATGCACGACTCCATCGCGGTGGTGGGGTCGTACGAGAATTTGAAGGAAGCGACGGCGGCGTACCGCGAGGAGTTGGGCGGACTGACGATTGACGAATATTACAGTTACCTGGTGGCGGTGCAGGAGGCGACGGCCGCCGACCAATTGTTCGCACGTTACATTGTAGAGAAGACAGACGCGACGGCCGACGACACTGCGGTTGTTATCGAGAATACAACCGCTGTGCAACTGCATGACAGCACCCTGCGGGCGGTAAGTCGCACGCTGCGCGAGCATGGCACAGCAATCGGTGAAACCACTATACAACAAGAGGAGAACTATTGGGCGACGCTGACGCTGGAAGAAGCTAAAGAACAGATGATTGCGCGGTTGGAGGAGTTGAACGCGCTGACGGAGGAGGAGGCTGCGGCGTTGGCTGAGGCGACGGCCGAAGCGGAGCGCCAAGCGGAAGTTTTCTCGTTACTCTCTGGCATTATCCGGGATATGCAGGACCCGGTTGCTGACCTGATTCAGGCGCAGCACGACCTGGCAAACGCGCCGTCCTGGGACACAGCGGCTATCGAGGACGCGCAAGGGCGCATCGAAGCGGCCAATACTGCTATTGCCGAGAGTTATCGCGATACTGCTCTGGAAATTGCCCAGGCGCGTATCGCCCAGGCGGTGAGTGAGGGTGGGATAGCTGCGCTGGATGCCCAAATCAGCTTCATCCAATTGCAGGAAGCGATGGGACTGATTGGGCCAGAAGAAGCTGCTGCGTTGGAAGAGATTGCCAGAGTGACAGCCGCAGTGGCAGAAGTGACCGGCACAATGCTGGACGAGTTTTTGGCTAAAGAAGGTTTGAGCATTGAGGAGAGCGAAAAGCTGGCGGCGGCGATCACTTTGATCGAAGAGAACGGGGGTAACGCGGCGACGGCAATGATGGTGCTGGCGGAAAATGGCGTGACCGGCCTGTCAGAGTTGGAGAGCATGACGACGACGGCGACGGACGCAATCATTGACCTGAAGGACGCCGCGCAAGATGCCGATGGCACATACCAGATCGAAATCGAAACAAATGCCGCCGCTCAATTGGGTACGATCAACGAATTAGCAGCGGCAGCAGAGGAGGCCGCAGGGAATTACGCAATTACATTTGACATCAGCACAAGCGGCTCTGGCATACCGGGCGGCACAGAAATAGGTGGAGCGCCAGTTGCATTTAGCGCCGGTGGGCGTGTGCGCGGCGGCAGACAGGGGATTGACAGCGTGCCCGCACTGCTCACGCCTGATGAGATTGTGATCCCTACAACGCATTCCAGGTCATTGACTGATGCCATCGCGTTTTTAGGTGGCATGATACCCAATAGCACACTTGATGGTGGCGGTGGATCGTTACGCGGCGGGGATTCAACGACAACGGTACAGATTACGAATCATTTCAATGCGCCGGTGACTGATTCGGCAGTTGCCAGTCTGCGCGAAGCGCAAGAGGAGTTGGTCGAAGAGGCCATGCTGGTCGCGCGCGCAAGGGGTAATCGTTAAGTGTTTTATTTCCAACGCTTTGGCACGCTCTTCCTGCCGGATGGATCGCCAAAAGGCGATATGGCGTCTTTTGAAACTCACGAAACCGGGGAGATGGTGGCCGGTGGATTTATTTATGACACACACGGCCGTGATCCGCTCCCATCTGCGCCAACTGCATTCACCCACCACGCGGGTCTGCTGAGCAATACGCCGGCCGAGTTAGAAGATGCGTACCGGTCATTGCTGGCTTTGTATGGGCAATGGAACCGTTTGTACCGCATCTGGTTGCCGTCGCAATCTGTGCAGTGGATATATGCACGACTGAGGAAGGTGAGGGCGCAAACAGACCTGGAATATCCATCCGTAATTCGGTCTGTTACATGTGTATTCTCCGCGCGCTCGCCTCATTGGAACGGCCGTCGGCATGGCGGCAGTTGGAAATTTGATACCGGTGAGAAATTTGACACGGGGCTTGAATTCGACATGCAGACCGATGACGTGATAACCCTGAGCGCGGGGACTACGGTCGGCAACATTACAAATGGTGGCAATGTGGCCGTTACCGCCGTGCGCGTCGTCATTAAAGCGGTAGGGACAGACATAGATGAAATCTCTATCGCCATTGCTGAAACAAACTGCCACATCGAATACACAGACACGATCAGCGCCGGATCGTCGGTGGCTATTGATGGTGGAGCGATGTCGGTCAAGGAAGGTACGACAAACAAATACGTGAATTTTGAGCTTGGCGCAAACCACGCCAACCAATATTGGATGCAGCTCGCGCCGGGCAACAATACCATCACCATTGTACGCACCGGTGGCAGCGCCGCAGCCACGGTCACGTTTGAATTTTACGAGGGGTGGGCATGAAATTCTGGCTCGATGTCAAAGACGCCAGCGGCAACAAGATCGGTCCGGGGCCTGTGCATACCATCACACAATGGACGCACACACGCCGAATTAGCCGCGCGGGAAATATTTCGTTCGCACTGCCGGCAACTGATGAACGCTGGACGCTGCCAAATCTGAAAACGCGCGTTCACTGTATGGTCTATGTTGCGCAAAAGGTGACGGAGGTTGGCGCGGGCATTGTCGATCAGTGGAACGGCACGCTGCCGGCTGGTGGTGATGTGAATTTGCAGGTGAACGGGGATGACCAACTGCGGGAGCTTACCTATCGCACGGTGGGCAGTCTGCGCGTTGCTGCCAGCGACACCGCCATTGTGCCCGCAGCGGCCGTGCATCATGACCCATCCACACAAAGCGACGCCGACCTGATAGCCGACTCCCCCATCACCCTGGCTGCCGACGAGTACATTTATGTTGGCGATTATGATCAGTTTGAGGCGTTCACGGTCGCGTTGAGCGTTTACAACGTCAACGGCGCGACGCTCAGCGCGCAATATTTTGACCAGGGCGGCACGGGATATTGGGAAGATTTGAGCATTAGCGATGGTACGAATGTGACCGGGACGACGTTTGCGCAGGACGGGACGATCACCTGGACAAAGCCAGATAGTTGGATTCAGATGCGGCACAACGGCCGTGAGTTGTATTGGGTTCGCTTCCGGGTGAACACGCCCACGTCGCCAATGACGTTTACACATGTCTACATCACCACCGACGGCCGTACCGACACCGGGCCGCAGGACATCATGGCATTTGCTCCAAGCGGTTGGAGCCTGGACACCGTTACTGGTCACGACGTAACGGAACTGCCAATCCGCTGGCAGTTTGATGGCGAGACGGTGCTGGCTGCGTTGGTAAAACTCGCCGATCTTACAGGCGAAAGTTTCCACCTCGGCGAGGGGCGCACAGTTGTATGGATGCAAATGGATACGCCGGCGAGTGGCATCCGCGCGGTGATGGCGACCGACCCGAACGCCATTGTTGATGATGATATTTGCATCATCACGTCGCTGCGCCGAAATATGGATACGTACAATTCGTTTATCGGCCGTATCTACTGCCGGGGTAAAGATGAGACCATCACTCTGGAAGGTTATGAGATACCCGGAGTATTCACAGCCTTCACTGTGGGCACCGACGCGAAGGGGAGCTACCTGGAACATACGACAACCTGGTCGGTATACGGAATAGAGATGTGGGCAGAATACAAGGACGCAAAAACACCTGACGAACTGTTTCAGGAAGCGGTCGCTGAATTAAAGATGCGCAATGTCGCATATGACGCCTACAGCCTGACTGTTGAACATCTCAACAGAATTATCTATCCGGGCGAGACAATTTTTGTTGATTTTCGGCGCGTGGTGGACGGATATGTGATGGCGAGCCTAAAGACAGATTTGATTGTGCTGGAATCTACGACGCGCATAGATGGTGCGCGAGGAGTGCAGACGGTAACTCTGCAATTGGCAAATGTGCCACGCTACCCGGATTCGGAGGCCGAGGCGCTGGCCAGGCTGCTGTAAGGAGCTGCTATGACGACTGATTTTCACACACCGATTTCATTTGAGGCCGATGCCGATTCCAGCGTGGTCAATGCGCCTCTGGCCGATCTGGATGCGGCTATCGGTCTGCAAGGCGGTGGCGCGAGTGCAAAAAGCGCGTACCTGTTGGCAAACTATGTGGCGGCGATGAACAGGTTAAGCGGCGCGCCAACGCCGCATGGGACGTACCCGGACGTTATCGGCAGCGCCAGTGTGATCTGGCCGGACGGCAGCGCAGGGACGTACACGGCCGTGACAGTGAATGGCACGTGGTTGGAGGCGACAAATTGGACGCTGACGCATACAAGCAGCGGCAAGACGTTGACCTTCTCCGGCCTGGTACGCAACAGCAGCGGTTTCATCACCACGCCGGGTACATTGGCGGTTAGTTGAGATGAAAAAGGTAACAAATTTTTTCGATGCTGTGTTCGCGCTGTTGTGCGCTGCGGTAATTTTCTGGTTGCGCTTGAGCGAACCAGAGATGACCGAGGCACAGTTGTTTCTGCGCTTTTGGTATTTGTTTTTGGCTATCCCCATCGCCTATTTATTAGCCTCCGCTTTTGTGGAATGGCTGGCAGGGGTGTGGATGAGTGAGGAGATAAAATGCAATGCAATCTTTAGCAAGAAAGATCGTTGATCTGCTGGGCATCACCAGCAAGGGGCAGGCGACGATGGCGAATAGTTTGCCCATCGCCATTGCCAGCAATCAGAGCGCCGTGCCTGTCAGTGGTGGGCTGACCAACGCGGAACTGCGGGCGTCGGCCGTACCTGTCAGCGGTGGGCTGACCAACGCGGAA
>JACSRF010000159.1 GCA_014879875.1 Anaerolinea sp.
GTTAAAGTGCGATTTTCATTTTTGGCGATTTTTCAAGATTTCGCCACCAATTGCACAAAAGTTACGTTAGTTCATCATTCTCTTGATTTACATGAAGCAATGATTTCGATGCAAGAAGATATTGTGGGCCATCTGCGCATCGCTTGCAGTACAACCGCCGGAAAATACATTTTACCGCAAATTGCCGGGCGCTTCCGCCACCACCATCCGGGCGTAGGCATTTCCATTCTTACTTGCTCACAGAGGCGGGTATCCTCAAATTTACTGGAAAGCGAGGCCGATTTTGGCGTTATGAGCGTTGAAACCAATTGTGATCAGCTTGAGTGCCAGGAGTTTTTTACCGACCACATCATTTTCATCGTGCCGGGGCAGCATCCCTGGGCACAGCGCCAATCGGTTGAACCGGCGGAACTGCTGGAAGTCCCGTTCATTCTACGTGAGCCAACATCGGGGACGCGCCGGGCGCTGATGTCGGAACTCGCCCGGCACGATATTGCATTGGACGATTTGGATATATTTTTGGAAGTGGGGAATGCGGAGGCGATAGTGACGGCCGTTACCAACAACTTAGGCGTCTCCTTCGTTTCCCGGCTGGCCGCCGCCCACGCCCGCGCCTGGGGCTGTGTCGTTGAAGTGCCCGTCAGCGGGATCAAGCTGGCGCGTAAGCTCTGCATCGCCCGCCGCTGTCTCGCTCCACCCAATCGCGCCCAGGAAGCCTTTTGGGGCTTCATCCACAGCCCGGAAAACGACGACCTTTTTGCGCTGTCCCAAATGTAATGCGTATTGCGTAAGGCGGCAAAGCCGCAACCAAAGAAATTTATTACAAAGATACAAAGGCACAAAAGGCACAAAGAGAAGAAAGGAAGAAAGAAAAGCTTTGCTTCTTGGCCTTTGTTTCTTTGGCCCTTTGTGCCTTAGAACATCTTTGTATTAAAAATTAACGCATATGACGCACATTTTGCGGACAAGTGGATCAGGCGTGAGCGTGAGCCGCCCGTTCCTGTTGGGCCTTCACTCGCTGTGGCCGGATAAACATCAGGTAAGCCATAAACCAGGCCCCCAACACGATAGAAATACCGCCCACAATTGAGCCAATCGACAATTGGGGCACGCCGCTCAAAATGTGACCAACGTTGCAGCCGCTGGCGCAAACTGCGCCGAAGCCCATCAATAAACCGCCGCCAAAGGTTTGGACTAACATCTTCGGCGCGGGTGCGCGTAGGCCAATTTCCCCGGCGATGAGGGCGGCGATAACCGCGCCAATTACCACGCCGAGTACCAAAAAGGCTTCCCATGACATGGCATTTTCACCGGTAACCAGGGATTTGAAGATCGCCACCCAGCCGCCGGTAATGCCCAACGGGTAGTTGCGCCCGGCCGCCGCCGACAGCGGGAAGGCAATGATGCTGATGACGCCAATTGCCAAACCCGATGCCAGCCAGCCCCAGCCGCGCTTGAAAATACGCTCGCCTAACGTGGCCGGATCATCATACCCATAATCGTCTTCCTCTTTGTTGCGGCGGGCGAGATAAATCCAGAGGCCGGTGGCTACAATGACAATGCCCAAAGCCATTACGTACTGCGGCAGGCCAAAGATATTCGCCAGGGTAGGCGCCGAGCCGTCGGCCATCGTTATTTTGGTGCTTTCTTGCAGCGAACTGACAAATGGCTTGAAAACGCCCATGGCCGCCATCAGGGCGGCCAGACTAAAGCCGCCTATAGCCGCCATCGCTCCGACCATGCCTTCGCCGGCGCGGTAAGTGATGCCGCTGGCACAGCCGCCGGCCAGCACCATGCCCATGCCAAACACCAAACCACCCAGGATATTGGCGCCCCACAAGAGCGGCTTAGGATTCAACTGCACGATCCCGGCCATGCCCATAATGGCAAACCCGGCCATGCCTAACAAAACGGCCACACCAACAGATTTGATCAGGTCGTAATCTTTTAAGACGAGAATGTCGCGGAAGGCCGAGTTCATACAGAAACGGCCGCGCTGTAAAGCAAATCCAAACAAAATTCCCAGGGCTAACCCGGTATAAACCAACGGGTTCATGTTAAACCTCCTGTAAATAGTTTGTAGTAGGCGATTCATCGCCTGCTAAGGCACTAAAGTGCCTACTACAAACGGTTTTCATTCATGGTGTACCGGCCACTATTTCTTTAAGCCAAACGCTTCAATGAGCAGGCGGTGATCGGTCCCTTCAATTTTCTCAACCGATAACACTTTGTGACCCCATTTCCTTGCGCTGCGGGGGATCCGCTCCACGGAAAGGGGGTAATCCACCAGAATTTCCAATATTTCTCCCTTGGCCATTTGCTTGAGCGTGGTCATGGAGTTCACGTCGGGATACGGGCAAATTTCGCCGCGCACGTCTAACGTTTTGGTTGGGGTTATTACTGCTTCCATTTTTTGTCTCCTTTTTTGTAATCCGAAATTCGTATTCCGTATTCCGTTCACGGCTTACGGTTCATGAGTTAATAACAATAAACCGCCCGCGCATCTTCCGAATCCAGCAGGAAGGATGAGGCCATCATCACTTCCACGCCGTCGCGCAGGGATTCGCGTTCGATCCCTTTGTTGGGCAGGCCTAATTCACAGAGGATGAAACGGCCGTCCAACACCTGAATTGAATCATACAAACTAATCGGGTCGGGCAGCCCCTGGATGCCCTGGAACTTCTCCAGTTCACCCTTCACCAGCGCCCGCGCGCCGCCCGGCTGGAAGAACATCAACACCTCTTCCCCTGTCGCCGCTGCCGCCGCGCCCATCACCAGGGCGGCCATCACGCTGTCTGCGTCTTCGTGATTACACATGATCACCATCTTGGTGGGTGCAAATTCATCTTCGTCATTCATGGATAAAGCTCCTTTTTCAAACTCAAATTTGGTTTAATCACCGGCTGCCAAAGCGCCGGTAGGTTCTTGCTGGAGGGACTGCGCCTTTTCCTTAATCGCCTGGAAATAAATGGCAAACGGCCGGTACGCCAGATGTGACCATTTGCCAAACGGCACTTCCAGAACCAGCATGGGCACAACAATTGCCAGGTGTATGACGTAGATAATATACGTGGCCATTGGCAGCCCCAGGTAGCGGAACGTGTGCAGGAAAATACCCGTCAATGTCGTCAGCAGCAGCAAAATCGGGAACATCCAATCGCTGGGGTGTGAGAAACGATGCATCTGGTGCTCTCTTTTAATTCGTCCCCAAATGGCATCCGTTGCGCCAAACAACAAGGCGATGGTGGCATAGTAACCCAGCCAACGCTGGGGATGCCAGATGGGATAAATCTCATCTGTCTGGAACCAGCGCAAGAAGACAACAACCAGGACAAACATGGTTACATAACCACTGACCAGAATCCAGTGATTGCGCCAGCGGGGTTTTTGCCAAAATGTGCCCCCTTCTTCTTCATCACATTTTGAGAACCGTTTCTGGGTCACAAAGTGGTAAATCAGATTCCAGGCTTCGGTGGCATACAGTGAGAGCGGCACAGGCGCCTTTGTTCCCCGCCGGATGATAGCGTGGTGCATACGAGCCACGTTAGACAGCAGGAAGAAAGAGAGGCCGCCTAACATAATCCAGTCCAACACCTCGATGACGTGAGCCGGCGCAAATGTGTTTAATTCCACCCGGTCGGTAACCATAGGGCCATGGAAAAGGATGAACATGACAACCACGAAGGCGGCCAGCGCCAGCACTGCGCCAATTTCCCACACCTTTGAGGTGTAGAATTTGCGTGCCAGTCCGGTCCAATCGTATTGGGCCGTCAGCCAGCGCCGCAAGGCCATCATTGTCTCGGCCGGTTCGGCCTGGCGCGGGCAGGTTTCGCTGCAATCACCACAGTAGTAACACATCCAGGGATCGACGCTCGCCAGCAGGCTGTCTTGCAGCCCAACTTGCAGCAGCCGGATGCTTTTGCGCGGCAGTTGGTTTTCGTCGGTGGTGAGTGAGCAAACGGCCGTACACGTCCCGCAGTTAAAGCAGGATTCGGCGCCGACAGCGCCATAGGCTTGCAGCTCTAATAGTAAATCAGGGTTGGCGCGTTGACTCATCATTTGCCCCCTTCCGCCAGCGTATAGCGGTAGTAATAACCGTCCAGCCCGGTTTCGGCGACCTGACCGTATTTCTTCATGGCGATGACGTGCCAGAGCACCTCGTTGGCCGGTAGGCCAGTTTCGGCCGCTATTTCCGGCACCGTTCGCGGTGCAGTCTTCATCGCCTGGCGCAGCAGCTTGCGGGTGTTATTCATTTCTTTCAGCAGCGCCTGGGTCGCCTTAACGCCCTCGTCATGCTGCTCACGCAGCTGCTTCAGCATTTCAGTTCGTTTTTTGGCTTCTTCTTTGGTCATGAGGCCACCTCCAGCATAGGCAATTCACCAACCAGCGCATCCAGCATGGCGTCGTACTGCTTCAAAGTCCAGCCGAGCAAGTCAATGGCGAAGTTGGGGCAGACCCCGACGCAAGCGCCACAGCCTTTACAGTTGGCCGGAGTGACGACGGCGCGCTGCGCGGTATTCCCATTTTGGTGGATCGTCGTCAGCGCAATCGCCCCTTCATACGGGCAGGCTGCCACACAGTCGCCGCTGCCCTGGCACAATTCCTGGTTCACACGGGCCACAAACGGTTCCAGTTCCACCTGAGCCTGGCCCAGCAGCCCGGCCACTTTGGCCGCGGCAGCGCCTGCTGCCCCGCAGCTTTCCTGGATGTTCATCGGCCCTTGCGCGGTTCCCGCCAGGACGACACCGGCTACGGCCGTTTCCACCGGCTGTAACTTGGGATGCACTTCCATCAGGAACCGATCATTGCCCGCGTTAATCTTGAGCAGATTGATCAAATCGTCCACCGGTTCCGGCATCATACCCACCGCCAGCACCACCAGGTCGGCCGGGATTTCGATTTCCTCACCCCAGGTCAGATAATCATGCACTGGAATCAGTAACGCATGATCACCCTCTGGCGTCGGCCCTAATACGCCAGGCAGTTCGTCATTGTGAAAACGGACAAAGCGGACCTTGTTTTTCGATGCCTGGGTATAATATTCTTCGTGGCCACGGCCGTAGGTGCGGATATCCTCGTAAAGGTCAAAAATGTGCGTTTCCGGGAACCGTTCTCGCACCTCATTGACCGTCTGCAAAGTCGCCGTACAGCAGACCCGCGAACAGTAATCATTGACCTGACCATCGGGCTGCGGTTGGTTGATGCCTTCCAGTTGGCGGCTGCCCACACAGTGAATAAAGGCAATGTTGCGCACAGCATGGTCATTCCATCGCAGCGCCTGGCCTTTATCCGTCAACGCCAATAAACGAATAAACTGGGGCAAAGTCATGACTTCCGGGAATACGCCGTAGTTGTACTCGCCAAAATGGGGTTCATAAGGCTTAAAGCCGGTCGCCACCACTACCGCCCCTACCGTCAGCTCAAATTCGCGCGGTTCATTTTTTAACGAGATCAGCCTGAAGTCGCCGTTCAAATTCTTGAGGCATTCGCCGCAGCCGTCGCAGTTCGTCCAGTCAATAGCCGGCGTCGCCGGATAACAGCCGGGATAAGCCTGGTAAATCGCTTTCCGTTTGGTCAGGCCATAATTGAATTCGTCAGGAACTTCTAGCGGACAGTTGGCGATGGCCTGGGAAACGGCCGTAAACCCATCACCGATGTCCTCATCGGCGATTCCCCGCGACTGCTGCCGGATCGTGGCCTTGTAATCGCCCACGTAGCCGGACACACCTACCAGTTCGGCCCGCGTATGAATCGTCACGTTGGGATGGGCCACCAGTTTCTCGATAAGGCCATGCAGCAGATCACGCGCGGCATCGCCGGTGGGGAAGACCGATTCCAGTTGGGCCATCCGCCCGCCTAAAAAGGGCGTCTTTTCCACCAACGTCACCGCCAGGCCGCGTTGGGCGCAGTCCCAGGCTGCGCGCAGCCCGGCCACGCCGCCGCCAATGACCAGCACGTGCTGTTTGGCCTCCAGCCGGATGGGGTCCAGCGGCTCCAGGTGACGCGCTTTGGCAATGCCCGTCGCCATCAAGCGCACCGCTTTCTCCGTGGCTTCATCATCACAGTGATGGTGTACCCAACTGTCCTGTTCGCGCAGGCCAACGTGGGTGTACAGGTACGGGTTCAACCCGGCGCGTGAGACCGCCCGGCGGAACGTTTGCTCGTGTAGAAAAGGTGAGCAGGCGCCAACCACAACCCGGTTCACGCCATGTTTCTCGACGTCTTCCTTAATCATCAGTTGCGCCGGGTCGGAACACATAAACATGTGCTCCCGCGAGACGGCCACGTCAGGCAGCTTGCCCAGTGTTTCGGCCACCTGCCGACAGCGCACCACGTCACCGATATTGCCGCCGCAGTTGCACACATACACGCCAACGCGCGGTTCTTCGGCCTGGTTTTGCCTTGATTCTGGTTTGTCAGGCATAGCTCACACTCCTCTCGGCTACGGCCGGTTCAGTTACGGCCGTTTCGACGGGTACATGGCGATGAGTCGCTTCCAGATAAGCCGCCGCTTCGGCCGCCGCGGCCCCGGACGTGACAATGCTGTCCACAATGTCCATCGGCCCGGTAGCCGTACCGACGGCGTAAATGCCGACCACGTTGGTGCGGGTAGGCGAGATGAGGGGGTCGGGCAAAGCAATAAAGCCATCGTCACTGACCGGCACGCCAAAAACAGGCCGGGGATTGTCGCCGGCAACCATGCCTACAGACAACACCACCATGTCATGCTGCCGTTCGATCACCCGCCCTTCTTCCACTAACTCCACGCGCACGATGGGGTTCTGGTTCTCATCTTCACTAAGGCGGGCTACTTTACCTTTGACAAATTCAACGCCCATGGCCCGCGCATTCTGGTAAAACTGCTCGTACCCTTTGCCAAAGGTGCGCATGTCCATGTAGTAAATGGTGATGTCGGCCATGGGCAGCGCGCCCGAAAGCAGCATCGCCTGTTTGATGGCGTACATGCAGCAGACGCGGGAGCAGTAGGGCACGCCCAGGGTCTCGTCACGCGACCCGGCGCATTGCACGTAAGCGATGGAATCGGGCTGCATCCCGTCGGAGGGGCGCAGCACGTGGCCATAGGGGCCGGTGGGGGCCAGATAGCGTTCGACCATCATGCCATCTACCACATTGAGTAAACGGCCGTTCCCATATTCCTTCTTAGCGTCACGCGGCGTCGTTTCAAAGCCCGTCGCCAGAATGATGGTCCCCACTTCAATGTCAAATTCCTCGGCCGTCTGCGTAAAATCAATCGCATCGGCCACGCACGCCTTTTCACACTTGCCGCAGAAGATGCAGTGATCGATGTCAATGAGCGCCTTTTGCGGCATGGCAGTAGAGAAGGGAACGTAAACGGCGCTGTGCGCGCCCAGGCCATAATCAAAGAGATCAGGCAGGTGTACCGGACAGGCATATTCGCATTCGCGGCAGCCGGTGCAGGCGCTTTCGTTCACGTAACGCGGCTTTTTGAGCACGTGGGCCACAAAACCATCCCCTTTGCGATCAATGGATTGGATGTCGCAGTAGGTGAACATTTGCACGTTTTCGTGATGGGCGGCGGCGGCCATGCGCGGCGTAGTGATGCAGCTGCAGCAGTCCAGCGTAGGGAAGACCTTGCTTAACATAATCATCTTGCCGCCGATGCTGGCCTGCCGTTCCAGCAGCGCCACCTGGTAGCCCTGGTCGGCCAGGTCTACGGTGGCTTGCAGACCGGCAATGCCACCGCCAACAACCAGGGCATCTGCGTGTACTGTGTTTAACATCGTTTTTCTCCTAGAAACGGGACACAGAGTTACACAGAGGAGACACAGAGAGCGCGGAGAGAGCAGAGAGAAAAAACTTGTGGTGAGCGTAGCCGAACCATCTGTGAAAACTTGTGGTGAGTAACATCGAACCATCTGCGTTAGTCTGTGTTCTATTATCATCCATCGTGGCGTGCCCTATTTATGCGGTTGATAGTTGAACGGCGGGCGTAAGTGAAAACGGCCGTTCAATCGGCCCAATATTGTCTAAAATCTCTTCCATCCGCTTTACTTCCCTTTGGAATGGCGTGGTACAAACCGTACAGATAGCCGCCAGCCGCAGCCGATCTATCTCCAGCCCCAACTCTTTCATAAGCGGGTAGGTACGATTGACGATATCGGCCGTTTTGCTGGCGCCATCCTTGTAGGGGCAGTCTGAACCGCTAAACATGACAATGATGGCATCCACCCCACGCTCAAACGCCTTCAAGTAAAACTCTTCCCGGAACATAGAAGGGCAGACCACCGGCAAAATATAGGTGTTGGGCGGGTAATCGGCGTGAAGCTGCCCCACCCCATCCGCGCCCCGATACCCGCCGGAAAGTGTCGCCAGAATCAGAATTTTGGCCGGGTTCGTTTGGTTTTTGTCCATGAAAACCTCCGTTTTCGGTGATCGGTAATCGGTAATCAGTGATCCGTCTACCGTTTACTGATAACCGTTTACCGATTACCTCTTCTACCGCTTCCGTAAGACAAACAACCGTTCGTAGCCGTCAGCCGGCAAATAGCCCAGGAATTCATGGCCTACCTTGGCCGCCCATCGGGGCAGATCGTTCTTCGTATTCGAATCTCCCGACCACACTTCCAAAATTTCGCCTACTTTGACACTGCCAATCGCTTTTTTGGCCTCCAGCAGGGGGCCGGGGCAGGCTACGCCACGGGCGTCAGCGATATGGGCCGCTTTGATTTCTGTTAGTTCCATTGTCGTCATGATTCAACTCCTTTTTTGCTTGTGCGATTAACCCACAGGCGTCTAAAAACTCGTTTCTGGCAAGTCGGTAATAGATGGTTTGCCCATCGCGGCGTGAAGTCAGAATGCCGGCCGTTTTCATGGCGTGGAGATGCTGCGAGGTGTTTTGCAGGGATGCGCCGATGGTTGCCGCAATCTCGCTCACCGGACGTTCACGTTCGCGTCCGGCCAATGCCCACACGATGAGCACGCGCTTGCTGTTGCCAAAGACCCGGCACATAGCTGCCTGCTGCTGTGCTGCCTCGACCAATTCTGCTTCCATTCGCGTCACCAAACCTACTTGCATACTTGCCGGATTGCTTAATTGCAATCTGTGGTAACTATAGGCTTGAAGTAGATATGCGGATAGTGACAAATTTCACAAGCTCTATTCCATTTATTACACGGCCGTTATCACGATTTGGAATATGCGCCTTGACATGATGGGGCAACGAGAACATACTTCGACAAAATTTGAACTTATTGGATTTTGATGATAAAAACGACCGTTTCCGCACCTACCGTGCCCTCTGTAAACTGTCATCCCCTACCCCGTGACAAATGTCACCTTTTCACACAAATGATCCCTTTGCCTACCACTTTCCCTTGACATTTACCAGCTTGTGGGTATACTTCAAAAATGTTTGAACTATCTGACGGTAACATATTTGGCGTGAATCCGTCGCCTGTACCGATAGAACGGCTCATCGCCCAGCTCAAAGCGCTGGCGAACCCTAAGCGTCTGCAAATGATCCATTTGCTGATGGAAGGGGTACACTGCAACTGCGAACTAGGCGACGCGCTGGATATGGCGCCCAACTTAATCTCGCACCACATGAGCATTCTGCGCGACCTGGGACTGGTGGAAATGGAACGGGATGTGGTAGACGGCCGTTGGGTTTACTTTTCCATTAACGAAGCAGCTCTGGCTGAACTGAACCAGACCTACCAGGCGTTTTTTAACCCGCAGCGCATCCGGCCGCGCCGTCCCATGTGTGGGCCGCAGGGAAGCGTTGTTACTTTAGATAGCATCGCCTTCGACCACGTATAATTTTTTTGCCAATATAGTTCAAAAAATATTGAAACATAAGGGAAATCTAATGAATTTGATGGGTACACAGACAGCGGAAGTCACTACAGTAGAAACGGCCGTGCGCGACTTCGCCCAAATATTAGCCGAAACAGCCGTATTTCAGCGCTTTGAACAAGCCAGCGAACGGATGCAAGCCGATGCCGCAGCCCAGACGGCCATGAACGCTTTTCAGCAAAAACAGCAGTCCCTACAGGCGCTGCTCATGTTGAATGCCGTCAGCTCCGCCGACCGCAGCGAGTTGCAACGCCTGCAAGAAGCATTTTTCAACCAGTCAACCGTAACGGCGCTGCTGGAAGCTCAGGATGATCTGCGGGCTGTTTGCCAGATGGTCTCCGGCATTTTATCCGACCGGATTGGGCTGCCTTTTGCCGCCGCTTGTGGCCCGGGCTGCTCCTGCTAACGGACAAGGAAAACGAAATGAAACAGAACGGCACCAACCCCTTTTCTCCTGAATTAGAAACGGCTACAGAAGCCCTGGCCGCCGCGCTGGCGGCAGCGCCGCCATTGACTGCTTATCAGCAGGCCAAAGCCCGTCTGGAGGCCGAACCCGCATCCCAGGCGCTGCTGCAAGACCTGTTAACCAGCCAGGGTCAACTGCGCCAGAAGCAAATGAACGGCCGTATCACTCAGGCTGACATAGACGCCTTGCGCGCCCTGCAAACTGCCGTGCAGGCCGACAGCACCATTATGGATTATGTCATGGCGCAGCAAGACGCCCTGGCCTACCTGCCAGAAGTGAACCAATCTATTAGCCAATGGCTGGGAATTGATTTTGCCGCGCTGGCCGCCGGCGGCTAACGTCACCGGCATTCTGCCCAAAATAAAAGAAATTATTCTGACGATAAGGAGTTTTAGAAAACACCATGATGAACACAATTAACTTGATGGAGACACCAACAGTAGCAGCATCTGTTGACCAAACGGCCGTTATCGAACTCTTCGATCCCCCCATGTGCTGCCCCACCGGGCTGTGCGGCCCCTCGCTGGACCAAACCCTGCTCAACGTCAGCGAGATGATCATGGCCGTGCAAGCCGAAGGCACGACGGTAGAACGCTACCAGATGACCAGCCACCCGCACAAGTTCATGAACAACAACGACGTGATGCGCCTGGTGCGCGAACAACAAATGGCGGCGCTGCCGATAACGGCCGTTCACGGCCAGGTCATCAAAACCGGCGCGTACCCCACCCTGGCAGAACTTCGCGCCGCCCTCAACGGCTCAACCACCCAATAAAACCACACAGAGGCTCAACAAAACAAAGCTCTTCTTTATCTCTTTGTCCCTTTGTCCCTTTGTAATAAATTCCCAAAGGAAACCTTATGAACACCCAATTTATCTTCTTCTCCGGCAAAGGCGGCGTAGGCAAAACCAGCATGGCCTGCGCGACGGCCGTGCGCCATGCCGACGCCGGCCAACGCACCCTGATCATCACCACCGACCCGGCGGCTAATCTGGCCGACGTCTTTGAACAGCCCATTGGTCATCACATCACCCCGCTGACCGGCATCGCCAACCTGTGGGCCATGGAAATTGACCCCGACACGGCTACCGAAGAGTACAAAGAACGTGCCCTGGCTCCTCTCCGCGACATCTTTCCCGCGCCGATGGTCGAAGTCATTAACGAGCAAATGAGCGGCCCTTGCACCGCCGAAGTGGCCGCCTTCGACCGCTTCACCGACTTTTTGGTGCTGGACAACGAAGCCGACCAACCGGTAGCGTTTGACGTCATCGTCTTCGATACTGCGCCCACCGGCCACACCATCCGCCTGCTGGAACTGCCCGCCGAATGGGCCAACACCATCAGCGCCGCC
>JACSRF010000518.1 GCA_014879875.1 Anaerolinea sp.
AAAGATAAGGAAACAGAAGTCTATGCGCTATTTAGTAACCGGTGGGGCTGGCTTTCTTGGCGCTGCCCTGGCTAACCAACTTGCAGCAGATGGGCACGGCGTTTACGCGCTTGACGACTTGAGCAACGGCAGCGCCGCGCGCCTGTCGCCGCAAATTCAGTTTACACAGGGAGACGTCAATGACATCCCCCTCCTCTGGTCGCTGCTGCCAGACGTGGACTGTGTTTATCATCTGGCAGCGCGCGTCTCAGTCGCCCAATCCATTCTCTATCCCAGCGATTATAACCGCGTCAACGTCGGCGGCGCGGTCAGCCTGATGGAGGCGGTACGCGATACCGGGGTGCGGCGCGTCGTCTTTGCCTCATCCGGGGCCATTTATGGTTTTCAGGCAGAACAGCCGGTTCACGAAAATGACAAACCAAACCCGGATTCCCCCTATGCGGTTAGCAAATGGGCGGCCGAACAATACATTCATACGATTGGCGAATTGTGGGGGATTGAAACGGTGGCGCTGCGTATTTTTAATGCGTATGGGCCACACCAAAGCTTACCTGCCTCGCATGCGCCGGTGATCCCTCGCTTTTTGCAGCAAACGTTGACGGGCGGGTCGGTGGTGATGTTTGGGAACGGCCGTCAGACACGCGATTACGTTTACGTTAGTGACGTCATTGCGGCGCTGATCGTCGCCGCCACCGCCAAAGAGGTCAATCGCAAAATCATCAACATCGGCAGCGGCAGTGAAACCAGCCTCAAAGAACTGGTAACGATTATCCAGCGCGTCACCAACCGGTCGGTCAACATGATCCATAATCAGCAAAAATCGGGGGGCGTGCCGCGCCTGGTCGCTGACATCAGCCGCGCGCGCATGTTGCTGGGCTACCAACCATTGGTCACTCTCGACGATGGGCTGCGGCGACTGTTGGCTGAGGATGCGCGGTTTGGGCGTGAGGCGGCGGGTAATAAGGGTGTTCAGTAATCGGTATTTGGTAATCAGTGGCGCTGTGGCCTGCATAAAAAAGCGCCGGTCATAATGACCGGCGCTTTTGCTTGCCCTGGAGAGGACTCGAACCTCCACGTCCAAAGGACACAGGCCCTCAACCTGCCGCGTATGCCAATTCCGCCACCAGGGCATGTCTTTAGTAAGCAGTATTATAGCGACAATCAGTCAGCGCATCAACAATTTGATTTCAATTGCAACCATTCAAAAGAATTTAATACAAAGATGTACTAAACGGCCGTCGCCACCGCCGTACACAACAACACCAACACCGCGCCGGCCAGGTTCAACCGCAGCAGCCGTATCTCCTGCTGTTGTAACCCCGCCTGTTCCGCAGCTGCCAGGTTCGGCCGTTTTCCCGCCAACAACTGCACCCGATCCATCGCCGGATGCACCGACCATTGTAAATAGGCGCCGATCAACACCATGCCAACAAAAGCAATATGCTTCACCAGCATCGCCCCGGCCCACACGCTGTCAAGCGCCAGAAAGCCATTGTAATTGACATCGTTCGTCATTTGCACAAAACCGGTAAGCAGCAGCAGCACCAGGCTGCCATTAGCCCACGGCAAAAACCGCTTTTGCAGCGCCAGCCATTGATTATCCGCCAACGTCTGCTGCCGCAGCGCCGGCCAGGCCACCAGCACAAACAGCGCCAGCCCGCCCAACCAGACCACCGTCGCCAGCAGATGCACCCAATAAGACAGGGCTAAAATCCAAAAAGTCATCGCTACTTTTCCATCGCTTGCAGCGCATAAAAAGCGGGGCGGGGCGTGCCATCGGGCAGCACAATAGACCACCACCACTGTTCATCGGCCGGCGTCCATTCATAATCAGCAATATACACCGTCGTCATCAAGCCAATCCACGGCCGCCAGTTCTCTTCCGCGTATTGATAAGCGCGTACCAGGTAATCCGCCTGTGTCGCTTCATCCACGGCATACCAGGTGTACCCCTCATTGACCTGATCAAGCGTCCAACCCATTTCCAGGATGGCGATCTGTTTGTACGCATCGCCATGAGCCACCATCAGCGCGCGTAAATCTTCAACGTGGCGAAAGGCAAACCAACGGCCGTTACCAAACTCTGTATCTGCGGCCACTTCATCAGGACTCATCTCCGGCGGCGCTTTGTACCCAGGGGCATGGACGCCCAACACGTCAAAGTAAGCGCCGGCGCCGGCGGCATACATCCCTTGTAAAAATTCCCCGTCGGGCATGGCAACCGGCAAGGTCGTCCCCGTTGGCGCTAACCCCGCAGAGATGACGATGGCGCCGGGATCGGCCGTTTTAATCCCTTCATAACACACCCGCAGCAGCTCCGTATAGGCCGCCGGGTCCGGTGGCTGGCCCCCCCATTCCCGGCTCAGATTCGGCTCATTCCACACCTGGTAAGCGGCGATACGGCCGTGATACCGCGCCGCCACCGCATGGCAAAAATCACCAAAATCCTGATAATCCACCGGCGGCTGATTGTCGTTAATCTGCGCATCTGGCAGCGAAGCCACCGCCCACAGCGGGTTCTGATCCAGGCGCACCACCATTTGCAACCCAGACTCCTCCACCATCTGCACAATCAAATCCGTCCGATACCAATCGTAAGCGCCTTTCTCAATCCCCTCAATTTCACGCCACGGAAATGTCTGCTTCACCCAACCAAAGCCCATCTCTTGCACCAAACCCAGGTCACGTTGGGCAATGTCCGGTTTCCACCACAGAAAGGTGTGGATGCCATAGGCTGGAGAGTCAAACAACGGCTGCACCGGAACATTATCCATCAGAGCAGTGGGCGCAGGCGTAATTGTCCCCTCCAGCGTGAGCACAGGCGACGGCGTTTTGGGAATGTCTGTTTTGCAGCCAACCCCCAAAAAGAACAAAATGATCGGAAGAAGGACGCGGGGATAAAGGCCTGGCAAACGCCACCCCTTCACCCCCAGCATCCGGCGCTTTGTACTCAGTTCAGTTTCTCCATGTCGGCAACAGCGCCAAATGCAGGGCGCGGTATGCCGTTGACGTCAATGATGCTGTAAGGAACGGGGTCATCTGTTGGCCCGCTGCCCTTGTTACCAAAATCAAAATTGAACAGGTAAGCAATCCAGACATCGCCCGAAGCGCGCATCTGCTGGAAAGCCTGCACAATGTAATCAGCCTGCTCTTGCAGTGTGTTATCTTGAGCAAATTCAAAGCCAGGCGGGTAAACATCATACCCTTCTACCGATGCCCAACCAAACTCGGTGACGCATAGTTTCTTATTGGGATCATACGCCTGCACCTTCTGCGCATAGGTGTCCAGCGTCGTCTTGAAGCTCCAGCTATGGTGCGGATTGTCGAAGGGGCCACGGAAGATGGCGGTCGCCGCTGCGGCCGTCGCCCCCGTCTGGTCGAAGGCGACGTCGGGGCCAATGTTGTACCCGTTGTGATGCGCTCCCACGCAATCAGCATAACTGAGCATCCCGGCAGCCAGGGCGCGATCCAGATATTCAAAATCATCCGCCCAGCGAACCCAATCCCCAGGGCCGGTCGGCGACAATGCGCCGCTGATGACGATGACGTTGGGGTCGGCCGCTTTGATTGCCGCGTGCGCCAGGCTTAAAAAGCGCACGTAATCTTCCGGGCTGATGCCGTTGCGGCTGGTCCATTCCCGGTCTAAGTTCTGCTCATTCCACACTTCAATGGCGTCTACTTTGCCCTCATAGCGCGTAAGCAGGTCGGTGAGGAATTGGGCGTAGACGTTGTAATCGTCGGGGGGGCCATTTTCGCCGCCATCGGCGCGCGTCCATTCCGGCGCGCCCACCACGCTCAACATCAGGCGCAGCCCGTTTTTGTGCGCTTCATCCACGATGCCATCGTAAAAGAACCATTGATACGTTTCCGGGTCAGGGTGAACCAGCCACCACTGCACCTGCACTTTGACCCAATTCAAACCGAGTTGGTTGGCGATGACGTCCATATCTTGCGCCGGATCGCCAATGCCAGCCAGACCATGCGCCTGAATGCCATAGCCAAACTTGTCGGCCGGCCACGGGCCGCTAATGATGGGGGGATCAACGGCCGTTTCCCCAGCCACGCCCGCATCCGTGCTTTCTGTGATCACCGGTGGGGCCAGGGTTGGAGGGACGGCCGTTGGTTCCGTCACCGCCACCTCCGGCGGCAGCGTGGGCACGTCTACCACACGCTCCTCAACGGCCGTTTCTTCACCCCCACCGCCGCAAGCCGCCAACAACAGCAGCAGCGCCATCACCAACACAACATATTTTTTCTGCCTCATAAGTTGCCTCATTATCCGTAAATCCTGCAAATCTGTGTCCAATTATCTTACAACAGCTTTGCCCAAAAAGGCGCATTCAGGTTTTTGATAAACCAAAATGCGCCCTGTTTAGCGATAATCAGTCACCGTTCACTGATTACTGATTACCGATTACCGATTACTAATTACCGTCCCCCCGTCACCTGACGCAGCGTTTCACACGCGGGGCAGCCACCTCCGGGGCGGATAATGGCATAACCAGCCTGCGGGTCAGTTCCCCAGGTCGTCGAGTCAATATTCCAGACAATCAACATACGCACTTTACCACTGCTGGCCGACAGGCTGGCCGCTTCCGCCAACCACTGCGCCTGCTGCGCCACCGTCACGTTACCGGCCCAGGAGAAATTGCCGGGCAGCGCGCCATACCCTTCGCCAGACAGATACCCCAGTTCGGTAAAGCACAACGGCCGTGCGCCGCCAAAGGCATTGGAATACGCATTCAGCATCCCCCAGAAGTAGCGCGTATAATGCTCGCTGCGCGGGTCGCCACTGGTCTGGTTGGGGGAGATAATCCCCTCGTTGTAATGGATGCCAATACAATCCATGTAACTGCCGGCCCCGGCTGCCGCCATGCCCACCATGTAAGGCGCATCATCACAACCGCCGGCGCCGCAGCCACCGCCAAAGTAACCGGTGGGCGCCGGCGCGCCACTGATCACCATAATGCTGGAATTGGCCGATTTAATAGCGTTGTAAGCAGGCTTGAGCATGTTGTTGGTGTAAGAAGCGGGGTCAATTTGCGCGGCAGGCCACTCGGCGTCAATGTTTTGCTCGTTCCACACTTCAATCGCATTGGGCGGATCGGGCAGGGAAGCAACGCCGCGCAAGAATTCGACGTAAGCGCCAAAATCGGGCAGGCTGCTGGGATAGGCGGCGCCAGGGATGCTGAGCAAAATCTTGAAACCGGCGTTGTGCGCTTCGGCAATAACCCCCGCTACGTCTTGCGGGTTGCTGCCAGGCCCCCACTTATATTGCCGTTTCACCCAGGTCATGCCGGCGTAGCTCATCAGGCTGTAGGGTGCGCCGAAAATTTGGCCGCCCAATTCAAAGCCGGTATTGCTAATGGGGGCCACGACCGGCGGCGCCGGCGCGTCACCACTGCCAGGGTCGCCAGCAGCTAACGGCGGCGCTTCTTTCTCAGGCAGCGCCGACACAGACACGCCACTATCTACTGTCACCAGCGTTGCGAAAATCCACCCTTCGGTGACGCCATCGGGCATGAGAATCGCCAGCCAGGAGGCGTCTGAGTTACGACCGATGAGGGGGACACGAACGCCCGCTTGCAGCCCACCGGCAATGACGCCATAACCCAACCCAGGGCCGACGCGCACGTTGGCCGCCGTATTGACAACGGCATTACCGGCGCCGGAGCTAACCGGCGGAGTTGGCGCGGCAGCGGCCGTTTCCGTTGCGACCGGCTCTTCCTCTGCAACGACAGGGGCAGCTACCGTAATAACCATCGAACCGAGGCTGGCAACGGTGTCGCCCAGGGCAAAGTCGGCGTTGATGCTAAATTCGCCGGGGTTGGCGCTGCCATCCCAGGCATAGGTCAGGTCGCCACCGGTATTGCTGGCCAGGACACCCCCTTCCGCATCGCGCACCGTCCAGACTATGGCCGCGTCGGTGGGCTGTGGCGCAGCGGCCGTTCCCTGCAAACTCCCCAGGGCAGCGGCGTAGCCAGGCCCATTGGTCACGTCGCCCAGGCCGGTGATCAGCGCGCCGCGCAGTTGGTAGCGCTCAACAAAGCGCGCGCGGTGGGCTAATGAGGCTTCGTGCCCCAACCAGACGTAATGCGTTTGTCCGTTCAGGTCATAGCTGTACTTGTAGGTGAGGCTGGCGCCATCCCATTCCAGCGGGCTGGCCGTGCCGGAAAGGGCGACTTCAACGGCCGTCTCCGGTTCCACCTCTTCGCTGCCGACCACAAATTGCAGTTCGCCAAAATTGGTCAGCGCGGCGTCATTACTAAGCGCCATGAAGGCTTCCCCTAAGCCATCAACCGCGTTGGCTGTGATAACCGGCGTCAACTTCTGACGATCAATGCGCGTGAGCGCATAGCTCAAAATCTGATCTACGGCGTCATTATCGGCATACACGGCCGGGTTTAACGGCAGTTGCAGGTACACCACATCCGCCAGTTGCCCCAGCGCCACCCAATCCTGGCCGCCGGTTTGCCACTCATCGGCCATACCGGTTGGCGCGGCCAGCACAACGCCCAATTGCAAACCCTGGGCGTGCAGCGCCGTCACCAGGGCGCGCACAAATTCGGTGAAAGCGGCCGTTTGCGCCGCGTTCGCCCCTTGATAATCCAACAAGACCCCGGCAAAATTGCCGCTGTCCGCGCGGCTGACCAGATCGGCGACGTGCGCCGCCTGCGCATTGGCGTCGTTCAGCAGCGCCGTCAACGAATCTGCGTCCACAATGATGCCGGTGTTGGTGACGCGCAGCAGTTGTACATAGGGGCCGCTCGCTACAGTGACGACCTCGCCGACCAGGCTGCCACTGCCAACTAACGTGAGCGTCCCCGCAGAGACTTCAGTTAAAACGGGTAATAATTCGGTGGGGAATTGCTGTGTAGGCAGCAGTTCGCCACCCACGGCCACATTCGCCGCCTCTACCGCGCGTTCCATCACGGCCACCGTTTGCGGTTCATAGCCAGCATCCACAACAAATTGACCAGTGGCGGCGTCGAAGCGGCTGGGGACAAACGTCCAGCCAGCGCCATCCCACGCCACCACGTCCAGGGCAGCCAGGTTGTCAACCCCATCTGGTAAGGGCAGGCTGACCGGCGTGGCGTCCACGCCATAGGTTATGTTATAGACATTCCCTTTGAGCGCAGCGCCGTCCGGGATTGTGGGTGGCGCATCTATCACCGCGAGCGTCGTGCCGGTAACGGCCGTCGCTGCCGCGGTTGGCGCCGTGTCCTCTGTTGGAGCGGCCACGCCTTCTGTGGTCATGGCAGTGTCTACGCTGCGTCCGGCTGCTGTCTCGCTCTCCTGATCATTCCCACGGAATATCAGGAACAGGCCAGCAATCACCAGGACAACAACTACGATAAACCCACCAATTAACAGGGGCATCGTTCGTTTTTTGGATGTTTCCTCTTGCATGATACTATTTTTCTCTCCTGCTCAGGCCTGACAGTTTTTTGAAGCCTGTCAGGTCGCCGTATCTTTCAGTACATAAAAAAGCGGCCTAAAAAGCCGCCTTTGCCAGGTTACCGCTTTGCAGATTCTACACAAGGGAGAAAAAGTTGACAAACGCAGGGAGTTTGCGCGGGGTTTGCGTGGGGAGATCGGTGGGCAAACGCGCCTATAGTAAAGGAAAGGTGGCAGGACGTCAGACGACACGCCTGCCCACCTGTCTAGCTGTCCAGACCGTAGATTAATGTATGCGGGTGAAAGTCTTTCCAACCAAACCAAAAAACGACGGTGCTCTTAACACGCTCTAAGGATTGACCGGCGCGTGGGCCAGTCAGCGCAACGCCGCTGAAGCTGTCCCAAATACTGCCTGTCTCGACATCACTCAACTGGCGCGGGATATCGGTAGCCGTGAAAGTAAGCGTTTGCCCATTAACCTGGCGGTTATAGGCAACGCCGGCGGCGCTGGCCGCGTCAAAGACAATGAGCGTCGGCAGGCCATCGTGCATGTCGTTGATCAGCGGTTCATCGTTGAGAATGGAAAAGGGATAGGCAACGGCCGTTTGCGGATACTCCACACCGATCACAAACTGCTTGGTGGGCAGCCGCTCATCTTGCACCGTCTCGCCAATGACCCCGGCCTCGGCCGATGCGTAGTAGAAATCATACGCATCACGGCTGCCGCGTCGCCCTTCCTTGTCCAGGGCCAACGTATCTGGATGCAACCCTTTCCATTCGCTCCAGGTAGTCATCCAGGCAGGCAAAAACGCCAACTTCGCGCCGACCATCTCGCCCTGCACCGCTTCGCCCAGCAGTTGGCTCCATAAGCTGTTCGTTTCCCGGTCATACATCACCAACACGTTGCGGATCAGCTTGCCAGACACGCCAAAGGTGAACTCCTGGCCGGCAATGTCGCGGGCATACACGATGCCCGTAAAGCAAAGCGGTCACCAGGTGACGGCGATCTTCACGCCGCCCACGGTGTCATTCACAATTTCGTGATTGCTGAGATACGGGATGGAGTAGGCGCGCGCTTCATCATTGAAGACAACGCCCATCACCAGTTCATCCGCATCGTAAAATTCATCAGCCTGCGTCACCGTCAAAAATTGGGGGTCAAAAATGGCGGGGATGGCATCGGGTGGCAGCAGGGTGATGATTTCCAGGTCAGCGTATTGGTCGGCCGGAATGCGGGTAGAGGCGGTAGTTGCAACGGCCGTCCCCGCCGGCGTCTCTGTGTTGACGGGCGTGGGTTGGTTGGTAACGGCCGTTACCACTCTCGCTTCACCATCGGCCACGCTGCCCGTCTGCCCGGCGCAAGCGGCCAAGGCGAACAACAAAAAAATGGGGAGTACTGATTTCATTATTTTGCACCTCGATACAGGATTGTCCCATCATGATACGGTTATGACGCAGCGCATTCTGTAAGCTTGACACCCAAACGGCCGTTGTTATACTTCCCTAACCAAACCGTACTATGTATTACGTATTGGTCTCTGGTTACATCAAATACGCAATACGCAATACGCAACATTCATTAAGGAGACCTCCATGCCTACCGCAAGCGATATTTTCAAAGAAATGCCCAATCGGTTTAATGCTGGCGCCGCCGGCGATATGAATGCAACCATTCAGTTCGATCTATCTGGAGATGGCGGCGGACAATGGCACGCAATCATTGCCAATGGAACCATTGCCGTCAATGAAGGCCCGGCCGACGCTCCAAAAGCGACCTTGATTATGGATGCAAACGATTTTGTGGACATGTCCACCGGTCAACTGAACGCGATGGCCGCCTTTATGGGTGGCAAAATCAAGGTTGAAGGCGACTTGGGCACGATTATGAAGCTGCAACCGGCGCTTGGCCTATAACAACAACTGCGCACGCTGCATGAAAAAGGCCCGTTTTTATACGGGCCTTTTTTACTCACGCCGGCATTCTCTTAATCATACGAAGATTGGACAAATCTTCTGAGATTTGTCCAATCTAAACGTGTAAATTATTCAAATCTCGTTCCTTACGTCAGCGCCAGTTCGGGATAATCTTTGGGTTCGGCCGTTTCTGGGTCTACGCCAAACAATCCCAACAACTCCATCATCAACCGCGCCTTCCGTTCCGCATCACTGCGCGACCAGGTGCGCGCCTTGATTTCCAGGAAATAGCCGGGCAGCGCCGGCTGCGTCACCTGGTCCAGGTTCACGGCAAAGTCAGTGCCATGATAGAGGACGTGCCAGCGCAAGCGATCTTTGCATACTTCCACCTCTGATTTGGGTGCAAAATATTCCCGATAGAAGCGTAGGGTACGATCGGCCGCTGCCAGGAAACGAGATCGGGACAACATCACCGCATTGGGAAACTGCATCCGCTCCTCCTCGCCAATCAGCGTGAGGCGGGAACGCACCTGGAACGGCTCCCCGCTTTCGTTGATGAACTCATCCTCGCGGTAACGCAGCCGCGCCGCGTCCGGGTCATAGCCAGAAAAGAAGAAGTAGGTGTCGTACTGTTTGTAATGCGCGGAACGGATGATTTCGAATTGATCGCCTTCCAAAATCGCGCGAATCTGTTCGCGTCCGGGGATGGGCGCTTTCACTTGTATTTCAAAGCTCTCCTGCCGCTCCACACCGGCCAGGAAAACGAGCTTGTTGTATGGGCTGGATTCCCGTTCCCGCACAAACTCGTCAATACGGGCAGCAACGGCCGTCGCCTCCGCTTTCGTCGCCGCTTCGTCAATGGTGGTCAGGACGCGATCACGCAGCAGGAAACGGCCGTTGCACACCACATGCACCACATCCGGCGCTTTCGTCGCATAAATCAGCCGCGAATACACCGCATCCTGCTGATTGTGGAAGTGCGGCTGGTTATGCACGCCATCCATGGCGACCACAGCCACATCCGCCCGCTTGCCCGGTTCCAGGCTGCCGGTCACGCCATCCATGTGCAGCGCGCGCGCCCCGCCAATCGTCGCCATCTCCAACGCCTGCCGCGCCGGCAGCATGGTCGGGTCATTGCTCTCCGCCTTGGCCAACAGCGCCGCCAGCCGCGTCTCTTCCAACATATCCAGGTCGTTGTTACTCGCGGGACCATCGGTGCCCACGCCCACTTTCAACCCCATTTCCAACATCTGGCTGATCGGCGCAATGCCGCTTGCCAGCTTCAAATTGCTGGTGGGGCAGTGCGCCACGCCGGCGCCCGCTTCCTTGAGCAAGAACATCTCATCCCGATCCAGGTGGACACAATGCGCCGCCAGCAGTTTCGTATCCAGAATGCTGTTCTTCTCATTCCAATGGACGGTGCGCATATGATTTTGCGTCTGGCAATTGTCCAATTCCAGCCGCGTCTCGGCGATGTGCGTGTGGATGGGCACGTCGAAGGCGCGCGCCAGGTCGGCGCAGGCGCGCAGCATCTCCGGCGTGGCCGTGTACCAGGCGTGCGGGGCGACGGCCGGTTGAATTAGCGGGTGCCCGTTCCAGCGTTCAATGAAGCGGCGGCAGAGGATGATGGCGTCTTCATAGGTGGCGGCGTCGGGCGCGGGGAAGACGAGCACCGTCTGGCCGAGCAGGGCGCGCATGCCAATGGCGGCCGTTTCCTCGGCAATGGCCTCTTCAAAATAGTACATATCGGCAAAGGTCGTCACGCCGGAGCGGATCATCTCGGCGCAGGCCAGCCGCGTGCCCAATTTCACAAACGCGGGCGTGACAAACTCCCGCTCCAGGGGCATCAGGTAGCCGAGCCACACATCCAGGCGCAAATCATCATTCAGGCCGCGCAGCAGCGACATGGGCGCGTGGGTATGGGCATTGACCAGGCCCGGCATAATTACTTGCCCGGTGCAGTCTATGGTTGCGACGGCCGTATACGCCGCCGCTATCTCCGCCACCTCCCCCACCGCGACAACAGAATCCCCACGCACGGCCACCGCCCCTTGAGGAAAAATGTCGTAACGGCCGTTCATCGTCACGACCATTCCGTTTAGTAATAATAAATCAACCTGTTCGGGCATGATAACGCTCTCCTTTGCAAATGTAGCGCGATTGGGCAAATCGCGTTGCAGGTTTTCGTTCATCGGTTATGCAATCTGGGGTTACACGGAGTTGCACGGAGGATACACAGAGTGACACGGAGATCAGGAGAAATCAAGC
>JACSRF010000353.1 GCA_014879875.1 Anaerolinea sp.
GTGACCAGAGAGACCACACGCATCACTCGTCACATGTCACGCCGAACCCCATGAAATCCTGTAGAGCCGTTTTTCATAGCTTGCCAGGGGCAAGCCAATCGTAAATCGCCAATCGTTAATCGTAAATCCTATAGCGCACCGCGCCCAGGCCCATCGTCGTCTTGTAACCAATGCCACAACAAGCCGCCAGGCGGCCTAATCCCTGCCACAGGCGAATGTATTCTTCCTGCTGGCCCTGCACTGTAAATGTCACCCGACCGACAAAGCCGATGAAAAAGGCATTGGCGTTCAAGGGCGCCTGCCGCGTGTGGATGTGCAGCGTGTGCGCCATCACGTGCTGCTCACACCAATCGCCCCAATCATCCGGCAGGCGCAAGGATTCAGGCGCATAGGTCTGCCACACCTGCGCCGGCCGCGCAAAGACGTTGGCGGGCAGCGGCAAATGCAGGCGACGCGGCCCGCGCCGGAACGCGGTCGGCGAGATAAAGTGCAGGGTCATGTTGGGGCGCGGTTTGGTCGCAAGCAGACGCATGAACGGTACGGCCGTTGCATATCTCCCCTCCTCGACCACAAACCGATTTCTCTGCCCTAGCTGCAGCACAACTCCCTGCTCATAGACACGCTGCCATCCTTCCAGCAACGCCTCCGTGGCGCGCGCCGACCAACTGCTGATGCGTAATCCGCGTAAGGCGCGGCCAGGTCCATACAGTGGCGCCAGGGCATACGGCTTGGGCGATGGGTGTTCGTGCAGCCAGGCTGCTTCGGCGGCGCTGTAGAGGGGCAGCGCCGTCTGAAAGAGCAGCCCTTGTAAACTGCTGGCGTGCAGTTCTTGTTCGGGGATGCCCGGCCAGGCGGTGTCATCCACAGCAGCAAAGCGAAGGGTAATTTGTTGGATCATAAGGTTGACGGTTGTTGCAAAGGAATGAGATCTTTCTCGATGCGCCAATCAACGCGCTCTTTCCAATTGGCAGGCAAGAGCGCCTGGAACACGGAGATACCTTTCTCCAGAGCCAGGGCTCGGGCGTCGTCGTCTATGGCCGGGGCGTTGCTGACCAGCCAGCCAACCACCTGGCGACGGCCGTTTTCCTGTTTCTCCGCTTCCACCTTGTTAGCCAGCCGCCTTATTTCCTTAATAGCCACCGGTTTGGCCGCCGGATCATCCCCGGTGCGCAGCTTGCATTCGCACAGCAGCGCTTGCCGCAAGTTGGCGGCGTCGCGCCAGGGGTATAGGGGACGGTTGGCTACACACGCCTGGAGCAGATCGGTTAAACGGCCGTGCCGCTCCGCATACAACAACAAGTCACGCACCATGCCTTCCAGCCCACGATTTTCGAAAGTTTCCGGGTCAATATTCAGGTCATAACAAAGGGTTTCCAATTCGTTCCGGTTGAAGGCTTGCAGCAGCATATTGCGAAACGTAGGCCGGTCCAGTTCTTCGACGGCCTCAATCGCGCCCGGACGCGACTTTTCCGCGTACACATCTATTTCACCCAGACCTTTTTGGTTGAGATAGGCCGGCTTAAAGCTGTAACGCACCTGTTGGAAATCATGTTTTTCCATCAAATGCGCGCCGACGGCATATTCAAACAGGCGGGCGCGCAAATCGTTGGGTTCTTCCTTTAAGGATAGGATGGGGATTTGCACCAGGGCGATTTTGCTATCAACCGGATCAAGATACAAAGCGCGGTCTTCGGGCTTCATGCCCTTTAACCGGGCGATGTGGCCTTGTGGCTCCAGGTCTGGGTCCAGGACCTCCAGGTGATACAGGCGCAGTCGGGCTGCTAATTTGGGGTCGTGGAAGGTGGCCTGCTGCACGGCCAACATCGCCGCGGCGGCCATGCTGGTACGGCCGCCGGTCAGCACCAGGTCTATTTCATGATCACGGCCGTATTCCTCCAGCCGCTTACGCATATACTCCATAAACTGGTGCGTCACCTGCGAATTGCCCAAATCGCTCGCCTTCACCGCCCGCAGCGGCCGGTATTCGGGCCTGAATTCACTTGCCTCCAGGGTCTCCCACACCATGTCTTCCACTTGGCGCGTTGCTGGCCCGACCGTCGACACTGTAACCACCTTTTTAATCGGCAATCCTTCCCGCCGTAACTTAAAGAATGCGCTTGTCACCACTCCTGGCGACAAGCCTAGAGTGGCTAATAAAAGTCTATTCATGTCAGTTGAATACCATCCTCTCGATGAAAGTCAACAGGCATTATTAAACGTAAATAATCTGCTTCCGTTTGAGAATCATCGTTGTTGAGTTTCCTAAAAACATGCCATGGGAAAAAACACTCAATTTCCCTTTCTCGGTGGGAATAAATTCTGATGAAGCGTGGTAAACGATGAGGTAGAAGTTCTTGGCTCCTTTCATGTAAACAGTCCAATCGGATTGATCCATCACCAAATGTCATTCTTCGGCGAACGATCGCAACCTCTGGTATGATGTTGTTTGTAACAATAAAGCTCGCAAAATCGCGAATATGCCCAACAGTAGCAACAACCTCATTCAGGTAATCTATCATGTTTGTTTCTTCACGCCCTCTTAGATGTGCATATTTGTGTCGGTAGTTTCTGAACTGCTCACCAAGGGTATCCAATTGACTACCAGGCAAGATCAAGAAGTCTTCTTCCGACTTTTGTTCGAGTGGAAACTCGCTTTGCATATCTGGAGATGACTTGAACGTTGTTTGGTAAGCTAACGATAGCTCAGTCCCTTTATTAAGCACTAATTGATTTAAATGTCGGATAATTCTGTTGCTTTTATTAAAGAGCAGTTTGTCCCATTTTCCAGATATCCAATTCGTTAATATCTTCTCCTCTTCTTTCCCTAGTTCCAAAGCATCTGGAATCTCGCTTGCCGTCCCTAAAGCGCTCTCCTTTTTTAGTAGGATTGCAGAAAACCATCGCAAGTAATATGAAATGATATATTCTAAGAGCTCTTCAGCATACCCAAAGGCTTTCATTGTTATTCCATGAATTTCATCACGGTTTAGCCTTGGAACTGTTAGTTGCTGTTCCTCTTGTAGCTTTTGAAAACTCAAGTCTATTTCCTTTAACCGTAAACTCGCTCCTTGCCGAATATCATCATTTTTCTTGAATCCCATGACTTTAAGCACACTTGAGATATCCGCATCATCACTATTTAGCTCGTCACGGAATTCATAAAACAAGACTGATTCAAGAGCTTCTGATACTTTGACGATATCTATTGGGAATGTAGTACAGTTCCACTCACAATAAACTCGAATCTGTTCTGCTAAATTATCTGTGTAGGTTATGTCGATTCCAATATCTTTAAAAGCTCGGATTGTTTCCTGCGTTGGAGACGGCCTGCTAAAGTGAGCATTCATAATGTCAGCAAGCCTTTCGTATTTATCTTGAAGAGCTGCAGAGTTATTGAGCATTAGAGGTCTCGACATTCGTCTTCTTAAATCGTCTATGCCTGATAATACGTCATCAACCGGAAGGCCCAACTGGCAACCAATACGGCACGCTCACGCGGCAGCCCTTGCAGGTGACGCTCCCACGCATCCCCAATGCGCTCCAGATACCCCTGAGTCTGGTTGCTGCGGATAAATGACGAATGCGGCAGCCGACCCAGCAAGACACGCACCTTTTGCGGGTTCCGCTCGCGGCGCATGTAGGTGACAATTTTGCCAAACTCATTGCGATCCACGTCTCGCGCCAATTCCCGCGCCAGGGCGTCGGCGCGCCGCCACTCGTCGCGCGTTAAATCTTTGCGGCTCATCAATACACCCCCGTCGGCGCCGGCCGGTCATTGGCCGGGTTCAAAATCTGGCGCAGCTTATCGCGCTGCGCGAGTTGAATCAGGTCCTTGTCGGCTTCCGCGATATAGCGCGTGATGGCGCTGCTTAACGTGTCGTCGCTGAGCACGGCATCGCCAGCTTCCAGGTTGGTAAAGGACGCGGTCTGGCGCAGGCGCATTTCCTTTGGCGCGATTTTTATGCGCCCCATCGCCATCGGCTTGCCCCCACCCACCGCCAGGCGAAAACTGTTATCCAGCCCCAGGGCAAATAACAAAACGCCCAGTTCCGCTTCTTCCAGGCCGGTGAAGGCGACCTGTCCAGGTAAACGTGTACCCGGCGTCAGCACTTCGATATAAGTCCCTTCTCGATGTTTGGCAGGAAGGCCATGAAAATAAAACTTACGTCCCTTAAATGTGCGCGAACTATCTTTGTAAACACGTCCCTGGCGCGGTCGCGGCCTGTACAGGGCCGGCATCCGGGCAATCGCCGCGTTGGCCTGGCTCAGGTCTATCACCGCATCGCCGAAACTGACCCGCCCCAGGCGGCTCATCGCGCCAAAAATGCCGCACGCCGGGCACAGTTTGGGCGGGCGGCAGCCACGATGAACGCCCGGCGGTAGTTCCCGTTCACGAGTGACGCCGACGCACGAGTTTGTCACAGCTTCGACGACGGCGCGCGCCGCCCCTTTGAGGGTGGAGCCGGGGATGGCGGGCAGCTTACGGCCGTTCACCGTCACTTTATACAAATCACGCACAACATTCTTGGCCTGCAAGCCTAAATCTTCGGTCAGGGCGTAATTGCCGGAACTGATGTGCAGCGGGGTTTCGACCACAATCTCAAAGAGCAGTTCGCCGGATAGACCCTGGTGCAGATGAAAGCTCTCATGTCCCGGCCGGCTCTGGGTGTCGGTTTTGTTGGTGAAGGGCACGAAGTCGAAGGGCTTGGGGAATTCTGGTTCGTAACGTCTTCTACCCATGATTCACCTCCGCGGCTTTGAGGTGGCTGAAGCGGGTCAGGCGGATAATGCCCGCCTGCCGATACTGCCGCGCCTCAACGCGCACCAACGGTTTGTCTTTGTCGCCAGCTACAGGGTAACTTAAGGCCGCTTCAATTTGGGGCTGCACCCAACGATCATCAGCATCGTCGTCAGCGCCGACGCGGCTGCGCCAATAGTCGCCCCACAAATAGATTTCTTGCAGCTTATCCACGGTAAAAGGGGCGTCAAGCTGCCAATCAGGCGCCGTTAAATGAGGGTTTGGCTGTTCGCCGCTGACCAGAACGTCGTAACGGCCGTTCCCATCCCCCTCCCAACGCACCTCCCATTCCGGCCCAAAAGCACGGCCATGCGCCGCCAGCGCGGCCGGTCGCCATGCGTCAAACTGGATGCGCGTTGGGCTGTGATGGATGACGGCCGTTAAATTCGGCAGCGCATCCAGCACCGCATCTCGTTCCGTCGCACTCAAGCCACCGCGAAAGTACACGTAACCGGTTTGCTCATCCATCTGGCGCGCCCCTCCATGTTTCTACAAACCTGGCCCAGAAAGGAACACACGTCCGCCACAGATCGTTGATGGCCTCGCCTGCGCCGGTCAGCGCCACCCGGCCGTAACGCCCGTCATCATCCTCGCGTATCGTCCAGCCACCCGGCAGCGCGTCCAGGTCTTCGGCAAAATAATCGTAAGCCCGCACGTCTTCCGGGGACAAAAAGGCCGCCACGCCCAGCAGCGATTGCTGCAAGTGACGGCCGTTCGCCTCTGGCCGGAAACGGCCGGGATACGCCACCTCTGCCTGGGTATATTCCACCGCCACGCGCCCCAACCCGCGCGATTTGCCAAAGCCGATGGGCACGCGCCCCTGCCCCAGGTCGCGCAAGACAATTGCCAGAAGCCCTAGCTGCCATAGTTGGAAATTGACGAGGGTCAGCGTCCCCTGAAAAGCGCCCTGGGTGACAACTTCCAGATTAAACGGCCCCACAGCGACCGCCCCGGACACGCGATCAATCGCCACGCCGTCCCGCTCTTCGGTAGCGTTGGCTTCGTTGTACCAGGTCATCATCTCCGGCTGAAGGGGGTCCAGCGGGTAGGCGTCGCTCAGGCGCAGGTGCGCGGCCAGCGAGGTATGCCCAAAGGTGCGGCAAATCGGACAGGCCAGGCGGTGTTTGTCGGTCTGCTCGCCCTTCTTGTCCAGATATTTGCCGCAGTAGTAATCATCACGGCCGCGTTTTGCGCTGGAACCCAACGGATTGCAGCTAAAGGGTGGGAAATGCGCGCCTCGTTCTTCGCCCAGGGTGCGGGCGACTTTTTCCGCATAACTGCGCAGCGTGCCTTTGAGGCTGGAGCCGGGCAGGTAAACGGTGCTGTCCCCTAAACGGCCGTGATGGGTGCGCACAAAATTCATGTCCAGCAGCGTGGGGTCCGCGCCGCTTTCCTGGCCGGACTTGATGAGCAGCGGCCCTTGTGGCCGGATGGTGAAGGAGAGCGTGAATTCGTTAAAGCGTCGTTTATGCATCTTGCACCCCCCATTCGTGGCGCAGCTCGTCGCGCAGCGCGCTGATTTTGCCCAGGCGGGCTGATTCGTCCACCGGTTGGCTGGCGCCGCTGACCAGAAAGTCAATCAGCCCGGCGCCGCTGCCGGGGATTTCCTGGCAGTCGGTGATGGTGAGCTGCACCTGCCCCAGGCCACGGCTGGAACCGCCGCCCAATGTAACCAGCTTCTTCTCAAACGCCCGCAGCCCCAACAAAACCAATCCCTGATCGGCGTCGCTGCCATTCTCGACGATGACTTCGCAGTGGAAGCGCGTGCCGGCCGGTACGGCTTCGGTGGTGTATAAACGGCCGTCGGCGGCCGTTTCGGTGTCCCGATCAATGGAAACGCCATGCCGCACCTGGTACGTCCCATACCATTGGCCGTCGTCGCTCAGTTCATCTGGCTCCAGTTTGAGGTCGGGAACCAGCGCTTTGGCCGCCAGCCCGGTGGAGCCAAAGACGCGACAGACGCGGCAGGCGCCTTCTAAATACAAGGCATCTTCATCACCGGCAAATTCTTCCTTGAGGCGCTTTTCATAAGGGCTTAACTGCTCCTCTTCTGCTTCCGCGCCCAATGGCGGTTTCGGTTTTTTACGGCTAAGGGTTGTCGGGCAGGTGTGGTCGCTTTGTTCTGTCACACAAAGGCAAGCCAGCCGATCATCAAGCGTGCGCAGAAGCATTTCCACCTGCGAACGAAAAACGCCCTTAAAAGAGGAGCCGGGGATGTAGGGATAACCCAGCGCATCCTTGACGACGGTGATGTCGGCCGCGCCCATGTCATCACTGCCGCCGGCGCCGATGCGCAGCGGCGTGATCAGCTCCAAGGTACCGTGAATGGTCAAACGGCCGTGAAAACGGGCAAAGTCATTGGTTTTCATCCGTGCCTCCTTTATTCCGCGCCCCGCTTCTTATAATAGAAGTAGCGGCGCAGATACCCCAGGTAAAGCCGGGTCATCTTCATCCAGGTGCGGTCTATCTCCAAGTCTACGGCGTCTTGCGCCACCAGGGTTCGGGCAATGCCTTCTAACTTATCCAGTTCCGTGATGATTTGCTCGCCAAAGACAGGCCCGGTACCCACCCGCCGCCGCCAGGAAGAGCCGGTTGTGTCCCGCCCAATCTGGTAGCGGATGAAATTCTTCACCACTTCCACGCTGTCGGTTTCCTGAGCGACGGCCAGCAGATTTTGAACCTGGCCCACTTCCATTTTGCTTTCCCAGATGCGCGAGGTTTCTAGCAATGCCTGCATTTGCTTGAGAATACTGTTTAGCTGCTCATCAATCGCCTGATTGATTCTGAGTTCACGCTGCATGGTTGTGTTCATTTGGGGTTTACCTCCTGATGAAATGGGGCGCAGATGAACACGCGACCGGCCCCGCGTTCTCGTTCATAACCAATGCCTGCCTGTTCCAGCGTTTGCAGACGAGTCCACAATGCCTGGACGGTTTGCGGATCACGGCCGTTTACCCGGAACAGGTACACGCCGCCCGCCTGAATGCCCAGATAGCGCGGCTGTGGCAGCCCCCAGGCATTGTTCCAACCACCCCGGTTGACTGCTGCGGCGGCCATAAAGATACATTCCGCGCCGGGTAACGCCAGCATCTCGGCCGTCAGCGCCAGCGTCGGCAGGCCGCCGGCGCGGGCAAAGGCGTCGCTGAGCAGATCAACGGTGAAATACCAGCCGCCGCTGAGAAGTTCCAGGCCCAGGGCGCGGTAAAAGGCGCGTTCGGCGGCAATGGCCTGGTTAAAGGCGGCCAGGCGGTGGCCGAAATCTTGTTCCATGTCTGGCGCGAAGGTGAAACGGCCGCTGCCCACCTGCTGTTGAAACGCGGCCAACGTCAACGGCTCCGCGGCCATGCCGTCAGGATCGGCGCGCTCAATTTTGACCTCGGCCAGTTGACCCAGCCCCCGGCTTGTGCTGCTGCCCAGCCAGCGCACCTGACTGAGCGCCTCTCTGAGCAAATCCGCGTCGGCCGCGCCGGGGTCTACCACGCCCAGCAAGCGGGTCACTTCCGGCTCGCCGCCCGCTTCTGGCAGGTCGGTGCGCATCTGTTCGCCCATCACGGTGAGCGTGAAGAGTTGGCCCTGTTGAGCGGTGTGCCGCCGCCGGTTGATGGCCGTGCGCGAGAAGCGGCGGTTGAGCGGGCGGGCGGTGTAGAAATATTCTTCGTAACGGCCGTATGACCCTTCCTCCGGCGTTTGCAGCGCTTCACCGCACGTTGGGCAGGTGAGGGTGTAGACGTAGGGCAGGGGTTGCCCGCTTTGCGCCGCTTCATGGGCCGCCGCCTGGCGCACCAGGGTATCCATGATGCCATGTCGCTCCTCATTGCTTTGCGCGCGCAAAAATCCGCCGTGCCGCTTACAGGTGCGGGCCGTCTGCGGAAAAGGGTAGACGGCGCGGCTGCCCAGGGTGGCCGGGTAACAATCATAAAAACGGGGCGAGGGGAGGAAACGGCCGTCGTCCGCCTGTGGGTAAAATACGCGGCACAAGGGACAGGTGGCGGGGTCGGGGCACTGGTCGGGGTGAGGCTGGCGGCGCTGTTCGTGGCTCCAGTCGGCCATCAAGACATTGGCGACTGCGCCGCGCAGCACCGAGCCGGGCACAAAGTTATAGGAAGCATAGGTATTGCCCTGGCGCGGTTCGCCGGCCAGCAGCGGTGCAGCCAGGCTGAAGGAAAAGGTTATGAGCGCCATAAGTTCACCCCTCCGTTTTGTAAGCGCAGCAGCCCATCACGCCGCCACGCTTCATCTACCAGCCGCCGGTCTATGCGCGCTTGGGACTGAATGGCGCAGCGCCCCAGACCGCTGCCCCGGCCGCCGCCCAGAGTGGTGAGGCTGTGCAGGCCGCCGAGCAAGAGGGCGATGAGCGCCTGCCCCTCGTCTTCGTTGAGGTGGCCGGTGATATGGCCGCGGTAGACAACGTCCAACGGGTCTACCACTTCCAGATCGTACAGGCGCTGCGGTTCGGCAACGCGGCGGCGGCGGTTGATGCTGACACCGCTGCGTATGAGCGTGGGGGCGGCTGTGACCGGTTCCAGCCAGTGTAAATCGGTAAAACGCAAAGAAGACGGCCGTCGCGGTGAACCGAACAGACGGCAGACCAGGCAGTATTGGTCCTGCCCCTGGGTTTCCAAGGGGCAGGTGGTGGCGGGATTTGGCGCGTGGCAAACGGCGTCGTCATCGTTGAGCAGACTGCGCGCCAGGCGTTCGCAGGTGTGGCGCAGGCGGCCTTTCAGCGCCGAGCCGGGGATGATGGGGCGCTGGAGCGCGTCCTTGATAGTGGGCTTGTTAGTTTGGGTTTCGCCCATGGCCCCGGTCCCCACGGTGAAGGGGGTCAGGAAGGTGATTCTCAGGTCAATGTCTACAAGCACGAGATTTTTCTCCTCAGGCGACGAATTCGCGCAGGTCGAGCATGTCTAGCCAGGGGGTGGTGAACTCCTGGAACCCGTCGGCAGCGGGTCCCGGCAGGGCGATCCAGGGGGGTGCGCCATCCGGTTCGACCATGCCCCAATCGGTTTCAATCTGGCGTAGAGTGTGCCTCTGTTCTGACGACAGGCGGGTGCGCTGGTAAAGGTAGTAGAAGATGGCGGGGAAACGGCCGTTTTGGAATTCGCGCCGCATCTGATGCAGTTGGCCGGGAGCAAAACTGACGTTCTTGAGGGCGGCGGTGTGGCGCAGCAATTTGTCCAGGTCGGCCAGGGCGTAGGGGCGGGCAGTGAGCAGGCAGCGCTCGTTGATCAGTTTATGGTTGACTTGCAGATAGGGGGACTTACGCACGTCGCGCAGGCTGGTGGCCAGCGTGCTTTGCGATTTGAGCGCCATAAAGTCCAGGTGCGCGCCGGGCTGCCGGGCGTTCTTTTTGGCGTTTTGCAGCAGTTGGCGCGCCAGGTCGTGGATAAAGTAGATGGGGTTGCTGTCTTGGGCGATGACGACGCCGGCGGACATGCTGGGGGGCGGCTGCTTGTCTACCGCGAGGTCGGCCATTTGCGCGCCAAAACCGGCGCAGATGTCGCGGGCGACGGGCAGCGCCGTGTGTGCGGGCACGATGAGCAGCACGTCGTCACCGCCGATGGTGATGATTTCAAAGGGCAGCACGTCGCCGGTTTGGGGCTGGTAGAGGTTTTGGAAGAGGGCGCTGTAGACGGCCGTTAGCGTGGCGTCATCTAATTTCTGCGAGAGCCGGCTGTAAGCGGCCAGAGAATCGCTGACCTCCAGCAGCTTGCCGATGCCGTTGCCATCTGCATAGATGTAACCGATGTAACCGTTGGACACTTTGCCAATTTCGTGCAAGTCGTTGGCTTTGGGCGCGATGAGCCGGACGCGATGATTTTTCTCGGCCCAATCCACAAATTGCTCGTTCCACCAACTTTTATTAGCCCGTCCAATCCGGCCGTTCTCGCCACATACCCGGCAAAAATAACGGGTTGGTTCGTTCGCGAACGTGTAGACGTCACTGGCAGGGCGACGGCCGCAGGATTGGCACTGGCGGGCGTGGGGATCGGTTTCGACGTGGGGTAAGCTGGTTTTCGCGTGTTTGCGATAGCGCAGGGCGAGGGCCTGTTGGGCCATGAGCTGCTGCACGGCCGTTTCGTGAACGCCAGCAGCGAATCGTTTTTGATCGGCGGCGGTGAGGCCGGTGGGCTGCGAGATGGGGGCATGCAGGCCGCGCGCCTGGGCGATGGTGATGGGCAGGGTGACGGCCGTTATCGTGGCAATATCCGTTTTGCGAGGGTAGAGCGCCTCGATTTCCCGACAAAGCTCTTCCGCCAGATTGAGCGGAACCAGGGCTAACAGGCTGCCGCCACCGGCGTATACCACACATCCTTTCTCATCCTTTTCATCTAAGGGGGCAATGAAGCCCGTTAGCAGCCCCTTTGCCGTCAGGATCGCCAATAACTTGTCGCGGTTGAGTTCGTCGAGGTGCATACTGGCGCCGCGAATTTCCGGCAGGCGGGCGGATTGGAAGACGAATTCCTGGGTACGGTCGGTGTCGGCGCTGAGCAGAGCCAGGCCGCCGCCGGGCAGGGTGGCGGGGGGTGGTTCCTGGTTAAGAACCAGGGGAAGAACGAGGCTTGACCAAAGAGTGAGTTCGACTGGCTCCATCAAGTACACCTCCTGTTAAAAAACCGCAGCCGGGCAATGACGCGCGGCACGAACAATGGTCATTATAAACCACACTGCTGGAGAAGCAAGGTTTGGTTTCCATATGGTCAATTTCGTGGGTAAGGAACGCGGATTAAATAAGTTACGCTGATTGACTGACAAATCTCATCTTCGCGGTGACGACAACG